>NZ_JAQYXB010000685.1:0-302 GCF_036322405.1 Streptomyces sp. SP17BM10 | reverse complement strand
TTATGTGAATGACACGACTTCGGTGATGTGCTTGAGCCCCGCTACATTGTCGGCGCGGAATCACTTGACCAGTGAGCTATTACGCACTCTTTCAAGGGTGGCTGCTTCTAAGCCAACCTCCTGGTTGTCTCTGCGACTCCTCATCCTTTCCCACTTAGCACCCGCTTAGGGACCTTAGTCGGTGTTCTGGGCTGTTTCCCTCTCGACCATGGAGCTTATCCCCCACAGTCTCACTGCCACGCTCTCACTTACCGGCATTCGGAGTTTGGCTAAGGTCAGTAACCCGGTGAGGCCCATCGCCT
>NZ_JAQYXB010000684.1:0-359205 GCF_036322405.1 Streptomyces sp. SP17BM10 | reverse complement strand
TACATTCCGAACCCGGAAGCTAAGCCTCACAGCGCCGATGGTACTGCAGGGGGGACCCTGTGGGAGAGTAGGACGCCGCCGAACAATCATTCACGAGAAGCCCCTGATCCCTTCGGATCAGGGGCTTCTCGCATTCCCGGGGACGGCCGGGCCCGGTGACGTATTGTCACTCCATGGACGAACAGACAGCGGTCATCGCGGACAGCGTGCTCCGGCCCGGGCAGCGTGACGGCGCCCTGCGTGTGCTCGCGGACGCCCAGGCGGTCGACGGTCGGGCGGCGGTGTCCGAGCAGGGCCGGCTCCGGTTGCGATCCTCGGAGACGGCCCGCCCCGGTGTCATCCACCTCCTGGAGGCCACCGAGGCCACCGGGCCCGGCGGAGCGGCCGAGGAAGCCGGCGCCGTGATCGCCTACGGCCAGCTGGAGATCCCCCAGGCCACGGCCCCCGGTGCCCATGCCAACCCCGCCGCCGAACTCGTCGTCGCCCCTGCCGCCCGCGGCCGCGGCCTCGCCCGTCCCCTGGTGGACGCCGTCCTGGCGCAGGCCCACCGAGCCGGCCGCGACGCCGTCGACTTCTGGGTGCACGGCGGCCACCCGGCCGCCCGCCATCTGGCCGAGGGGTACGGCGCCGAGCTGGTCCGCGAGCTGCGGCAGATGCGCCGCACCGGCGCGCAGACCGAGACCGTCCCGCTCCCCGAGGGCATCGAGCTGCGGACCTTCCGTCCGGGCGAGGACGACGCCGAGTGGCTGCGGCTGAACGCCCTCGCCTTCGCCCACCACCCCGAGCAGGGCGCCTGGACCGAGCGCGACCTGGCGGACCGGCTGGCCGAGCCCTGGTTCGACCCGGCCGGCTTCTTCCTGGCCACCCGCGGGGGGAAGGTCGTCGGCTTCCACTGGACCAAGGTGCACGAGCCCACCGCCACCGAGCCGGCCCTCGGCGAGGTGTACGTCGTCGGGGTGGACCCGGCCGAGCAGGGCAGTGGCCTGGGCCGCGCGCTGACCGCGGCGGGCCTGCGTCACCTGACCGGCACGGGCCCCGGCGAGCGTGGACTGGAGACCGTACTTCTGTACGTCGATGCCGACAACGGGGCCGCTGTGCGGGTATATGAACGACTGGGGTTCACCGTGCACGAGGTGGACCTCATGTACCGCGTCGAGTACCGGACGGACCGGGCGGTGTAGCCGCGACGGCCGGTCGGGGCAAGCCACGGGGCGCCGCCGCCCCGGCCCCGACCGACTCAGCTTTCCTCCTGGCCATGCGGTGTTTACCGTGGATTCAATTGTTGCCGCGAAGATCACAGGATGAAGTCCGTAGTGTCTCGCTCGTGCAGCGTCGGCCGTACCACGGCGGCCGGTCCTGTACGGACGGCGCCGGGTGGGTGGGCGCTGGGCGATGACGACGGCCCGCAGAGCCATTCGCGTTCGGACGCCGTCCTGCTGCTGGAGGAGCTGGAACCCATGAGCATCCCTCGCCCCGTCTCTGCCCCACTGTCCCCACCGGCCCGGATGTCGAACGCGCGTGGTCTGCCGCCGGAGCCGGCGTCGGTGGACGAGCAGGACTTCGAGGAGCTTCCGCAGGGCCGGTTCCTGGACCGCGAGCGCAGCTGGCTCGCGTTCAACGAGCGCGTCCTGGAGCTCGCCGAGGACCCGCACATCCCGCTGCTGGAGCGGGCCAAGTTCCTCGCCATCTTCGCGAGCAACCTGGACGAGTTCTTCATGGTCCGGGTGGCCGGACTCAAGCGACGGATCGCCACCGGCGTCGCCCAGCGCAGCGCCTCCGGCCTTCAGCCGCGCGAGGTGCTCGACCTGATCTGGACGCGCTCGCGCGAGCTGATGGCCCGCCATGCCGCCGCGTTCCAGCAGGAGGTGCTGCCGGACCTGGCCACCGAGGGCATCGAGGTGGTCCGCTGGCCGGAGCTGGCGGAGAAGGAGCAGGCCCGCCTGCACACGCTCTTCCGGCAGAAGATCTTCCCGGTCCTGACCCCACTGGCGGTCGACCCCGCGCACCCCTTCCCGTACATATCGGGCCTGTCCCTCAACCTCGCCGTGGTGGTGCGCAACCCGGTCTCCGGGCACAAGCACTTCGCCCGCGTGAAGGTCCCGCAGTCGCTCGCCCGTTTCCTTGAGGCCTCGCCCCAGCGCTACGTCCCCCTGGAGGACGTGATGGGCGCGCACCTGGAGGAGCTGTTCCCGGGGATGGAGGTGCTCGCGCACCACGCCTTCCGGGTCACCCGCAACGAGGACCTGGAGGTCGAGGAGGACGACACCGAGAACATCCTCAAGGCCCTGGAGAAGGAGCTGATGCGGCGGCGCTTCGGCCCGCCGGTGCGCCTCGAGGTCGAGGAGTCGATCGACCCCTACATCCTGGACCTGCTGGTGCGGGAGCTGAACATCACCGAGGCGGAGGTCTTCCCGCTGCCCGGACCGCTCGACCTGACCGGCCTGTTCGGCATCTCCGAGCTGGACCGCCCGGAGCTCAAGTACCCGAAGTTCGTGGCCGGCACGGCCCGCGAGCTGACCGACGTCGAGTCGGCCTCCCAGCCGGACATCTTCGCCGCGATGCGCGAGCGGGACGTCCTCCTGCACCACCCGTACGACAGCTTCTCCACCTCGGTGCAGGCCTTCCTGGAGCAGGCCGCGGCCGACCCGGACGTGCTGGCGATCAAGCAGACGCTCTACCGCACCTCGGGCGACTCGCCGATCGTCGACGCGCTGATCGACGCGGCCGAGTCGGGCAAGCAGGTGCTCGTCCTGGTCGAGATCAAGGCGCGTTTCGACGAGCAGGCCAACATCAAGTGGGCCCGCAAGCTGGAGGAGTCCGGCTGCCACGTCGTCTACGGCCTGGTCGGCCTCAAGACGCACTGCAAGCTGTCGCTGGTGGTCCGCCAGGAGGGCGACACCCTGCGGCGCTACTCGCACGTGGGCACCGGCAACTACCACCCGAAGACCGCCCGGCTCTACGAGGACTTCGGGCTGCTCACCTCCGACCCGCAGGTCGGCGCCGACCTCTCGGACCTCTTCAACCGCCTGTCCGGCTACTCGCGCCGCGAGTCCTACCGCCGCCTGCTGACCGCCCCGCGCGGTCTGCGCGACGGCCTGGTCGCGCGGATCCACAACGAGATCGCCCACCACCGCGAGGGCCGTCCGGCCTACGTGAAGCTCAAGGTCAACTCGATCGTCGACGAGGCCGTGATCGACGCGCTGTACCGGGCCTCGCAGGCCGGGGTGCCGGTGGACGTGTGGGTCCGCGGGATCTGCGCGATCCGGCCCGGCGTGCCGGGGCTGAGCGAGAACATCCGGGTCCGCAGCGTGCTCGGCCGCTTCCTCGAACACTCCCGCCTCTTCGTGTTCGGCAACAACGGCGATCCGGAGGTCTGGATCGGCAGCGCCGACATGATGCACCGCAACCTGGACCGCCGGATCGAGGCGCTGCTGCGGATCACCGATCCCGCGCACCGCACCGAGCTCTCCGGGCTGCTCGACCTCGGGGTGTCGGACGAGACCGAGTCCTGGCACCTCGGCCCGGACGGCGCCTGGACCCGCCACGCGCAGGACGCCGGGGGCAAGCCGCTGCGGCACGTCCAGGACCTGCTGATCGACTCGCGCCAGCGCCGCCGGGCCGCCACCTCCCGCTGACGCGACCACTGATGCGAGCCGCCGGAGCCGGCAGGGGACGGGCTCCGGTGGTCGGCCACCAGCCCCGGGGGACGGACCCGGGGGAACGGGGATCTACCACGCCATGACCGAAGCGCCGATGACGGCCCGGGCGGCCTCCACCGCGACCGCCGGGGACATCCTCTCCAGCCACCTCACCGCCCAGGCCGGCGCGTTCCTGCGCGCCCTGCCGCTGGCGGTGGGCGAGGTCGGCGCCAGACCGGGCACGGCCGTCGTGCCGGCGGCCGGCACGGCCGACCTGCTGCGGGCCGTGCGGCGGATCGGCGGGCTGCTGCACACCTTCGGCAGCGTCTTCGAGCAGTCCTGGGCGCAGGAGTCCCGCACCGAGCTGCGCTGGCTGCTCAACCTGCTCGCGCTGGAGCCCGGGTACGTCCGCCGCTCCGTCCGGCTGCTGGGCGCGCTCGACTCGCTGAGCGGCTCCGACCCGGACGGGACGGGCATGCTGACCGGGCACGCGGGCGCGCCGAAGGCGCGGGCGCTGCTGGACCGGCAGCTGACGCTGGCCCGGACGAGGGCGCACTCCAGCGTGCTCCAGGAGCTGCGGTCGGCCCGGCTGCACGCGCTGGCGGACCGGATGACGCTGCTGGTCGGCGAGGCGCCCCTGCTGGAGGCGGCGAACGCGCGGGCCGGCGCGGTGCTGCTGCCGCAGGCTGCCGCCGCGTGCACCGCGATGACCGCGAGCGCCGCCCGGCTGCCGCTCCAGCGCGCCGCCACGCCGTACGGCGGGGACGGGCTGCGCCGGCTGGGCGCCGTCCCGCAGGCCCGCGGCGCCGTGGACGCGGACACGGCGCTCGCCGCCGACGACGAGCCGTGGGCGCGGATGCGCATCCTCGTGAAGCGGGCCCGCTACGCGCTGGAGGTGTGCGGCCGTCCGTCGTCGGAGCTGGACGACCTGGACGAGGTGCTGGGCCGCCACCAGGAGGCGGCGGACGCGGCGGTCACCGCGGCGACGGCGGCGCGCACGCCGCGGATCACCCCCGCCACCGCCTACGTGCTGGGCGTGGTGCATGCTGATCAACGGCTGGAGGTCGAGGCGGCGCGGTACGCCTTCGGCCGCCGGTGGACCGAACTCCCGCCGGGCCTCGACGGCTGGCTGGAGATTCCCCCTGCCGAGGGCTGGGGGCATTCCCCCGCACCACGGACGGCATGAATTGCGCGATCGGCTGAGCACCGGCCGGACCGAACACGCCCCGGTGATCCTCGCCGCGGGCGCGGTGCTGTGGCTGCCCGGCCGGCCGAAGAAGAGCGGCCGGCTGGGACGGCCCCGGATCGCGCTGATCCACCGGCCCAAGTACGACGACTGGAGCATGCCCAAGGGCAAGCTCGACCCGGGCGAGGGTCCGGCCGAGGCGGCGGTGCGCGAGGTGCGCGAGGAGACCGGCTTCCGCTGCGTGCTCGGCCCCGAGCTGCCCGCGCAGCACTACCCCGTGCAGGGCCGCCCGAAGGAGGTCCGCTACTGGGCGGCGGTGCCGACGGCGGGGGCGTTCCGGCCGAACCGCGAGGTGGACCGTCTCGAATGGCTCCCGGCGGCCAAGGCCCGCGTTCGGCTGACCCACGACCGCGACCGGTTGCTGGTCGACGCCCTGCTGGCGATCCTGGGAGCGAAGCCGGTGCGGACGGAAGGCTTCCGATGGTGAAGGAGCAGGGGAAGTGATCTTCCTGAGTTCCTGCCGTGACGCAACCGTTACTACCTGACCTAGTTTCCTGTCATCCGTTCGAGGTTCACTCCCCGTTCACTCGCGACCGGCTGTCGTGTCACTTACCCGGCCTAACTTCGGGACCACCGGAGGGCCGGAAGGGCCCCGGACCACAGCAAAACCCCGCGCTCCGCCGTCTCCGCACGGCCCGCGCGAGGCAATGCCACAGAAAGGGACACCCAGTGAAGCTCCAGCGGAACGGCCGCACCAAGGCCCTCGCGATCGGTGCCATGGCGCTCGTCAGCTCGCTGTCGCTCGCCGCGTGCGGCTCGGACAACAACAACACGACCGCCGGCGGTTCGGGCTCCTCGGGTTCCGCCGCCGCGGCCTCGATCAACTGTGGCAGCAAGCCCACCGCCCTCCTCGGCGCCGGTTCCACCGCGCAGGGCAACGCCGTCGACGTGTGGAAGACCGCCTTCGGCGCGGCCTGCTCCGGCGCCACGATCAACTACAGCGGCGGCGGCTCCGGCGCCGGCGTCCAGCAGTTCACCCAGGGCAAGATCCAGTTCGCCGGCTCCGACTCGGCCCTCAAGCCGGCCGAGGTCGACGCCTCCAAGGCTGTCTGCACCGGCGGCCAGGGCATCGACCTGCCGATGGCCGCGGGCCTCATCTCGCTGGTCTACAACGTCGACAACGTCGACAACCTGGTCCTGGACGGCCCGACCGCCGCCAAGATCTTCGACTCGCAGATCACCAAGTGGAACGACCCGGCCATCGCCGCCCTCAACCCGGGCGCCAAGCTGCCGGACGCGGACATCCAGTCCTTCCACCGCTCGGACGACTCCGGCACCACCGACAACCTGACCCACTACTTCGCCGCGGCCAGCGGTGGCGCCTGGTCCTACCCGGCCGCCAAGACCTGGGCCGGCAAGGGCGGGCAGTCGGCCAACGGCAGCGCCGGCGTCGCGGCCCAGATCAAGCAGGTCAAGAACTCGATCGGCTACGCCGAGCTCTCCTTCGCCCAGACCAACAACCTGAAGAGCGCCGCGATCAACACCGGCGCCTCCAAGCCGGTCGCCGCTACCGCCGAGAACGCCGCCAACACCTTCGCCAAGGCGAAGATCACCGGCACCGGCAGCGACCTGTCGCTGAAGCTCGACTACGCGACCAAGGACGAGGGCTCCTACCCGCTGGTCCTGGTCACCTACGAGATCGTCTGCGACAAGGGCAACAAGGCGGACACCCTCGACACCCTGAAGGCGTTCCTGACCTACACCGCCAGCGACGCGGGCCAGAAGGCCATCGGCGAGAAGGGCTACGTCCCGCTCCCGAAGGAGCTGACGGACAAGCTCAACACCGTCATCCCGACCCTGGCCTGACCCAGCAGGACCACCGGTGGGGCGGCCCCGTGAGCGAGGGGGGCCGAGGCCGTCCCACCGGAACGCCCGACCCAGCACCACGTCCGGGGCACCGCCGCCATGGTGCCGCCCCCTCCCGGGGCGGCGCCACCAGACCGGAGTAGACCAATGACTTCATCCTCCCCTGCCGCCCCGCGAGGCAGGGAACGCCGACCGCGTGACAGCCGCGTCGGCGACAAGATCTTCATGAACCTCGCCCGGGGCTCGGGCATCCTCCTGCTGGTCGTGATGGCGGCCATCGCCGGCTTCCTGGCCTGGCGCTCGGGCCTCGCGCTCAGCAAGAACGAGGGCAACTTCCTCACCACCTTCGAGTGGACGCCGGACGCCCCGAAGCCGGTCTTCGGCATCGCCGTCCTCGCGTTCGGCACGATCGTGAGCGCGCTCATCGCGATGGCGATCGCCGTCCCGGTCGCGATCGGGATCGCCCTGTTCATCTCGCACTACGCGCCGCGCCGGATCGCCCAGCCGTTCGCCTACCTGGTGGACCTCCTGGCGGCCGTGCCCAGCATCGTCTACGGCCTCTGGGGCGCGCTGTTCCTGGTGCCGCACATGGACGGTCTGACCAGCTGGCTCAACGAGTACCTCGGCTGGACGTACATCTTCGACCAGACCAAGACCGGCACCACCCCGCGCAACCTGTTCACCGTCGGCATCCTGCTCGCGATCATGATCCTCCCGATCATCACCGCGGTCTCCCGCGAGGTGTTCCGCCAGGCGCCGCGGATGCACGAGGAGGCGGCCCTCGCGCTCGGCGCGACCCGCTGGGAGATGATCCGCACCGCGGTGCTGCCCTTCGGCCGCCCCGGCATCATCTCGGCCTCGATGCTCGGCCTGGGCCGCGCGCTCGGCGAGACCATCGCCGTCGCCGTGGTGCTGTCCTCCAACAGCGTCCTGTCGCTGCACGTCCTCGACCCGGGCGGCGGCACCTTCGCGCAGAACATCGCGCTGAAGTTCGCCGAGGCCGGCGACAACGGCCGCAACGCGCTGATGGCCTCCGGCCTCGTCCTGTTCGTGATCACCCTGCTGGTGAACGGTGCCGCGCGGCTGATCGTCGCCCGCCGCAAGGAGTACTCGGCATGAGCGAGCGAACCAACACGAGGTGCGCGTTGTGCTCCTGCGCCGCGACGAGCGAAGCGAGGAAGGCCGCATGAGCGCCACGACCACCGTTCCGTCGGACGCGCCGCCGCTCGGCCGCGCGCTGACCGCCAACCGCCTGCCCAAGTGGGCCCCGGCCGCCGTCGCGGCGGGCTCGATCGCCCTCGGCTGCGCCATCGGCGCCGCCGGCGGCCTGGCCAGCCACCTGCAGTGGGGCCTGATCTCGGCGCTCCTGTTCCTCCTGATCAGCTACACCCTCTCGGCCAAGGTCGAGGGCCGCCGCCAGGCCAAGGACCGCTTCGCCACCTCGGTGGTCTGGGTCGCCTTCATCCTCGCCGTCGTGCCGCTGGTCGCGCTGACCGTCTACACGATCCAGCAGGGCGTCGGCGTGGTGGACGGGTACTTCCTGAGCCACTCGATGAAGGGCGTCATCGCCAGCGGCCCGGGCGGCGGCATCTACCACGCGCTGATCGGCACCCTCCAGCAGGTCGCCCTGGCCACCGCGATGGCCGCCCCGGTGGGCCTGCTCACCGCCGTCTACCTGGTGGAGTACGGCCGCGGCAAGCTCGCCAAGGTCGTCACCTTCTTCGTCGACGTCATGACGGGCGTGCCGTCGATCGTCGCCGGTCTGTTCATCCTGTCGCTCTGGAACCTGGCCCTCGGTTTCGGCTACTCCGGCTTCTCCGGCAGCCTCGCGCTGGCCATCCTCATGATGCCGGTCGTGGTCCGTTCCACCGAGGAGATGCTCAAGCTCGTCCCGAACGAGTTGCGCGAGGCCTCGTACGCGCTCGGCGTGCCGAAGTGGAAGACCATCCTGCGGATCGTCCTGCCCACCGCGATCGGCGGCATCACCACCGGTGTGATGCTCGCGGTCGCCCGCATCACGGGCGAGACCGCCCCGGTGCTGATGCTGGTGTTCGGCGCCGACTACATCAACAGCAACCCGTTCGACGGACCGCAGCAGTCCCTGCCGATGTACATCTGGCAGCAGTACTCCCTGGTCAACAACGACTTCGGCTACGCCCGCGCCTGGGGCGCCGCGCTCGTGCTGATCGCCTTCGTGATGGGGCTCAACCTCATCGCCCGGGGCATCGCACGCTGGCGCTCGCCCAAGGCCGGACACTGAGCGACCGACTGACGAAGACAGACGAGAGAAGCAACGATCATGGCCAAGCGCATCGACGTCAGCGGACTGTCGGCCTACTACGGCTCCACCAAGGCCATCGAGGACATCTCGATGAGCATCGAGCCCCGCTCGGTGACCGCCTTCATCGGCCCCTCGGGCTGCGGCAAGTCCACCTTCCTGCGCACCCTCAACCGGATGCACGAGGTGATCCCGGGCGCCCGCGTCGAGGGCAAGGTGCTCCTGGACGACGAGAACCTCTACGCCTCCAACGTCGACCCGGTCGCCGTGCGCCGCTCGGTCGGCATGGTGTTCCAGCGGCCGAACCCGTTCCCGACCATGTCGATCTACGACAACGTGGTCGCCGGCCTGCGCCTCGCCGGGGTGAAGAAGAAGGCCGTCCTGGACGACGTCGTGGAGCGCTCGCTCAAGGGCGCCAACCTCTGGAACGAGGTCCACAACCGGCTGGGCAAGCCGGGCGCCGGCCTCTCCGGCGGTCAGCAGCAGCGCCTGTGCATCGCCCGCGCGATCGCGGTCGAGCCCCAGGTCCTGCTGATGGACGAGCCCTGCTCGGCGCTCGACCCGATCTCCACCCTGGCCATCGAGGACCTGATCGGCGAGCTGAAGTCCCAGTTCACCATCGTCATCGTGACCCACAACATGCAGCAGGCGGCCCGCGTCAGCGACCGCACCGCCTTCTTCAACCTGGCCGGTGTCGGCCAGCCGGGCAAGCTGATCGAGCTGGACGACACCCAGCGGATCTTCTCCAACCCCTCGGTCCAGGCGACCGAGGACTACATCTCCGGCCGCTTCGGCTAGACCCGGACGGAACCGGAGACCGAGCTGCTCCACGGTGCTGCATGGCGGTGCCGCCGTGGAGCATGAAAAGGGCCCGCCCCCGAGATGTGGGGGCGGGCCCTGTCAGTTCTCCACGGGCCGGCGGTGCCGCGGTCGGAGGTGCCGCGGGCCGGTCGGGGGCTAGCCCCAGAACAGGTGGACGAACCAGTACACCAGCGCGGCGACGACGGCGGCCGCCGGCATCGTGATGAACCAGCCGAGCACGATGTTCTTGGCGACGCCCCAGCGCACCGCGCGGACCCGCTTGGTGGCCCCCACGCCCATGATCGCCGAGGTGATCACGTGGGTGGTGGAGATCGGCGCCTTGTAGACGAACGACGTGATGTACATGATCGCCGAGGCGGTGGCCTCGGCCGCGAAGCCCTGCGGCGGGTCGAGCTCGATGATCTTGCGGCCGAGGGTCCGCATGATCCGCCAGCCGCCCGCGTAGGTGCCCAGCGAGAGCATCGTGGCGCAGGAGATCTTCACCCAGACCGGGATCTCGTCGGTGGTCTGGTGACCCGAGATGGTGAGCGCCATGACCACGATGCCCATGGTCTTCTGCGCGTCCTGCAGGCCGTGCGCCAGCGCCATCGCGGCGGCCGAGGCGGTCTGCGCGACCCGGAAGTTGCGCTTGGCGCGGTGCGGATTGGCCCGCCGGAAGATCCACAGGATCGTCAGCATCACCAGGAAGCCGCCGATCAGGCCGACCACCGGCGAGACGATCATCGGGATGACGATCTTGTCGAGGACGCCGCTCCAGATCACCTCGGTCCCGCCGGCCAGTGCCGCGCCCACCATGCCGCCGAACAGCGCGTGCGACGAGGAGGAGGGAAGGCCGAAGTACCAGGTGGTCAGGTTCCACGCGATCGCGCCGACCAGGGCGGCGAAGAGGATCACCATGCCCTGCTCGCCGGTCGGGGTCGCGATGATTCCGCTGGACACGGTGTGCGCGACACCGCTGCCGAGGAAGGCGCCGGCCAGGTTCATCACGGCGGCCATCGCGAGCGCGGCCCGCGGGGTCAGTGCCCGCGTGGAGACCGACGTCGCGATCGCGTTCGCGGAGTCGTGGAAGCCGTTGGTGTAGGTGAAGAAGAACGCAACGCCGAGGACGGCGATGAGTGCTGCCATGTCCACAGGGGTCAGGACTCCTTGACGGCGATGGTCTCCACCGTGTTGGCGACGTGCTCGAAAGCGTCCGCCGCCTCCTCAAGGACGTCCACGACCTGCTTGAGCTTGAGCACCTCGATGGCGTCGTACTGGCCGGAGAACAGGTGGGCGAGCAGCTTGCGGTGGATCTGGTCGGCCTGGTTCTCCAGGCGGTTGACCTCGATCCAGTACTCGGTGAGGTTCGACATGCTGCGCAGGTTCGGCATCGCGGCGGCGGTGAGCTCCGCGGCCCGGGCGAGCACCTCGATCTGCTGCTCGACGCCCTTCGGCAGGGTCTGGATGTCGTAGAGGACGACCAGGTCGACGGCCTCCTCCATGAAGTCCATGATGTCGTCCAGCGACGAGGCGAGGCTGTAGATGTCCTCGCGGTCGAAGGGCGTGATGAAGGACGAGTTCAGCTGGTGGAAGACGGCATGGGTGGTGTCGTCCCCGGCGTGCTCGGCGGCGCGCATGCGCTCGACGATCTCCGCGCGGGCCGAGACGTCTGATCCCAGCAGTTCCAGCAGGAGCTTCGAACCGACGACGAGGTTCTCCGCGGCCGCGGCGAACATGTCGTAGAAGCTCGTCTCCTTCGGGGTCAGGCTAAAACGCACGGAAATCTCCGATGTGCGGGGTAGGGACTGAACGATGCTAGGTGCAACCAAGCGCAATCACGCAAACGGGGTGGTAGGGCAGGAGGCGGAACCTCCCCTTCCGGTCGGCTGCCGCACCGGCGGCCCCGGAGCGCACTTCCATGTGCGCAGACGAGCCCCCAGTCTGACGGAACCTCGCGGGGATCGCCCTCGCCCTGCGTACGGAAGACCGGGGCGCCGCCCAGACGGGCGAACCCGCCGACCGCCCGCCCGGGACGGGCCGCCACCCTGCCGCAAGGGCCCCGCCAGGCCCGGTCCGGTCGTCGGAACACCACGGAGGGCCCCGGTGTTGGACACTGGTGGCCGACGCAGCCACCAGGCATCCAGACGAAGGCGGGCCGATGACCACGACGCAAGCGCGCACCGAGCCGGACGACGCGCCCGGCACCGAGCCGCACGCCGACCACACCCCGGCCGCCGACGCGCACCAGGGCGGCCACGGCCCGCACGGGTACAGCGCCCAGAAGGACGCCCACCTCAAGCGGCTGCGCCGGATCGAGGGCCAGATCCGCGGGCTCCAGCGGATGGTCGACGAGGACGTCTACTGCATCGACGTGCTCACCCAGGTGTCGGCCAGCACCAAGGCCCTGCAGTCCTTCGCCCTCTCCCTGCTGGAGGAGCACCTGCGGCACTGCGTCGCCGCCGCGGCCGAGCAGGGCGGCGCCGAGCTCGACGCCAAGGTGGCGGAGGCGACCGCCGCGATCAGTCGGCTGCTGCGCAGCTGACCCCGTCCGGGGCCCTACCGCTCGCGCTCGTCACGCCGCTCGTCATACCGGCCGCGCCCGGCGGACCTGTCCCGCCCGGGGTACCGGTCCTCGTCGGCCCGGCCGGGCTCGGGCCGGTCGAGCAGCACCTCGTCGATCCGCTCGGTCGGCAGCCGGTCGCCGGTGCTGGCCGTCGCCGCGATCATCAGCTCGCCGGCCAGGTCGATCTCGTCGAGGGCCGCGTCGTCGTGGCCGCTGCTGCGGCCGCCCGTGGACGACACCACCTGCACCACCCCTTCAGTGCCTCGCCAGCCCGGGCGGCAGCCACCCGACGTCCAGCCTAGGCACTTCGGAGCCCGTCCACATGGCACGGACGGGCCATCTCGCGCCGCCGAAACGGGTGACCGCGGCTCCCCGGACGGCCACCCGCGCCGGCGGCGGCCCGACACGCCCCGGCGGCCGGAGCGCTGCCCCGGTCGCCTACTTCGGGCTCGGGCTCTCCGTGGGCTTCAGGGCGAAGATGTCCGAGGCCGCCGGCTCGGCCGCCTCCACCGGCTTGCCGAAGTCCGTCAGTGACATGGTCGACGTGACCTTCACCTGGTCCTTGGCCTCCTTCGAACCGGCCACCCCGGCGAAGGTGAAGACCTCGACCACCTTGTGCAGCCGGCCCTGGTCGTCCAACCAGGCGTCGTAGGGGACGTCCTTGACGGTGAAGGTCTGGGCGCCCATCCGCAGGCCGTCGCCGCCCCGGCCGCCGGTCGCGTCGGCCGCCTTCGACAGGTCCAGGGTGCCGCGGTAGTGGTGCAGCGCGACCCCGTCGACCGTCTCGACGCCGACCGCGTCCGCCTTCTGCACCCCGCGCAGCGCCCCGGCCGCGGTGGCCGGGTCGGTGGCGCCGCTGCTCACCAGGTTGCCGTCCGGCAGCTGGCGCACGTCCAGCTTCACCCACTTGCCCTCGGGCACCTTGGCGCCGCTGTTCTGCAGGTAGACCGTGCCCGGCAGGACCACCTCGACGATCTTGCCGGTGGTCGCCGCGCCGGGTGGCACCGCGACCTCCAGGCGGCCGATCCGCTTCACGTAGTCGTAGCCTCCGGTGCCGGAGAAGACCGCCTTCTTGTCGGTCGACTCGGTGGTCAGCTCGGTGGCGGCGTGTGCGGAACCGGTGCGGCCGGTGATGTCGGCGGCGTTGCGGACGGCGGTGACCGGGTCCGCGGCGAGCTGGTCGGGGGCGCTCTGGTCGGCCGAGCCGCCGCCGGAGCCGCCCGAACAGCCGGCCAGTGCGGCCAGGGCGGCGGCGAGCAGGGCGGCCCCGGCCGCCGAGCGCAGGTGCGGCACCGGCCGGCGCCCCGGCCGTCCGCTGCGCTGCTGGTCGGTCATCTTCATCCTCGCGACAACCCCCTCGGGCCCGACTGCTCCGCCGGACACCGGCAGGTGGGCAGAGCTCTTTCCGGGCAAACGAGTTGGGGTGCGGATGGTTACGCGGGACCGGGCGCGCGGAGGGCGTCGCGCGCCGGTGGCCCGGCGCAGTACCGTGAACGACGTGCACACTGAGCTGCCGGCCGAGCCCGGCACCCGGATGCCCGAGCACCGCGTCGCGATCGGCGAACGCGGGTCCTTCGCCTACGCGACGTGCAGCTGCGGCTGGTACTCCCCGGCCCGCCGCTCCCGCGACCTGGCCCGCCGCGAGGGGGCCGACCACCTCTCCGACACCGCCCCCAGCGCCGGATCCGGCTGACCGCTCAGGCGGCCAGGTCCGACTCCGGCGGCTGCTCGTCCGGGCGGACCGCCCCGCGCTCGCGGCCCCGCCGGCGCCCGCGCGGAGCGCCACCGCGCTCGGGCGCCCGGATCAGCGGGGCGACGGCGGTGCGGGTCAGCGCGTGGCAGAGCGGCACCAGGACGGCCATCGCGATCGGCGCCAGCAGTAGCACCACGGCGGCCGCGAGCGCGTAGCCGCCGATCACGTCGGTCGGGTAGTGGACGCCCATGAACATCCGGCAGAAGCCCTGCAACAGGGCGAGCCCGCCGGCGATCCAGCCGAGCCGCCGGTTCACCAGGAAGAGCGACACCGCGACGCCCATCGTCATCGTCGAGTGGTCGCTGACGAAGGAGTGCGTGCCGGCCTTGCCGTCCACGAGGACGAGCAGTCCGCTGTGGTCCACGAACGGGCGGGGCCGGTTCACGATCGCGGCGATCGGCAGGTTGGCCAGTTCGGCGACGCCGACCGACAGCGGCACCCAGAGCAGCCCGGCGATCGCCACCGGCGCGTCCGGCCGGCGTCTGGCCTGCAACCAGCCGACCAGGCCGAGCATCGCCAGGCCGATCAGGATCCCGTACTCGCCGATCCACGAGACCAGGTGGTCCAGCCACGGCGGGGAGCTCTTGGCGAGCCCGTTGACGGCGTAGAGCAGGCCGAGGTCGGGGTTGGTCGTGTCGGCAAGCGGCGTCGACACGCCGCACCTCCTTCTGGTCCGCTGCAGCACCTTGTACGTTCCGGCCGGGCGGCCCGCCCGGCGCGATGAGCTGACGAGGGGCCAACGGATCAAACGTCATCAGCGAGGCACAGCGTTCCACGTAAACGCGTGGTTATGGAAACTTGACTCAGCGTCCACAGCGCACTCACACGCCGGGCCCGCCGGGGGCTCAGGGCTTTGCGGTCGGTTGACCCGTGGGACGGGCGGCGGGCGTGGGCGTCGACGGGGTCGCCGGCCGGGCGGCGGGCCCCGCGACCGCGGGGGCGGCGGGCTGGGCGGCCTGTTGGAGGGCGGCGGCGGGGGTTGCGGCGGGGGTCGCGGCGGTCGGGGTCGGGGCGGCGGGCGCGTCCGGGGTGGCGCCGCCGCCGATGCCGCCCTTGCCCGTGATGCTGCCGTCCAGGTTGCGCACCGGCAGCGCCTGGGCGCCGTCGGTGGTGACCCGGGTCGCGCCGATGTACTCCCTGGTGTCGATCTTGTCGTAGCGGATCACCGCGTTGGTGTGCGGCGCGTTGATCATGTAGCCGCCGCCGACGTAGATCCCGACGTGGTGGATGCTGCGCGGATCGTTCAGGTCCGTAGCGAAGAACACCAGGTCACCCGGCCGCAGCTGGTCCCGGGAGGGGTGCGGCCCGGCGTACCACTGGTCGTTGGCCACCCGGGGCAGCGTGATGCCCACCGTCTCGAACGCCGCCTGGGTGAGGCCCGAGCAGTCGAACCGACCGTTCTGCGACGGCAGTCCTTCACCGCCCCACAGGTACGGCGTGCCCAGCTTCGTCTGCGCGAAGTAGATCGCCCCCGCCGACTGCGCCGACACCGCCACCGGCGCGGTCGGTGCGGTGAAGCTGCGCGCCAGCGCCTTGATGTTCTTCACGTACCCCTGCGTCTCCTTGTACGGGGGCACGCCGTTGTACTTCTCCACCGCGTACGGGCCGGCGTTGTACGCGGCCAGCAGGTTGTCCTGACGGTCCCCCGGGACCTTGGCCACGTCCCTGGCCAGCGCGCAGTCGTAGCTCGCCGCGGAGGCGATCGCGTCCGCCGGGTCCCAGATGTCCTTCTTGCCGTCGCCATTCGCGTCGACGCCGTAGATGTCCCAGGTGCCCGGCAGGAACTGGGCCATTCCCAACGCCCCGACACCGGACCGGGCCTGCGGATCGAAGCCGCTTTCCTGGTACAGCTGCGCCGCGAGCATCGGCGGGGAGATCTCCGGACAGAGCGCGCCCCACTTCTGGATCGCCCCCTGGTAGGCCGCCGGCACCGAACCCGCCGACAGCGTCCCGCGATTGGCCGTCTGCTGGGGCGTCCCGCTCGCGGCGTACGTCCCGATCGTCACCAGGCCGACGAACCCGATCCCGACAACTCCCGCCGCAGCGGCGGCCGTACCGGCCTTCCGGAGTACCATCAGCACCATCCCGACGAATCGTCAGTCGAAGTGTTCCGGAAGGCGTTGCTCACCGCAATCATCAGAGATACAAAGAGTGAGCGCTATCCTTCGTACGGTGGACATCCTCGCGTACGTGTCCGATGCCTCACGACCAATCCGCGAGAAGTAGCCAAGTCGACATCAGATCTGGCCAAGAATAGGCACCGACCCTTCGCGCGGGCGGGGTCAGGGCCCTTGAATTTGCCTGATCGGGCGGTGAGATGGAAATGAACCTGAGCAGCGTGCAGAGCATCGCGATCGGCCGACTGGCGGCCGATGACCCACCGAAGAAGCCGAATATCGACACCATCATCGGTGGGATCGCCCCGGACTGGGGCCCCTTCGCGAGCCTCGGGTCGGAGGCCCGGGTGATGGTCGAGGTCATCATGGCCGTCGCCATCCTCGTCTGCCTAGGCATCGCCGTCTGGGGTGCCGCCAAGCAGCGGATCGGTGCGACCGCCATGCGGGACAGCTTCGGCGCCGAACAGGGCAAGGGACTGATCATCGCCGGGCTGACCGGCGTGTTCATCATTGGATCACTCGGCACTCTGTTCACCATTGTCTACGGCATGGCGATCTGACGATCGGACAGCGGTAGCCCTGCTGCCGGTCCGATCCCGGTCCTCGACCGGACCGCCCGGAGCCCGTCCCGAGTCACCCCGTCCCCACCCTCCGTCCGCGCCCGCCCACGGCCGGAGGGCCCCCGGAGCCGCCCGGCTCCCCGCACCAGGAGGGCCGCCGTGCCGTTGTCCGACGACCAGCCGCACACCCGTACGCGGCTACCGGTCGGCGAACAGCCCTCCTCGCAGCTGAACGGGCGTCAGCCTCGGCCGCTCCGCACCCTGCTGACCGTCCTCGTCGTCGTCACGCTGCTCGTCGTCGCGATCTCCATCGCCAACCACGGCAAGCCCGACCCTGGCGGCACCGCCCGCTCCTCCGACCACGCCACCTCCACCGCACCCGCCGGCGCCGGCCCCGCCCCCAGCGGCGACCAGCCCGTCGGCACCACCGGCAACGGCATCCCCAGCGGCTACCCGCACACCGACCAGGGCGCCCAGTCCGCCGCCACCAACTACGCGGTCGCCCTCGGTGGCGCGGACATGTTCCGCACCGACGCCCGCCACGCCATCGTCACCACCATCGCCGACCCGTCCGCCCTGCCCACCCTCCAGACCCGCCTGGACCAGGGCTTCGGCGGCGACACCGCCGCCCACTACGGCCTCGACGCCCAGGGCCACGCCCCGAAGGGCCTCACCTTCGTGAGCCGCACCGTCCCGGTCGGCACCAAGCAGACGGGTTACAGCGACGCCGAGGCGAAGGTCGAGGTCTGGTGTTCCGTCCTCAATGGGCTCGCCGGTGAGCACTCCGTCCAGCCGGTAACAGCCAATTGGTCCACCATGACGCTCACGCTCCGCTGGACGGCCGGGGACTGGAAGCTCAGCGACTACGCCAGCCGGCAGGGCCCCGCGCCGATGCCCGGAGACCAGCAGGCCGCCACCGCCGACGAGATCACCGGCGCCGTCCAGCAGTTCGGGGGGTTCCGCTATGCCCGTTGACCAGACCACATGCCGCTCCACAGTGCGCCGCGCGGGCGCACTGGCGGGAGCCATGGCGAGCCTTCAGCTCGCCGGGCTGCTGATGGCCCAACGGGTCTTCGCGGATCCTTCGCCGACACCGACGGCGACCCCGAACGCAAGCTGTCCGGATCTGCCCATTTCCGGTAACGGGATCCTCTGTGTGGACAAGCCTGGGGGCGGCGGTTCCCTGCCCGGGAGTGGAACGGTCGGGAACGTGACCGACCCGCTCGGGTCGTTGGCCAAGGGGTGTGCGCAGGCGGCGGCGTGGGTCGTGCGGAAGTTGTCGGGGGCCATCGACGGGACGACGCAGGTGGACTTCACCAATGCGTCGTTCCTGCAGCAGTACGCCGTGGTGTTCGCGGCGTCGACGATCATCACGCTGGTGCTGTGGCTGCTCGCGGTGACGAAGCGGGCGGTGCGCGGGGCGCCGTTGACGACGGCGATCTCGGAGGCGATCGGCTTCCTGTGGCTGACGGTCGTGGCGTCCGCGTTCACGCCGTTGATCCTGTACACCGTCGTGAGCGCCACGGACGGGCTGACCAAGGCGGTCGCGGTCGGGACGAAGTCCGACACCGGGACGTACCTGGGCGGCTTCGCCGACACCCTGGAGAAGGGGGACATGGGTGGCGGGCCGCTGATCCTGATCATCGTGTCACTGGTGGCGGTGCTCGCGGCGGCGGTGCTCTGGATCGAGCTGCTGATCCGGGCGGCGATGCTGTACGTGGGTGCGCTGCTGGGGACGGCGGTGTACGCGGGTCTGGTGGACAAGCAGTTGTGGAAGCACGTGCGCCGGTGGGCGGGGGTGATGGTGGCGGTGGACCTGGCGAAGCCGATCATCGTGATCATCCTGGGTCTGGCGGGTGCCGTCGCGACCGGCGCGGGGGCGAACGACGACTTCGCCCGGGTGCTGTCCGGGCTGGCGATCCTGTTCCTGTCGATCTTCGCGAGCGCCGCCGTGTACCGCTTCGTGCCGGGCTTCGGCGACGAGATCATGAGCATGCGGCACGCCCGTGCCAGCGCGGTGTCGGCGGGCTCGGCGATGATCAACGGCACCGCGAACCTGATGAAGCAGGGCATCACCACCCACGGCGACCGCGGCCCGCAGGGCGCCGGTGCGGGTGGCGGCGGGGGTGCGGGCGGCGGTTCGGTGGCCCCGGGCATCGCCGCGCACGCGGGCCGCACGCCGGCCCCGCCGCCGCAGGCCGGGCCGCCGCAGCAGGCTCCGGTTCCGATCCGCGACAGCAATTCAGCCAAGGGAGGGTGACGGGTAAGTGAGCAGCGAACCGCTCGGCCACTACGGTGCCCAGTACGCCCAGCCGTACGTGCACCAGCGCCGCACCTACCTGATCGGCAAGGCCCGCCCGAACGCGCCGATCGGCCGCAACCGGGAGACCGGCGAGATCCTGCTGATCATCTTCGGGGCGTTCCTCGGGATGCTCTGGGGCCTGATGATGCCGGTCCTGCCGCTGCGCCTCGGCGGCCTGGTCGGCCTGCCCGCGCTGGCCATCGCGGCGGTCTACGTGCCGTACCGCAAGCGGACGTTCTACAAGTGGCTGGAGATCAACCGCACCTACCGCCGGACGGTCCGCAGCGGCCGCGCGGTGTGGCGTTCGGACGTGATGGACGCCGGCACCCGGCTGGACGGCCGGGAGGTGGAGGTCGGTCCGCCGCCGGGGGTGGGGCGCCTGCGCTGGCTGACGGCACCGTTCGGGCCGGACGAGGTCGGGGTGCTGATGCACCTGGAGCGGCGCACGGTGACGGCCGCGATCGAGATCGAGGGGCCGGGCGTGGGCCTGCGCGACTCGGAGGACCAGGAGGCACTGGTCGACCGGTTCGGCACGCTGCTGAAGCACGTCGCCAACGGGGACGGCTTCGTGACGCGGCTGCAGATCCTCGCCCGGACGCTGCCGGCCGACCCGGACGCGCACGCCAAGGACGTCGAGCGGCGCGGTGACCACGACGCGCCGCGCTGGCTGCAGGAGTCGTACGACCAGTTGCAGTCGATGGTGTCGACCTCCTCGGAGCAGCACCGCGCTTACCTGGTGGCCTGCATGCACTACACCCGCGACCTGGCGGCCGAGGCGCACGCGATGGGCCGCACGGCGACCGGCGGGCGCGCCCGGGACGACGAGGGCCTGGCGGCCGTGATGGCGCGCGAGCTGACCGACATCTGCGCCCGGCTCGCGGAGGCGGACATCCGGGTGCGCCAGCCGCTGGGCCAGGCCCGGCTGTCCTCGCTGCTGCACTCGATGTACGACCCGGACCACCCGATCGACCACATCCAGGCGATGTCCCGGCGCAACGCGTGGCCGGCCGAGCTGGACGCGACGCACCCGCAGTACCTGCAGGCGAAGACCCGCGAGTCGACGACCCGGGAGCCGTGGTGCCACGCCACCGCGTGGGTCAAGGAGTGGCCGCTCACCCCGGTGGGCGTCAACTTCCTCGCGCCGCTGCTGGTGCACACCCCGGACGTGATCCGGACGGTCGCCGTGACGATGGACCTGGAGCCGACGGACGTCGCGATCGAGCGGATGCTGACGGAGAAGACCAACGACGAGGCGGAGGCGAGCCGCGCGGCCAAGATGAACCGCACGGTCGACCCGCGCGACCTGGCCCACACCGGCCGGGTGGACCAGCGCGGCGACGACCTGGCCTCCGGCGCGGCCGGGGTCAACCTGGTCGGGTACATCACGGTGTCCTCGCGCAGCCCGGAGGCGCTGGCCCGCGACAAGCGGACCATCCGGGCGTCGGCCGGCAAGAGCTACCTCAAGCTGGAGTGGTGCGACCGCGAGCACCACCGCGCGTTCGTCAACACGCTGCCGTTCGCCACCGGCATCCGCCGCTGAGCCGCCCGCGCCCGTCCGTCCACCGCGGCCCGTCCACCCACTGAGCCGTTCCACCCACCAGGAGGCCGCCCATGGCGCTCGGTAACCTCACCGACGCGTTCACCAGCCTGATGTTCGGCAAGGTGGAGACCACCCGGCTGCCCGTGCGTACCTCGACCGGTCAGGCGCAGGCGGTCTACCTGCCCACCGCGGCGCCGGGGCTGGGCGATTCCGGCGTGATCATCGGGCGGGAGGTGTACAGCGGCAAGGGCTACGTCTACGACCCCTTCCAGCTGTACGGGCAGCAGCTGCCGGCGCCGCACTGGCTGGTGCTGGGGGAGTCGGGCAACGGCAAGTCGGCGCTGGAGAAGACGTACGTCCTGCGGCAGCTGAGGTTCCGTGACCGGCAGATCGTGGTGCTGGACGCGCAGGGCGAGGACGGCGTCGGCGAGTGGAACCTGATCGCCGAGGCGCTCGGCATAAAGTCGATCCGTCTGGACCCGATGGCGGCCCGGGACGGCGGGGTGAAGCTCAACCCGCTGGACCCGGCGATCACCCAGACGGGCCAGCTGTCGCTGCTGCGCACCATCATCGAGGTGGCGATGGGGCGCGGCCTGGAGGAGCGGGCGGGCTTCGCCCTGAAGGCCGCGCACGCCCACGTGGTGGCCTCGGTCAAGGACCGCCAGCCGGTGCTGGACGACATCATCGACACGCTGCGCAGCCCGGAGCTGTCGTCGCTGGAGTCGCTGGGCGTCGCGGTGGACGAGGTGCAGCGCTGGGGCCTGGACGTGGCGCTGGTGCTGGACCGGCTGGTCGACGGTGACCTGCGCGGCATGTTCGACGGCCCGACCACCGACGGCATCGACCTGGACGCGCCGCTGATCGTCTTCGACCTCTCGCACATCGACCGCAACTCGATCGCGATGCCGATCCTGATGGCGATCGTCGGCGTGTGGCTGGAGCACACCTGGATCAGGCCGGACCGGAGGAAGCGCATCTTCCTGGTCGAGGAGGCCTGGCACATCATCAACAGCCCGTTCGTGGCGCAGCTGTTCCAGCGCCTGCTGAAGTTCGGCCGCCGGCTCGGCCTGTCCTTCGTCGCGGTGGTGCACCACCTGTCGGACGTGGTGGACGGCGCGGCGGCGAAGGAGGCCTCGGCGATCCTGAAGATGGCCTCCACCAGGACGATCTACATGCAGAAGGCCGAGGAGGCGCGGGCCACCGGCCGGGTGCTGGGGCTGCCGCGCTGGGCGGTGGAGATCATCCCGACGCTGTCGCCGGGCATCGCGGTCTGGGACGTCAACGGGAACGTCCAGGTGGTCAAGCACATCATCACCGACACAGAGCGGCCGCTGGTCTACACCGACCGCGCGATGACGGAGGACGCGGTGGCCGAACGCGAGCGCGCCGAGCGGCAGTTGGCGGCCGAGCCCGGGGTGTGAGCCGTGGCCCGGGTGGGGCCGGCACGGATCCGTTCACGACGGTTCGTCGACGAGTAACCCGGTCGTTACGTCAGAAAACCTGACAGCTACGCGCGTTGATCATAGGCTGCAGGTCGCGCACACCCACATCCATGCGCGCCCGCGCCGGTTCAGCGGCCGGGCGCTCCTACGCGCAGGGGACCTCCTCATGCTCACCCTCAGATCGCGACGCGCGGCGCTCGCCGTGGTCGCCGCCGCCGGGCTGCTCGGCTCGGTGGCCGTGCCCGCGGCCGCCCAGGCCGCCGACGCCAACTCCCGGCGGCACAAGACCGTCAACCTCCAGCTGCTGGCGATCAACGACTTCCACGGCAATCTGGAGCCTCCGGCGGGCTCGGCCGGCACGATCCGGGAGATGGACCCGGCGACCGGCCAGCAGGTCAGCACCCCGGCCGGCGGCGTCGAGTACCTGGCCACGGCGCTGCGCCAGGCGCGCGAGGCGGCGGACGACTCGATCACGGTCGCGGCCGGCGACATCGTCGGGGCCAGCCCGCTCACCTCGGCGCTGTTCCACGACGAGCCGACCATCGAGGCGATGGACAAGCTCGGCCTGGACGTCACGTCGGTCGGCAACCACGAGTTCGACCACGGCGCGCAGGAGCTGCTGCGGCTGCAGAACGGCGGCTGCCACCCGGTCGACGGCTGCTACGAGAAGGGCCGCAAGTTCCGCGGCGCCAACTTCAACTACCTGTCCGCCAACGTCACCGACGAGAACACCGGCGAGCCGCTGCTGCCGCCGTACTGGGTGACGAAGTCGCAGGGCGTGAAGATCGGGTTCATCGGCGTCACCCTGGAGGGCACGCCGAACATCGTGACGGCGGCGGGCGTCAAGGGCCTGAAGTTCGGCAACGAGGTCACCACGATCAACAAGTACGCCGCCGAGCTCAAGGCCCAGGGCGTCAACTCGATCGTCGCGCTGATCCACGAGGGCGGCTACCCGGCCAGCAGCGTGTACAACTACGACTGCGGCGCGGCCGGGGAGGGCGTCTCCGGCCCGATCGTCGACATCGCGCGGAACATCGACCCCTCGGTCGGCGCCATCGTCACCGGCCACACCCACAACGCGTACGCGTGCATGATCCCGGACCCGAACGGCGTGCCGCGTTCGGTGACCAGCGCCGCCTCGTTCGGCCGGCTCTTCACCGAGATCGACCTGAAGCTCGACAAGACCACCGGCACCATCGTGCGTCCGTCGGTCAAGGCCGAGAACCACGTCGTGCGGCGCACGCTGCCCAAGGCCGAGGACATGAGCGAGCTGATCGCCCGCTACTCCAAGCTGGCCGCGCCGATCGCCAACCGCCCGGTCGGCTACATCGCCTCGGACATCAACGGTCGCGGCAGCGGCGACCTGGAGAAGCCGCTCGGCGACCTGATCGCGGACGCGCAGCTGGAGGGCCTGGCGCCGGCGGACAAGGGCGGGGCGCAGGTGGCGTTCATGAACCCCGGCGGCATCCGCTCCGACCTGGTCTACAAGGCGGCCGGCAGCGAGGGAGACGGCGTGGTGACGTACGGCAAGGCGTTCACCGTCCAGCCGTTCACCAACATGATGCAGGTCAAGACGCTGACGGGGGCCCAGCTGGTGCAGCTGCTCCAGCAGCAGGTCAGCGGGAGCAACGCCGCCGCGCCGAAGATCCTGCAGGTGTCCAAGAGCCTGAGCTACACCCTGGACATGCGCAGGACCGGGGCCGACCGGGTCGTCGTCGACTCCGTCCGGCTCAACGGCGCGCCGATCGACCCGGCCGCCAAGTACCGGGTCGCGGCGAACGAGTTCCTGGCGGCGGGCGGCGACGGCTTCCCGGCACTGGGCGCGGGCACGGACAAGCTCGTCGGCGCCTCGGACCTGGACGTCTTCGTGGCCTACCTGAGCGCCCACAGCTCGGCGTCCGCGCCGCTGAAGGCGCCGGCGCAGGACCGGATCAAGGTCATCGGCCCGGGCGTCGACGTCGACTGACCGTGAGCCGGACGGGGACGGGCGGGGCGCTGTCGGGGCGCCCCGCCCGTCCTCCTTCGTTTCCGGGGCTACTCGGCGGTGGGACCGCCGGGCAGGCGGACGGTGGCCAGCGCGCCCGGCCCGCCGTCCCCGGCCGGGCCGAGCGAGACCTCGCCGCCGGCGTCCCGGACGCTCTGCGCGACGATCGACAGCCCGAGGCCGGAGCCCGGGAGCTGGCGCGAGGAGGGGGAGCGCCAGAAGCGGTCGAAGACGTACTGCAGCTCATCGGCCGGGATGCCGGGGCCGTGGTCGCGGACGGTCAGCACGCCCTGCCGGAGCCGGACCTCGATCGTGCCGCCGGGCGGGCTGTACTTGACCGCGTTGTCCAGCAGGTTGATCACGGCCCGTTCGAGGGCGAAGGCGTCGCCGTGGACGAACCAGGGCTCGGTCGAGGTGTCGAAGACCAGCCCGGGGCCGCGCAACTCGGCCCGCTCGACGGCTCGTCGGGCGATCTCGTGCAGGGCGACCACGGCGAGGTTCGGTCCGGGCTTCGGCGAGTCGGGGCGGGAGAGCTGGAGCAGGTCCTGGATGAGGACGGTCAGCTCCTGCATCTGCGCCTTCAAGTTGCCCAGCAGCTTGCTCTTGGTGGCGGGCGGGAGCGGGCGGCCGGTCTCGTCGCTGCGGATCAGCAGGTCGACGTTGGTGCGCAGCGACGTGAGGGGCGTGCGCAGCTCGTGCCCGGCGTCCGCTATCAGCCGGGTCTGCCGCTCGCGGGAGTTGGCGAGGGCGGTGCTCATGGAGTTGAAGGAGGTGGAGAGGCGGGCGATCTCGTCGTCGCCGTGGACCGGGATGGTGGTTCCGACCTCCTCGGTGCGGGCGATGTGCTCGACGGCGTGGGTGAGTCGGTGGACCGGCTTGAGCGAGGAGCGGGCGACGAGCCGGCCGGCGACGGCGGCGAGGAGGATGCCGCCGACGGAGACGGCGCCGAGCAGGAAGGCGAGGCCCTGGAGGGAGTCCTCGACGGACTGGGTGGGGCTGGCGACCATCAGCAGGGCGGGCTGCGGCCCGAAGTGGGTCAGCGAGACGCGGACGAGCGCGGGGGTGCCGTCGGTGAAGTGGCCGTCCCGGATGACCGACTGGCCGGGCCTCAGCTGGAAGACGGCGGAGTCGCTCGGCCTGAGGAGGATGGCCTTGGTCGCGGCCGGGGGCAGGCAGACCGCCGTCGGGTCCTTGACGACGTACTGGGTGTCCCGGGCGACGGAGGTGCCGTTCTCCGGCGCGATGCTCCGCGGCTGCGCCTGCAGGGCCGCCTGCGGGGTCTCGTAGCAGGGCAGGCTCTGCCCCCGGGGCGGCAGCGGGAGCGGCGCGCTCGCGAGGTCCGCCCGCACCTGGTCGTAGAGCTGCTTCTCGACGATGAACCAGCACGCGAGCGCCGACAGCGCGATGGCCACCGCCACCGCGGCCGCGCTCAGGAAGGTGAGGCGGCTGCGCAGCGAGCGGGAGCGGAACCAGTGCACCAGGCGCTGGATCCGGGACGGGCGCGGTGGCGCCAGGGGCGGGGGAGGAACGGCGCTCACGCGCTGGTGCCGGCCGCGGGGCGCAGGGCGTAGCCGACGCCGCGTACGGTCTGGATGATCCTCGGCATGCCGCCCTGTTCGGTCTTGCGGCGCAGGTACATGACGTAGACGTCCAGGGAGTTGGAGGAGGGCTCGAAGTCGAAGCCCCAGACCGCCTTGAGGATCTGCTCGCGGGTGAGGACCTGCCGGGGGTGGGACAGGAACATCTCCAGGAGCATGAACTCGGTGCGGGTCAGTTCCACGGACCGGCCGGCCCGGGTGACCTCGCGGGTGGCGGTGTTCATCCGCAGGTCGCCGAAGGCCAGCACCTCGCTCTCGTCCTCGGCCGCCGCGCGGGCCGCGGCCTCGGTGGCGAGGGCGTTGCGGCGCAGCAGGGCGCGGACGCGGGCGAGGAGCTCGTCGAGCTCGAAGGGCTTGGCGAGGTAGTCGTCGGCGCCGACGTCCAGGCCGGTGACGCGGTCGCCGACGGCGTCCCTGGCGGTGAGCATCAGCACCGGGACGGTGTCGCCGCGCGAGCGCATCCGGCGGACGGCGGTGAGGCCGTCCATCCGGGGCATCATGATGTCCAGCAGGACGAGGTCGGGCCGGTCGCGTTCGACGGATTCGAGGGCCTCGTAGCCGTCGGTGGCGGTGGCGACCTCGTATCCCTCGAAGGCGAGGCTGCTCTCCAGGGCGTCCCGGAGCGCGGGTTCGTCGTCGACCACGAGGAGCCTGGCCGAGGTGGGGCCGGACTCGGCGGAGGTGCGGTCGTCGGCGGACGGGGTCATGGGCCGTTGCCCTTTCTCGTCGTGTGGGGGACCTGCTCGGAGCAATTGTCCGTCTTACACGTTCTGGCCCGCCTGCAGTTTCGGCAGGACCTGCTTGATGTCGTTGATCGGGATGGCGAAGCCGAGGCCCACGCTGCCGGCCGAGTTGCTGCCGCCGCCCGCGGTGGAGCCGGTGCCACTGGGCGAGTACATGGCCGAGTTGATGCCGATGACCTGGCCGTTCGCGTTGATCAGCGGGCCGCCGGAGTTGCCGGGGTTGAGGGCGGCGTCGGTCTGGAAGGCCTTGTAGGTGGTGGTGCCGCCGCTGGGCTGCTGCTGCTGCGAGCCGCGCAGGCCGGGCAGGAACGGGAAGCCGTAGCCGCCGTTGCCGCCGGTGGAGCCTTCGTCGACCTGGACGGTGACCTCGCGGTTCTCGGCGCTGATGATGCCGGAGGTGACGGTGCCGGTGAGGCCGTCCGGGTTGCCGATGGCGACGACCGGGTCCCCGACGGCGACGGTGGAGGAGTCGCCGAGGGTGGCCGGGGTGAGGTTCCTGACGCCGCTCGCGGTGATCACCGCGACGTCCAGGGACTTGTCGGTGCCGGTGACGGAGGCTTTCGTGGTCGAGCCGTCCTTGAAGGTGACCGTGATCTGGCCGCCGCTGTCCACCGCGCCGGAGATCACGTGGAAGTTGGTGAGGATCTGCCCGCTCTTGTCGAGCACCACGCCGGTGCCGGTGGCGGTGCCGCCCGGCGCCTTGACGGCGATCTGGACGACGCTCGGCGAGACGGCGGCCGCGATGGCGGCGACATCGGCGCTGCCGCCGGAGCGAGCGGAGACCGGGCTGGCGATGGTGGTGCTGCGCGTGTCGGAGGTGCGCTCCTGGGAGGCGATGACCCCGCCGGTGACCCCGCCGAGGACGGCGGCGATCGCGGCGACGGCGGTGACCAGGACCAGCCGGCCGCGCAGCATCCCGCGCCGGGCCCGGCCGCCGTGGCCGTGCGGCCCTTCCGGCCCCTCGAGGCCGGCGGACGGCGGGGTGGGGGGCATGGGCGGCGGCGGGAGCGGGCTGTCGAAGCCGCCGCCGGAGTGGTCCTCGCGGTAGCCGTACCCGGGGACGTCGGTGCCCGTGCCGGCGGTGCCGTCGGTGGTGCTGCCGAGGACGGTGCCCTCGATGACGCGGTGCTCGTGCGGCGCGGTCGGGTGCGCGGACGGCTGCTCGCCGTGCTGCGTGCCGTGCTGCTCGCCGTACTGTCCGGTCCACCCGTACTGCTGCTCGCTGCGCTGCTGATCGCTCATGCCGAACAACGTCCGCCCCGCGGATGAGGATCGGATGAGAGCGGGCTCAGAAGGGGCCGAGAAGCCCGTTGACTTCTCATAAAGCCTGGTCAGGCGATGCCTGGCGGCAGCCGGGGCGGATTCGGCTATTCCGTTTCACCGGGGGCGGTCGGGGCGGTGGAGGCGCCCGGGGCCGCTCCGGCGCAGCCGCAGGAGCGCCGGACGACCAGACGGGACGGGAACTTGCGGACCCGCTCGGTGTCCGAGCCGGGCACCATCAGGGAGTCGTCCAGGACCAGGTCGACGGCGGCGCGCGCCATCGCGTCCCGGTCGGAGGCGACGGTGGTCAGCGGCGGGTCGGCGAGGGCGGCCTCGGGGACGTCGTCGAAGCCGGCCACCGCGAGGTCCTGCGGGACCCTCAGGCCGACCTCGCGGGCGGCCCGCAGGACGCCGATCGCCTGGTCGTCGGTGGAGCAGAAGATCGCCGGTGGACGGTCGGCCGAGCGCAGCACGTCGAGCGCGACCTCGTACGCGCCGTAGCGGTGGAACGGCGCGTCGATCAGGTGCGGCTCGGTGGGCAGGCCGTGCGCGTCCATGGCCCGCTGCCAGCCCTCGACGTGGTCGATGACCGGGTCGCCGGGGGCGGGGGAGTCGACCGGACCGCCGAAGCAGGCCACGTACGGGTGCCCGTGCACCTCCAGCAGGTGGCGCACGACGGCCTCGGCGCCGCCCACGTCGTCGGTGACCACCGCGACGTCGTCGATCGCCTCGGGGCGGCGGTGCAGCAGCACCACCTTCGCGCCCTCCATCGCGGCGAACTCCTCGGCGGCGCGCTGCGACGGGCCCTGGCTGACCAGGATCAGCCCGGAGACGCGCATGCCGAGGAAGGCGCGGACGTAGTGCACCTCGCGGTCGTCCACGTAGTCGGAGTTGCCGATCAGCACGAGCTTGCCGCGCTCGGAGGCAGCCCGTTCCACGGCGTGCGCCATCTCGGCGAAGAACGGCTGGCGGGCGTCCGGGACGACCATGCCGATCAGGTTGGTGCGGCGGGAGGCCATCGCCTGGGCGACGCTGTTCGGCCGGTAGCCGAGCTGCTCGATCGCCGCGAGGACCTTCTCCTTGGTGGCGGGCGCGACCGGGCGCGGCCCGTTGTTGATCACGTAGCTGACGACTGCGGTCGAGGTACCGGCCAGTCGGGCTACATCGTCGCGCGTCACTTTGGCCACGGGTGGAGTCTACGCGTGTGGCGCCGGTGTCGGCAGTGGGACCTGGGCCGTCCGGCAGGTGGACGCGGGGCTGCGCGGGGGCGAACCGGACAAGCCGGGCGGGATCGCCCCGCCCGGCGCGCGTCACGCCTCCAGTGGTGCCGAGGGGCGCTGGGCGAGCTCCGGGCGCTCCCCCTTCTCGGGCTTCTCCGGGACGACGAAGCGGTAGCCGACGTTGCGCACGGTGCCGATCAGCTGCTCGTGCTCGACGCCGAGCTTGGCGCGCAGGCGCCGGACGTGCACGTCCACCGTCCGGGTGCCGCCGAAGTAGTCGTAGCCCCAGACCTCCTGCAGCAGCTGCGCCCGGGTGAAGACCCGGCCGGGGTGCTGGGCGAGGTACTTGAGCAGCTCGAACTCCTTGAAGGTGAGGTCGAGCGCCCGGCCCTTGAGCTTCGCGGAGTAGGTGGCCTCGTCGACCGAGAGGTCGCCGTTGCGGATCTCCATCGGGCTGTCGTCGGCGACCACCTGGAGGCGGCCGAGCGCGAGCCGCAGCCGGGCCTCGACCTCGGCCGGGCCGGCGGTGTCCAGCAGGACGTCGTCGACGCCCCACTCGGCGGTCACGGCGGCCAGGCCGCCCTCGGTGACCACGAGGATCAGCGGACAGCCGATGCCGGTGGAGCGCAACAGCTGGCACAGGCTGCGGATCTGCGGCAGGTCCCGCCGGCCGTCGACCAGGATCACGTCGGCGCTGGGGGTGTCCACCAGGGCGGAGCCCTCGGCGGGCGCCACCCGGACGCTGTGGAGCAGCAGGCCGAGCGCCGGCAGCACCTCCGCGGAGGGCTGTAGTGCGTTGGTGAGGAGGAGGAGAGAACTCATACCCGGTGGTCCCCTTTCCGGGTCGTCGCGGTCGCTTCACGGCTGCCGCCACAGCCGGATGGCGCACGTGCTGAGGGTTGGGGGAAGATCCCGGACGCCCGGAGCGCACCGGAGGACAGGCCGGCGCGCACGGCACGACGGCGCACTGACCGGGGGTCCCGCAACCCCTGGCGCACCGTTTCTGCCCTGCTCATCCCGCGAACCCTCCGGTCGTGGTTCCGGGCCGGGCGGCGGCCCGGAACCGGGGTGGCATCACCCGGCCGGACGGGGCACGTCGTCGTGCCGCGAGAGGCGGGGCGGTTCCCGCGCACCGCCGGGGGTGGATCCGACGATTCGCAAGAACGTCCGTACTGGCGTCCTGAAAGCACAAAAGGACCCGGGGGCGACTCTGCCCGGATCCCTCTTGGACGTCGAGAATAGCCGACCTGCCCGCGCGCCGGGAGGGCTCGAATCCGGCGGTTCGCCCAATCCGGGCGCGCGCCGGGTGAGCCTGGACACAGCTTCGAGTGGTGGTCCGGGTCCGTCCGGCCAGGGCGATTGCCGGTCGCGGCGGCAAACACGCCATCATGGGACGCACATCGGCGGCACCGTGCGCGTCCCCCTTTCGGGTGGTCGGGCGGCCGCCCCGGTGGCGAGCCGGACCGGGGCACCGGGCCGGGCGAGGACGACGAGAAGGGGTTGCCATGGGCGCGACCACCGAGCCCGCTAGCGGCGCCCGGGTGCGCGGGACGATCCGCTACTGGGCGGCCGCGAAGTCCGAGGCCGGACTGGCCGAGGAGCCGTACGAGGCGGAGACCCTGGCCGAGGCGCTGGCGGCCGCCAAGGAGCGGCACACCGACCGGCCGAAGCTCGTGCTGCTCCTCGGGCACTGCTCCTACCTGGTGGACGGCGCCCAGGTGGGCGGCCGGGACCACACGACGGTCGAGCTCACCGAGGGCGGAACGGTCGAGGTCCTGCCGCCGTTCGCGGGAGGCTGAGCGGCGTGACGGATACGAACGACGCGAACGACGGCGGCGGCTACCGGGGCTGGCAGCAGCCCCACCAGCCGCACCAGGGCCACCCGCAGCAGCCGCATCCCCAGCAGCCGCACCCGCAGCACGACTACCGGCAGCAGTACGGGCACCCGGGGTACGGGCAGCCGGTGCCGCCGCCGACGGACGACGCGGCGATGGCACTGCTGCCGCCCGTCCCCGCGATGGATGACGCGGCAACGACGCTGCTGCCCCCGGTACCGCCCCTGGACGACGCCGCGGCCACGACGTTGCTGCCGCCGGTGGTCGTCTCCGGCGCCATGCCCGTCGCGCCGCCGCCGCAGCCCCAGCCCATGGCGCAGCCGTACGGCCAGCCGCAGGCCCGGCCCCGGCACGCTGCGCCCGCCCCGGCTCCCGCACCCCGGGCGCAGGCCCCGGCCTACGCGCCCGGCCTGGACCAGCCGACCATGACGCTCAAGCGGCCCGCGGCCCCCGGCACGGCCCCGTACCCGGCCGTCCCGCCGCAGCCCGGGATGCCCGCGATGCCCGGAATGCCGGCGGCGCCCGCCGTCACGCCGACCGCGCCCGCCGCGCCGAGCGCCCACCGCACCGGCTCGCCGATCATCGAGCCGGGCATCCAGCCCGCGCTGATCACTGCGGCCGTCGCCGCCCTGCTGGCCGGTGGCGCCGCGCTCGGCCAGGTGGCGCTGGCCCTCGTGGTCGCGCTGCTCCAGGTGCTGACGGCGGCCGGCTGGTTCCGCCTGAACGGGATGTGGCCGGCACGGCAGGGCATCGCCCTGGCCGCGCTGGCGGGCTTCACCGCGGACGTGGCGGTGCTGCTGGCGAGCCGGGACGGCGGCATCGCGGCCGTCGTCGGCACCCTCGGCGGCTTCTTCCTGCTGGTCCTGGTGCTGCAGACGTTCCGCCCGTCGGACCCGAAGGAGCGGTTCTACGCCCTGACCGTGCTCGGCTCGGCCACCGTGGTGACGGCGCTCTGCACGGCGCTGCTGGTGGCCGACTGGGTCCCGGCGGGGGTGGGCGCGGTCGCGCTGGCGACCCTGCTGGCCGCGGCGCCGCTGCCCGGGCCGAAGGTGCTGGGCCCGGTGCTGGGTCTGGTGGCCGCGGTGCTGCTGGGCCTCCTGGTGGGCGCGCCGCTCGCGCTCGGCGCCCTGGCGGGCGTGGGGGCGTTGGTGGGCCGCCGGGTCGCGTCGTACGACTGGCCGTCCCGGTTCGTGCACATGACGGCGGGCGTGGCGCTGCCGCTGGCCGTGGCCGCGCCGCTGATCTGGCTGGCGACCGGGCTCCTGGCCTGACCCCGCCCGCTCCCGTACGACGTCCGGCCCCGGAACCGGGTTCCGGGGCCGGACGTCGTACGGTCGTGCGGCGGCCCCGGTGCGGGCCGCCGCCGCGAGGCGGCGAACGACGGCGACCGGCGACGACGGGGGAGTGCGATGCGCGGATGGCTGAAGGCGACGATAGGCCTGGTGGTGCTCTCCGGGCTGCTGCTGGGCGCCGACCGGATCGCGGTCGGCGTGGCCGAGGACGAGGCCGCGGACCGGATGGTGAGCAGCGGCCGGATGAGCCAGCGTCCGGACGTCTCGATCGGGGGCTTCCCGTTCCTCACCCAGGTGCTGTCCAAGGACCTGGACGACGTCAGCATCTCGGCGGACAACCTGATGATCAACGACGGCGGCCACCAGGTGGCGCTGCACGGCTTCAAGGCCCGGCTGTCGGGCGTCCGGGTGAGTGACAGCCTGAACTCCGCGACCGTGGACAGCGGCACCGGCAGCGGCCTGATCACCTATGCGGACCTCGCCCAGCTGCTGCCGCCGGCCGCGCAGCTGATGCCGGGCGGCGGCAAGCTCCCGGTGGGCTCCAACACCCGGCTGAGCCTGTCCTACGGCGGCCCCGGCAAGGTGAAGGCCTCGCTGGGCCCGCTGCCGGTGGGCACCGGCTCGGTGCACAGCGAGGGGAACACCGTCACCGCGGACGGCTTCCAGCTCAGCGGGCTGGCCGGGATGTTCGCCGGGGTGACCGGCCAGAAGATCGATCCGGTGAGCTTCACCCTCGACTCACTGCCGGCCGGGCTGAAGCTGGCCGACAAGGACGGCGTGACGCCGACCGAGGACGGCCTGCAGCTGAACTTCGACGGGAAGGGCGTCAAGCTCCTCGGGTGACCGCTCACTGGATCGGGTGAGCCCGATCGACGTCGTTCCGCTCCGCGAGACGCGCTGTCCAGCGCCGACCGCGGGGCGGTGTCGTTTCCGGCCCCCGGACGGTCGCCGTGGGCCGTAGCTCACGGGCCGGGGAGCTCGAAAGGGTCAAATCTCGCCATCCGGTCGATCCGGTCTCGATATTCGATACGCTGATGACAGCGGGCCGTCGGTGTCCCTAGCATCGTCGACATGAAGCGACAGACGGATCTCACGAAGCGGCGGGCGGTCGACCTGTGCCGCGTGGCCGCCTGTCTGTGTCGAATGCGCTAACTCGGCATCCTGGCAGGGCAGTTGTCGCCCGCCGCCGATCCTCCGGCGATCTCGTCCGGCCGCCTCGGCCGACCTCCGCCGACGCACTACGCGATTCACCGCCCGGCCGTCCCGGACATCCTCCTCCGTCCCATCATCCGGACGGACTTTCGGACCGGAGCAGGCTGAGCGTCCCCGCAGCACCCCGCTGAGCAGCACCTTCCGCCAACCGCCCCCGGATGGAGAACACCACCATGAGCCGCAGCGACGTCCTGGTCGACGCCGACTGGGTCCAGGCCCACCTGGACGACCCGAAGGTCGTCATCGTCGAGGTCGACGAGGACACCTCCGCGTACGACAAGAACCACATCCGCAACGCCGTCCGGATCGACTGGAAGAAGGACCTCCAGGACCCGGTCCGCCGCGACTTCATCGACCGGGCCGGCTTCGAGGCGCTGCTCAGCGCCAAGGGCATCGCCAACGACGACACCGTCGTCCTGTACGGCGGCAACAACAACTGGTTCGCCTCGTACGCCTACTGGTACTTCAAGCTGTACGGCCACGGTGACGTCCGCCTGCTGGACGGCGGCCGCAAGAAGTGGGAGCTGGACTCCCGCGACCTCGTCTCCGAGGTGCCGGCCCGCGCCGCGACCGAGTACACGGCGCAGGCCGCCGACTCGTCGATCCGCGCCTTCCGCGACGACGTGATCGCCGCCATCGGCACCCTGAACCTGGTCGACGTGCGCTCGCCCGACGAGTTCTCCGGCAAGCTGCTCGCCCCGGCCCACCTCCCGCAGGAGCAGTCGCAGCGCCCCGGCCACGTGCCGAGCGCCCGCAACATCCCGTGGGCCAAGAACGCCAACGACGACGGCACCTTCAAGAGCGACGACGAGCTCAAGGCCCTGTACGAGGCCGAGGGCATCGACCTGGCGAAGGACACCATCGCCTACTGCCGCATCGGCGAGCGCTCCGCGCTCACCTGGTTCGTCCTGCACGAGCTGCTCGGCCAGGAGAACGTGAAGAACTACGACGGTTCGTGGACCGAGTACGGCAGCCTCGTCGGCGTGCCGATCGAGCTCGGCAGCAACTGAGCCCCCGGCTCGACCCGTAAGTCAGAAGGAGACAGACATGTGCGGTGCGAAGGCCGGCGGCCCGGACCTGGCAGGAGTTGACGTGGCGAACGAGACGATCATCCAGGGTTCGGTGACCCGCGACGGTGAGCCGGTCAACGGCTACGTCCGGCTGCTGGACGAGGGCGGAGAGTTCACGGCCGAGGTGCCCACCTCGGCGACCGGCCAGTTCCGGTTCTTCGCCCGCCCGGGCACGTGGACCCTGCGCGCGCTGGTGCCGGGGCAGACCGTGGACCGTCAGGTGGTGGCCTCCCAGGGCACCGCCGTCGAGGTCGCGATCGCGGTCTGATCCCCCGCCCTCCGCGCCAGGCGGCGGACGACGGACGACGAGGGCCCTGCCACGGCGGGGCCCTCGGTCGTACCGTGGAGAGGTGCAGGCAAGCCGGCGGCGCCGCTACTACTTCGCCATGATGGGCGGCTGCCTCGGCATGTTCGTCCTCGCCTGGGGCGTGGTGCGGTTCTTCTCGGTGCCCGCCGCGATCGCGCTGTGCGTGGTCGCGATGGTCATCCCGCCGGCCGCGGCGGTGTTCGCCAACAAGCGCGACCCCGACGACGACTGGTGGAACGACCCCCGCTGGGACGACCCGCACTGGGACGAGCCCGGCCACGACCGGGACCACCCCGACCACGAACGGCGGGACACCCCTTGACGGGACACCCCTTGACGGGACACCCCGGAGGGCGCCCCGGGCGCGGCTAGTACACGAGCGCCTGGACGCCGTCGCTCATGATCTCGCTGACGAAGACCTGCGCGCCCGCGATCCGGACGCCGTCGACGGTGTCCTTCTGCTCGATCCCGCGCCGCACCGCGCACTGGGTGCACAGCGTCACCGTGCCGCCCGCCATGATCGACTCCAGCAGGTCGGGCAGCGGCGCCGAGTGCGGCAGCTCGAACTCCGCCGCCCGCCCCGGCAGGGCGAACCAGGAGGACTCCCCGGTCAGCCAGAGCGAGACCTCGATGCCGCTGGCGACGGCCACGGCCGCCACCGTGAACGCCTGCGAGCACCGCTCCGGGGCGTCGGAGCCGGCGGTGACCTTGATGACGAGCTTCTTCGACATGGCGCCACCTTAGAGCGCCCGGAACGTCCGGTTCCCGGAATCCCCGGATCACGCGGGGAAACCTTCGGCGGCTCCCGGAACCCGCGACGTGGTGGGGCTCACCGCGACCGGCCGATGCCCGGCGGATAGAGTGAGCGCCAGCAAAATCCACCACACTGTCGCCGCCTGGGAGCCCCCCGTGTCCGGTCTGGAAATGTTCTTCGACGGTCTGCTGGCCCTCATGGCCGTGCTGATCACCTGGTTCGCCATCTTCTCGGTGATGAAGCTGTACCAGGGCCAGCGCTGAGCCTGCCGTACGGTTGAAGCAGCCCCACACCGACGACAGCGACCAGGAACATGATCGAGATCCCCTCTGACCTCCACAAGGACGTCGTCCCGCTCGCCTTCCTCCTCGGCACCTGGGAGGGCGCGGGCGTGTACGACTTCCCGGGCACGGAGAAGTGCAACTTCGGCCAGGAGATCGTGATCCGGCACGACGGCCGCCCCTTCCTGGAGTTCCGCTCCCGCACCTGGGTGCTGAACGAGGAGGGCGAGAAGGTCCGCCCGCTGGAGAACGAGCACGCGTTCTGGCGCATCACCAGCAACCACGACGGCACCTCCGGTGCGCGCGGGATCGAGATCTCCTCCGTCCGCGACGACGGCACCGTGGAGATCTGGTACGGCGAGCTGGCCGACGGCAAGCCGCAGGTCGACGTCTCGACCGACGCGGTCGCCCGGATCGAGGGCTCCCCGGAGTACTCGGGCGGCAAGCGGCTCTACGGCTTCGTGAACGGTGAGCTGCTCTGGGTCGGCGAGAAGGCAGCCCCGAACGTGCCGCTGCGGCCGTACATGTCCGCGCAGCTCAAGAAGGTGCTCAGCCCGGCTCAGCTGATCAAGGACATCAACGACCTGCCGGACGACGGCATCGCCTTCTTCAAGTAGGCCTCCAGCAAGTAGGCCTCCAGCAGGGTTCTGCGGCAGGCACCGCGCGGATGGTCACCGCCCGCGCTGGACGTAGGGACCGGCCCCCGGCCGGTCCCTACACTTGTTCCAAGGACCCCGACCGTGGCAGGGACAGCATCGTGGCGGACAGCGGCACCACCGACTACCAGCTCTCCGGAGACTGGAAGGCCGACCTGCGGGAACGCGGCTACCGGCTGACGCCCCAGCGCCAGCTCGTCCTGGAGGCCGTCGACTCGCTCGACCACGCCACCCCGGACGAGATCCTGAACCACGTGCGGCAGACTGCCAGCGGCATCAACATCTCCACCATCTACCGCACGCTGGAGCTGCTGGAGGAGCTCGGCCTGGTCTCGCACGCGCACCTGGGCCACGGCGCCCCGACGTACCACCTGGCCGGACGCCACCACCACCTGCACCTGGTCTGCCGGGACTGCGACCAGGTCACCGAGACGGACACCGAGATCGCCGAGCCGCTCATCGAGAGCCTGCGCGCGCGCCACGGGTTCGACACCGACCTCAAGCACTTCGCCATCTTCGGGCGCTGCGCCGACTGCACCGCCAAGCTCGCGGACGCCCAGTCGTAAGCTGACCGGTATGACCGGTGTGAAGAGCCCGCTGCTTGCCCTGCCCGGAGCCGTCCCCGCCGAGGGGGCCGACGAGGGCGTCGCCGCCCACTACGGCGACATCTTCCGGGAGCAACGCCACCTCGCGCGGGGCGACGGCTTCGTGGACCTCTCGCACCGCGGCGTGATCACCGTCACCGGCGCCGACCGGCTGTCCTGGCTGCACCTCCTGCTCACCCAGCACGTCAGCGCGCTGCCGCCGCAGGAGGCCACCGAGGCGCTGGTGCTCTCCCCGAACGGGCACGTCGAGCACGCGCTCTACCTCGTCGACGACGGCACCACCACGTGGGCCCACGTCGAGCCGGGCACCCAGGGCGCGCTGGTCGCCTACCTGGAGAGCATGAAGTTCTTCTACCGGGTCGAGGTCGCCGACGCGACCGCCGACTACGCCGTCGTGCACCTGCCCGCGGGCTCCGCCGGCTCCGTGGAGGGCGTCGCCGCCGTGCGCGAACTGCCTTACGGGCGCGACCTGTTCGTGCCGCGCGCCGAGCTGGAGAAGCTCACCGCCGGGTACGGTCCCGCGGCCGGCGTGTGGGCGTACGAGGCGCTGCGGATCGAGGGCCACCGGCCGCGGCTCGGCTTCGAGACCGACCACCGGACCATCCCGCACGAGGTGGACTGGCTGCGCAGCGCCGTCCACCTGCAGAAGGGCTGCTACCGCGGGCAGGAGACCGTCGCCCGGGTGCACAACCTGGGCCGCCCGCCCCGCCGGCTGGTCTTCCTGCACCTGGACGGCACCGAGGAGACGCTGCCCCCGCACGGCACCGAGGTGCGGCTCGCGTCCGACCCGGACGGGCGGGCGCTCGGCTTCGTCACGTCCTCGGCGCGCCACCACGAACTGGGGCCGATCGCGCTGGCGATCGTCAAGCGGAACGTGCCGGTGGACGCGGTGCTGCTGGCCGGGACGGTGCCGGGCACGCAGGACGTGATCGTCCCGCAGTGACGGCGCCCGGCGGGCTCAGACCTCGACGACGACGGTGAACGGGCCGTCGTTCACCAGCGCCACCCGCATGTCGGCGCCGAACCGGCCCGTCTCGACCTTGGCGCCGAGCGCGCGCAGCCGGGCGACGACCTCGTCCACCAGCGGCTCGGCGACCGGGCCGGGGGCGGCGGCGTTCCAGGTGGGGCGGCGGCCCTTGCGGGCGTCGCCGTAGAGGGTGAACTGGCTGATCACCAGGAGCGGGGCGGCGAGGTCGGAGCAGGACTGCTCGACGCCGTCCGCGTCGGCCGGCAGCAGGCGCAGCGTCCACAGCTTGCGCGCCAGCTGGGCGGCCTTGGCGGGCGTGTCGTCGTGGGTGACGCCCACCAGGACGCAGAGCCCGGGCCCCTCGATCGCGCCGACGGTCTCGCCGGCCACCGTCACCCTGGCTTCGCTCACCCGTTGCACCACTGCTCGCATGCGGCCATTGTGCCGGAGCCCCGGGGTCACCCAGGAGGGGGATCGGCGGGCACCGGCAGGGCGCGTACCTGGGTGGCGCGCGCTGGGTTGCGCACGCCTGCGCTGGGTCGGGCGCCGTTCTCCCTGCGGAAAGGCCTCGTCGTATCAGCCACCCTCGTTCGCCAGGGGGCCGTTCGGGTGCACGGGCGGTGCGCCCGCGCCGGGCGGGGTGGCACGCTGGGGCACCGTACATACGGCCCGGGGCGTCAGGAGGTCCGCCGCACCGGGCCCGGGTTCGGCCGGGCGGTCGAGCCGGTAGGTCAGGCGTTCTGGCGGTGTCGCCCCGGCGGGTGGTGTCCGCCGGGGACCGGAACCCTTCGGGGGTGTCCGGGCGTGCCAACGGACGTGACGCGCACGGTCCGTCGGGGGACGGGCCGGACGGGCGGCAGGGACGGGGTGCCGCGAGCGGGCGGGAACGGACGACGGCAGGTGGTTGGGTGATGGACGCGAGCAGCGCGGCGCAGGACCGGTCCGGGCGGGTGGCCGGGGACGACGAGCCCGACCTGGAGCGGCTGGGCCTGAACCAGCTGCGGATCCTGCGCCGGGAGACCCTGGAACAGGAGGCCGACCTCTCCTACCTGCGGCGGCTGCTGCACGGTCGGATGGACATCCTGCGCGCCGAGCTGGACCGCCGCCCCGGCGGCCGGTCGCGCGCGGCGGGGGCGGGCGCCGCCGCCGACGGGCCGCCGGGCGACTTGCTGGACCGGCTGCCGGCCATCCTCACCGATGCGCCCTCCACGGTGCGGCGCTCGGCCCGGCACGTCACGCTCGGGCCGCCGCGGGGGTACGAGTCGCAGCTGGAGGCGGACGCGCTGATGGGCGACGTCCAGCTCGCCGACCTCGCCGCGCACCCGGCCGAGGACCTGCTCGCGGCGCTGGAGCGGCTGCGGGCGCACGAGCAGGAGGTCTCCGGGCGGCGGCAGCGGCTGCTGCGCACCGCGGACGGTTGCAACGCCGAGATCACCCGCAGGTACCGTGACGGGGAAGCACGGGTCGACGACCTGCTCGCGGGCGGCTCCCTCTGACCGGGTGAGGCACCATGGGCGGGTGGGGCGCGGCTCGCCCCCGGTCCATCCCTGCCCCGGAAGGCTCCGTCATGTCCCAGTCCGCCACCCCGACCGTTCTCGCCGAGGTCATACGCTCGGGCTTCACCGAGGGGCGGCACCACGGCTCGCTGGTGCTGCTCGCCGCCGACGGCTCGGTCGAGTTCGCGCTCGGCGACCCGGGCGCACCGGTGTTCCCCCGGTCGACCGCCAAGCCGTTCCAGGCGGTGGCCACGCTGCGGGCCGGGCTGGGGATCGAGGGCGAACTGCTGGCGCTGGCCGCCTCCAGCCACTCCGCAGAAACGTTTCACCGTGCGGGCGTGCGGACGATCCTGGCCTCCGCCGGACTGGACGAGTCCGCCCTGCGTACCCCGGCCGACCTGCCCCTCGACGAGACCGAGGCCGAGTTGCTGCTGCGCTCCGGCGGCGAGCGCGCCCCGATCCTGATGGACTGCTCCGGCAAGCACGCCGGCTGGCTGGCCGCGTGCGTCGCCAACGGCTGGGACACCGAGGGTTACCTCGACCCGGCCCACCCCATCCAGCTACTGGCCCGCGAGGCCCTGGAGGAGGCCACCGGCGAGGGCGTCGTCCACGCGGGCGTGGACGGCTGCGGGGCGCCCCTGCTGGCCGTCTCGCTGACCGGCCTGGCCCGCGGCTACCGGGCGCTCGTGCTCGCCGCCGAGGGCACCCCGCAGCGCCGCGTCGCCGACGCGATGCGCGCCCACCCCGAGTACGTGGCCGGCACCCGCCGGGCCGACACCTGGCTGATGCGGGCCGTCCCGGGCGCGCTGTCCAAGATGGGCGCCGAATCCGTCCAGGTGGTGGCACTGCCGGACGGGCGGGCCCTCGCCTTCAAGATCGACGACGGCGCCGAGCGGGCCCGCGGGCCGGTCCTGGCGGCGGCGCTGCGCCGGCTGGGGGTGACGGGCGCGGACGAGACCGTCGAGCGCATCGGCGCCGCCCCGCTGCTGGGCGGTGGCGTGCCCGTCGGACAGGTGCGGGCGGCGTTCTAGGGCGTGCCTCAGGAGCGTGCCCTGACGCTCGCGGCGGCGGTCGGCGTGCGGGCCGGGCGGGGGCGGTGCACGGTGGACCGGGGGCCGTCGCACAGCTGAGGGAGCCGAGCCATGAGCGAACACGTGTACCGGGTGACCGAGATCGTCGGGTCCTCGACCGAGAGCGTCGACGCCGCCATCCGCAACGGCGTGGAGCGGGCCTCCCGGACGCTGCGCAACCTCGACTGGTTCGAGGTGACGCAGGTCCGGGGGCACCTGGAGGACGGGCAGGTCAAGCACTTCCAGGTCGGGATGAAGATCGGCTTCCGCCTGGAGGACTGACCGCTACCGCTCGGGCAGCACCAGCGGCACGCCCGTGCGCGGGTGCGCCAGCACCTCGACGGGGTGCCCGTACACCTCGCTGAGCAGCGGGGCGCGCAGCACCTCGCCGACGGGCCCGTCGGCCACCGTCGCGCCGCCGGTCAGCAGCACCACGCGGTCCGCGTAGGCCGCCGCCAGCGAGAGGTCGTGCAGGACGACGACCACGCCGTCCCCGGCGGCGGCGCGGGCCCGGGCGACCCGCAGCACGAGTTCCTGGTGGCGCAGGTCGAGGGCGGCCGTCGGCTCGTCCAGGAGCAGCACCGGCGTGCGCTGGGCGAGCACCCGGGCGAGCGCCACCCGGGCCCGTTCGCCGCCGGAGAGGACGGTGAACGGGCGCTCGGCGAACGCGCTGGACTCGGTGGCCGCCATGGCCTCGGCGACCACCGCCCCGTCCTCGGCGGCGGCCGCCGTCCCGGCCCACGGCGCGCGGCCCATCCGGACCACCTCGCCGGACCGGAACGGGAAGGACAGCGCCGCCGCCTGGGGCAGCAGCGCGCGGTGCCGGGCGAGTTCGGCGGCGCCGTAGCCGCCGAGGGCGCGGCCGTGGAGGAGGACCTCGCCGGCGTCCGGAGCGACGTCCCCGGCGAGGACGGACAGCAGCGTGGACTTGCCGGCGCCGTTCGGGCCGAGCAGCGCGACCACCTCGCCGGCGGCCACCCGGACCGACGCGCCGGCCAGCACCTCGCGCCCGCCGACGGCCAGTCGGACGTCCTCGGCCGCCAGCAGCTCGGTGCCGGGCCGCGGTCGTGCCGGCACTTCGCGGTTCGTCCGCAGCCTCATGCCCAGCCTCCCTGCTTGGTGCGGGTCCGGCGCAGCAGCCAGAAGAAGAACGGACTGCCGATCAGCGCGGTGAGCACGCCGAGCGGCAGTTCGGCCGGCTCGGCGAGGGTGCGCGCCGCGAGGTCGGCGACGACCAGCACCAGCGCGCCGCCGAGTGCGGAGGCGGGCAGCAGGAACCGGTGGCCGGGCCCGGCGACCATCCGCAGCAGGTGCGGGACGACCAGCCCGACGAAGCCGATGATGCCGCTGACCGCGACCGCCGCGGCCGTGAGCAGTGCGACGACGGTGATCAGCACGAGCCGCATCCGTTCGACGTCCACCCCGAGGTGCCGGGCCGGGCGCTCGCCGAGGGCGAGCAGGTCCAGCCGGCGCGCGTACAGCGGGGCGACGGCCAGGCCGACGACGGCGAACGGCAGGACGGCGAGGACCTTGCCCCACGTGGCCTGCGAGAGCGAGCCGAGCTGCCAGAAGGTGACCTGGCTGATCGCGGCGGAGTCGGCGGTGAACAGGAACAGTCCGATCAGCGCGCCGCAGAAGGCGTTCACCGCGACGCCGGTGAGGATCAGCGTGACCACTTCGGTGCGCCCGCCGCTGCGGGCCAGCGCGTACACCGCGAGGACCGTCAGCAGGCCGCTGGCGAAGGCGAACGCGGTGACCGTCCAGGTGCCGAGGACGTCCAGGCCGAGCACGATGCAGGCCACCGCGCCGACCGCGCCGCCGGAGGAGACGCCGATGACGGCGGGCTCGGCGAGCGGGTTGCCGAACACGCCCTGCATCAGCGCGCCCGCGCAGCCCAGCGAGCCGCCGACCAGCAGGGCGAGCACGACGCGGGGCAGCCGGACGTTCCACAGCACCGACTCGGGGACGCGGTCGAGGGCGTGGCCGCCGAGGCCGGTCCGGTGGGCGGCGGAGGCGAGGATGTCGCCCAGCGGGATGCGGTAGGCACCGGTCCCGGCCGCGAGCAGGGCGCACAGCACGAGGGCGGCGGCGAGCGCCGCGGTGACGAGCGCGGTGCGGCTGCGCGGGCGGGGGAGCGCGGCGGGCGTCCCCGGGGCGCCCTTCTCCCGTACGGCGGTGCTCACTCGGCGCCCGCCGGGTAGAGCTGGGCGGCGATCTCGCGCAGCACCTGCGGCGTGCGCGGGCCGTAGCTGAGTAGCTGTCCGTCCTCGACGGAGACGACCCGGCGGTCGAGTCCGGCCGGGGTCTGCGCGACGCCGGGCAGCTTGAGCAGGCCGTCGACGCCGCCGACGGAGTCCAGGCCCTTGCTCATCACCAGGATCGCGTCCGGCGCGGCCTTGACCAGGGCCTCGCTGGTGAGCGGGGTGAAGTCGCCGGTGAGTCCGGCGGCCTTGCCCGCGTCCTCGCCGCCGACCGCCTCGATCAGCGAGGTGGCACCGGAGGCGGGGCCGCCGAGCAGGTAGACGGAGGCGCTGCCGCGCAGGTAGAGGAAGGCGACCCTGGGGTGCCGGTGGGTGGCCGGCAGCGCGGCCCTGGCCTCGCCGGTCCGCTGCTCGGTGCGCTCCTTCAACTGCCGTCCGGCGTCCGGGATCCCGAGCGCGGCGGCGACGGTGTCGATGCGCGGTCCGACGTCGGCGAGCTGCTTGGCGTCGTCCAGGACGACCAGCGGGACGCCGGCCGCGCGGATCTGGGCGACGGCCTCGGCCGGGCCGGTCGAGCGGTCGGCGAGGACGACGGTGGGGTGTAGCGACAGCACGCCCTCGGCGGAGACGTCGTGGGCCTGGGTGATCACCGGCAGCTCGGCGGCCTGCCGGAACGTCGTGGAGACGTCCCGGGCGACGACCCTGGGCCCGAGGCCGAGGCTGAAGACGAGCTCGGCGAGGCTGCCGTTGAGCGGGATGATCCGGTCGGCGCTGGTCACGGTGACCTGGTGGCCGTCGGCGGACGCCACGGTGGCCGGGAGCTGCGGGGCGGGTGCGCCGGGCAGCGGTTCGACGGCGTCGGGGGTGCGGGTGGCGGCGCTGCCGGCCGGGCCCGCGCCGGGGCCGCAGGCGGTGGGCGCGAGCAGCAGGCCGAGGAGGAGCAGCAGGAGGGCGGGCCTCCGGGCGGGCCGGGATCGGATCGTACTGCTGCTCAACATGCTTCCTTCCGCTGGGAGTTGCCGCCCGCGCCGGTCCGGCGGGGAGCGGCGGGCGGCGGGACTCTTGACTCTTATATTAGGTTAGCCTTACCTCAGTTTCGCAAGAGGGTCGGCGCCGTGCCGCACCCTCCGCTCGCCGTGTCCCCGTCCGTTTCCGCTGTCGCGCCAGGAGTGATCCGCCGTGCCTGTCTCCCGCCGGCTCCGTCGTCCGACCGTCGCCCTGTCGGCCGTCCTCGCCGCCCTGGCGGCAGGGGGCCTGTCGCCGGGGTCGGCGGCGGCCGCGGAGGGCCCGGTCTCCGGCGGGCGGCTCGACTGGGGCATCAAACAGTCCTTCCTGGCGTACGTCACCGGGCCCATCGCCAAGGGGAGTTGGGCGCTGACGGGTGGCGCGGCCACGGTCGGCGGCAGCGGCTTCCGGTTCCACTCCGCGAACGGCACGTACGACCCCGCGACCGGCGCGCTGACCGCGGCATTCTCCGGCGGCGTCCGGTTCACCGGGCACCGGGAGAACGGCGCCGACACGCTCGACCTGAGCCTCGGGCGGGTCACCTTCCGGGCCGTCCAGGGCGGCGCGGCCGGGCTCTACGCCGACGTCAGCAGCAAGTCCCGGGAGACCGGCGAGGTGAGCAGCGCCAGCCAGGCCAGGGTCGCCGACCTGTCGCTGGCCGGCGTCGACCTGCGCGGCGCGGCCGGGACCCTGACGCTCGGCAACGTGCCGGCGACCCTGACCGACGCCGGGGCGAAGGCCTTCGCCGGCTTCTACGCCGCCGGGACGGCCCTCGATCCCGTCACCCTGTCGGTCACCCTCCCGGCCGCGCGGGCGACGTCCGCGGCGCCCTCGCCGAGCGGCGCGCCGACGCCGGTGCCGACCGCCGGGCCCACGGCCGCGCCGACAGCCACCGCGCAGGTGCCCGCCCGCACCGAGTTCGCCGACGGCGCCCTCGACTGGGGCGTGCGCCGCACCTTCCGCGACTACGTCACCGGCGCCATCGCCCAGGGCCGTTGGGAGCTCGGTGCCGGCGCCGCCGACGGCGGGGCGTTCTACCGCTGGAGCCCGGCCAAGGGCGCGTACGACCCCGCCACCGGCGCGCTCACCGCCTCCTTCACCGGCACGGTCCGCTTCACCGGCCTGCGGGCGGGCGGGACCGACGGCCTCGACCTCACGCTCGCCAACCCCGGCGTCACCGTGGCCGACGGCCGCGGCCACCTCCTCGCCGACGTGTCCGGCCGCACGCCGGACGGCGCCCGCCAGCAGCTCACCGGCGCCGAACTGGCCGTTTTCGACCCGACCGGCCTCAAGCCCGAGGGCGGTCTGCTGAAGGCCGTCGAACTGCCGCTCAAGCTCACGGAGACGGGCGCCAAGGCCTTCGGCGGCCTCTACCCGGCCGGCACCGAGATGGACCCGCTGAGCTTCGCCGTCGCCCTCGACCCGGCCGCCGCGCTGCCCCCGCTGCCGGATCTCGGCAGTGCCCCGGTCGCTGCACCGAGCGCCTCCGCGACCCCGTCCGCCGCGCCCGTCGCCGCGTCGTCCTCCTCTGACGGCGTGCCGGTGGCCGCGGTGGCCGGCGGTGCGGTGCTGGTGGCCGCGCTCGCGGCGACCGGCGGGGTGCTCCTGCGGCGCCGCCGGGCCGCCTGACACCCCACCCTCCTGGCCTCTCCCGTCCACCGTCCCCCCGAACGGAGTTCACCACCATGTCCTGCAACCGCACCCGGCTGGCGGCCCTGGCCGCCGTCACCACCGGCCTCGGCCTGACCGCCCTCGGCGCCCCCGCGCTCGCCTTCGGCGCGGGCGGCCCCGGCAGCGTCACGTACGACTCCGGCGCGCTGGACTGGGGCGTGAAGAGCAGCTTCCGCGCCTACGTCACCGGCCCGGCCTCCCAGGGCGGCGCGATCGAGCTGACCGGCGGGGCGACCGCCAACGCCGACGGGAGCTTCCACTTCGGCTTCGGCGGCGCCGCGTACGACCTGACGACGCACTCGCTGAGCTCGTCCTTCACCGGTGGCGTGCGCTTCACCGCGCACCACGGCGCGTTGGACGTCGCGCTCAGCGACCTGCGGATCACCACCTCGGGGACGACGGGCACGCTCACCGCCGACACCGCCTCCAAGGAGTCGATGGGCGCCACCGAGATCACCCGGCGGGAGGACGTGCCGCTGGTGACGTTCACCGTCGGGCGGGACACCACCGACGGCTCCCCGGCCGCGGCCAAGCTGACCGAGCAGGGCGCCGAGGCGTTCGCCGGCTTCTACCGGGCGGGGACGGAGATGGACCCGCTGTCGCTGCTGCTGAAGCAGGCCCCGGCCAAGCCGTCCCCGACCGCCACGGGCACGTCCTCCGCGACCGCCCCGCCCACCGGGCAGCCCACCGCCCCGCCGTCGCCCACCGCCCCGCCGACCGCGACTGCCTCCCCGACCGTCACCGGCTCCCCGTCCGCGACGCAGTCGCCCAGCGCCACCGGCTCCCCGGCCCCCACCGCCACGACGGCCCCCACCGCCACGACGGCCGCAACCGCCACGCCGACCGGCACCGCCGCGCCCGCCGGGCGGCTCCCGGTCGTGAACGGGACCCTGGACTGGTCGGTCAAGGACAGCTTCCGCACGTACCTCGCGAGCCCGATGGCGGCCGGCAAGGTCGAGTTCGGCGGCGGCGCCGCGGGCTACCGCTTCGGCGGCGCGACCGGCGGCTACGACACGGCCGACCACACGCTCTCGGCGGGCTTCGCCGGCTCCGTCCGCTTCCTCGCCCACCCCGGCAAGGACGGCTACGCCCTCGACACCACACTGTCCAAGCTCGGCCTGACGATCGACCGCGACGGCGCCTTCCTGACCGCCGACGTGAACGGCAGGTCCCAGGACGGCAAGGCGACTTCGCTGACCGGCGCCCGGATCGCCAGGCTCGACGTGCCCGAGTCCGCCCTGACGCCGGTCAACGGCGTGGTGACGCTCTCCGCCGTGCCGGCGACGCTCACCGCCGAGGGCGTGCCGGTGTTCGGCACCTACCCGGAGGGGACGGCCCTGGACCCGGTCGGCGCCACGCTGGCCTTCGACAAGAACGCCCGGATCCCCGCCGCGACTCCGGCCGGTATGAGCTCCGGCGGCGCCGACTCCGCCGCCGGCGGCCAGGCTTCGGGCTCGGGCGTCGGCGCCTCGCTGACGACCTCCGGCCTCGGCGGCCCGGCCGGCGGCGTGCTCGCCGCGACCGGCTCCGGCGCCCCGGTGGCCCCGCTGCTGGCCACCGCCGCCGGTCTCCTGCTCGTCGGCGGCGGCGCCACCGCCTTCGTCCGCGCCCGGCGGACCGCGCGGTCCTGACGCACCCCGGGATGCGCGACGGCCCCGGTGGGTAACTTCCCACCGAGGCCGTCGGGTTGAGCACGAGTCCGGTTACGAGGCGAGCGGGTAGCGCGCGTCCAGGTCGTGGAAGATCGCGCCGTTGAGGACGAAGGCGCGCTTGCACTCCTCGACCACCCGTCGACGCTCCATCTCGTCCATCGCCAGCCCGGCCGCGTCCAGCTTGGCCCGGTACTCGCGCTTGAAGGCCGCCGGGTTCTCGACCTCCTCGAACACGTAGAACCGGACGCCGTCACCCTTGCGCTCGAAGCCCCAGGTCCTCTCCGCCACGCCGCGGATGATCTGACCGCCCGAGAGGTCGCCCAGATAGCGGGTGTAGTGGTGGGCGAGGTACCCGGCCGGCCACTCGGCGGCCAGCTCGTCCACCCGCGCCACGTACGCGGCGGTGGCCGGCAGCGGCTCCAGCCCGTCCTGCCAGTGCGGTCCGCGCAGGTGCGCCAGGTCGCGCTCGATGGCGGCGGTGCGCAGCAGCGCCCGGTCGATGAACGGCCCGGCCAGCGGGTGCTCCGCGAGTTGCTCCGCGCGGCCCTCCAGCGCCCGGTAGACGAACCAGAGCTGGCCGGTGAGGTCCGCGTAGGCCTCGACCCCGAGCCGCCCGCCGAGCAGGTGGCTCATGAACGAGGACTGCTCCGCGGCCTCGTGCTCCTCGCTGCTGGCGGTGCGGAGCACGGTGGAGAACGGGACGGGCTCGGGCGTGGGCATGCGGCCTCCAGGGATCGGATTCGGGCCCGGCAGTTATGGTTAGCCTAACCTAAGTCGCCATCTTGCCGACAGGCCGTCGGTAAACCACGATGCGTCAGGGCCCCGGACACGGCAAGGGCCGGGGCCCGCGGATGACTCCGCGAACCCCGGCCCCGGGCTGTCCCGACCCACCTCGACCTATCTCGAACTACCTCGAACCGGTCTCGATCGAGATCGGAACGACGGCTCAGTGGCCGCCCTGGTCCGCCAGACGCTTGATCGAAGCGGTGACCTCGGCCTCGGCCTCGGCGCGGCCGACCCAGTTGGCGCCCTCGACGGACTTGCCGGGCTCCAGGTCCTTGTAGACCTCGAAGAAGTGCTGGATCTCCAGGCGGTCGAACTCCGACACGTGGTGGATGTCCCGCAGGTGCTCCCAGCGCGGGTCGGTCGCCGGGACGCACAGCAGCTTGTCGTCGCCGCCGGCCTCGTCGGTCATCTGGAACATGCCGATCGCGCGGCACTTGATCAGGCAGCCGGGGAAGGTCGGCTCGTCCAGGATCACCAGCGCGTCCAGCGGGTCGCCGTCCTCGCCGAGCGTGCCCTCGACGTAGCCGTAGTCGGCCGGGTAGCGGGTCGAGGTGAAGAGCATCCGGTCGAGCCGCAGACGGCCGGTCTCGTGGTCGACCTCGTACTTGTTACGAGAGCCCTTCGGGATTTCGATAAGGACGTCGAACTCCAACGGTTCCTCCAAGGTAGGGACTGACAGAATCCAAGTGTCTCCTACGGGAGAGAGTGCTCGGGAAAGGGGCCGGTCGGTGGGAGCAGGGGTCGGGGCGGGGCGCCGCCGCAGGGGGACGGCCGCGGGACGGTTCGGGGTGGCGCTGCTCGTCACCGGGACGGTGCTGGCGTCGGGCGGGGGCGCGTACGCGCAGCCGTCGCCGACGCCGGGCGGGCACAGTGCCGGGCACGGGGACGGCGGCCGCGGCCAGGGCGGACAAGGGGGCCAGGGCGACCAGGGCGGTCAGGGCAACCAGGGCGACCAGGGGCAGGGCGACCAGGGCAAGAACGGCCACGGCAAGGGCAAGCGCTCCGGCGACCCGGGCAGCCAGGGCACAGCCGAGCCGACCGGCAAGGGCGGCGCCCCCGCTCCCGGTGGCAGCGCGTCCCCGCTCGCCCGCCCGGCCCCGGCGCCGGGCGCCGTCCTGGCCGCCGTCGAGCCCGGCCGGGACAAGACCTCGCCGCCCACCGCGCAGGGCCTCCAGCAGGCGCTCGCCGCCGCCCTCGCGGACCGCGGCCTCGGCACGGTCACCGTCGCCGTCGGGGACGCCGCCGACGGCCGCCTGCTCTACGGCTCCGGCGAGAACACCCCGGCCACACCGGCCTCCACCACCAAGCTCGCCACCACGGTCGCGGCCCTCTCGCTGATCCCCGGCGACACCCGGCTCACCACCCGGGTGGTCAAGGGCGCCGACCCCGGCGCGATCACCCTCGTGGGCGGCGGCGACCCGACGCTCACCGCGCTGCCCGCCGACCAGGTGCAGATCGCCGGCCGGCCCGCGGACGCCGACACCGCCCCCGCCTCGCTCGACGCGCTGGCCCGGCAGACCGCCGCCGCCCTGAAGGAGACCGGCACGACGACGGTCCGGCTGGACTACGACCTGTCGATGTACGCGGGCAGCACGCGGCACGACAACTACGACGCGGAGAACATCCCGCTCGTCGTCCCGCTGATGGTCGACGAGGGCAAGGCCGACCCGAAGAGCCGCGAGGACGCGCCGGCGCGCGTCGCCGACCCGGCCGGCGCGGCCGCCGACGCCTTCGCGGCCCTGCTCAAGGCCCAGGGCATCACCGTCGAGGGCAAGGCCAAGCCCGCCCCCACCCCGGCCGCGGCCACCGCCCCCGTCCTCGGCCGGGTCGACTCGCCGACGATCGCCCGGCTCGTCGAACGGCTCCTCACCACCTCGGACAACACCATCGCCGAGGCGATCGCCCGCCAGGTGGCCATCGCCGCCCACCAGCCCGCCAGCTTCGAGGGCGCCGCGACCGCGGTGAAGCAGGAGCTCGGCCGGCTCGGCGTGACGACGACGAACGTGACCCTCAACGACGGCAGCGGCCTGCACCGCGGCAACGCGATCCCGCCGGCCGTCCTGGTCCAGCTCCTCACCCTGGCCGCCTCCGACCAGCACCCCGGCCTGCGCCCGGTCATCACCGGCCTCCCGATCGCCGGCTTCAGCGGCACCCTCGGCAAGCGCTACGGCTCCGGTTCGGGCGCCGCCGACGCGGCCGGCCTGGTCCACGCCAAGACCGGCACCCTGAGCGGCGTCAACACCCTCGCCGGGACGGTCGTCGACGCGGACGGCCGCCTCCTCGCCTTCGCCGTCATGGCCCGCACCGACGCCGACGCGGACGCCGCCCGCGCCGCCCTGGACCGCGTCGCGGCCCGCCTCGCCACCTGCGGCTGCCACTGACCGCCCCGCGGGCACGGTCCCGCAGGCCGCGCGGGAGGGGGAAACGGGGGGCGGCACCACAGCGTCGACGGTGCCGCGAGCCTGGGTCGGCAGCCGCTGCCTCAAGGCCGCGCGCCCGTCAGCCCGTGCCCGCCCACGGGCACGAGCCCCAGCCGCCCCAAGGCGTCCTCCTGGCCACCGAGTGGGGCCTGCGGTGACGCGACGCTGTTTGCCCTACGGGCCTCGACCGGCTCCCCTGCCGGCCCGAGGGCGCCGTCGTGCCCGCTGACCGGCGGGCGGTCCGCCGTGTCCAGGGCGACTGCGTGCTCTCTCCGCCGGCCCTGCCTCGGCCACGCCCTCCAGCCGTTGTGCGCCCGGCCGTTGGGGTTCTCCGCAGGGGCCGGGGCGGATGTGGTTGGGGGGTGGCGGGATGGGGCAGGGCGTGGGTGGGGCCGGTGGCTGCCCCGGGCGGGGCGGAGCACGTACGGTGAGGGCATGACGAGCGCGAGCGGCGGTTCTGACATGGTCGACTGGAATCTCGCGGTCGCCACCGCGACCCGGCTGGTGCGGCCGGGGCCGGAGGTGAGCCGGGCGGAGGCGGCGGCCGTGGTGGCCGAGCTGCGCCGGCACGCCCTGGCGGCCGAGGAGCACGTGCGGGCGTTCACCGGGATGCGTTCGACGAGCCTGGCGGACGCCGTCGCGACGCCCGTGCTCGTGGTGGACCGCCCCGGGTGGGTGCGGGCCAACGTGGCGGGGTTCCGGACGGTGGTCCGGCCGCTGGTGGAGAAGCTCCAGGCCCGCCGGGCGAACGGCCCGGCCGCGGGTGTGCTCGGGTCGGTGGGGGAGAAGGCCACCGGCATCGAGGTCGGCGCGCTGCTGGCGTTCCTGGCGACCAGGGTGCTCGGCCAGTACGAGACCTTCGCCCCCGCGGAGCCCTCGCTGGAGGCGCCGGACAGCCCGGCCGCCCTGTTCGACAAGCCGCGCCTCGGCCCGGACGGGCCCGGCCCGGGCCGGCTGCTGCTGGTCGCGCCGAACATCGTGCACGTCGAGCGGGAGCTGGACGTCGACCCGTCCGACTTCCGGCTCTGGGTGTGCCTGCACGAGGAGACCCACCGCACGCAGTTCACGGCGGTGCCCTGGCTGCGCGACCACATCCAGTCCGAGGTGCAGTCCTTCCTGACCGAGACGGACGTCGACCCGGGCGCTCTGCTGGACCGCCTGCGCGACGCGGCCGGCGCGCTGGGCGGCGGCCTGCCGGGGGTCGGCGGCCGCGAGCCCGCCGGGGCGTCCACCGGGCTGCTCGAGGTCGTCCAGACGCCCGCGCAGCGCGAGATCCTGGGCCGGCTGACGGCGGTCATGTCGCTGCTGGAGGGCCACGCGGACGTGGTGATGGACGGGGTCGGCCCCTCGGTGGTGCCGACGGTCGCGGAGATCCGGGAGAAGTTCCAGCAGCGCCGGGACCGCGGCGCGAACCGGCTGGACCTGCTCCTGCGCCGGCTGCTCGGGATGGACGCCAAGCTGCGCCAGTACCAGGACGGCGCGGTGTTCGTCCGGGGCGTGGTGGAGCGGGTCGGGATGGAGGGGTTCAACCGGGTCTGGACGTCCCCGAACACCCTCCCGACCAAGGAGGAGATCCACGACCCGGCCGCCTGGGTCGCCCGCGTCGCCCGCTGACGGGGCAGCGGCGGACCGCCGCCGGTCGGCGGTCGACCGGGTCCCGAGCCCGTTCGTACGAGTGGTCCAATCGGGCAGACCGACGGAGAAGATACGTTTCTCCATTCACCCGAACGTGGGACGGTGGTCGTACCGGTGGCGCGGGTGGCGTAGCGGGTCGCTCCTTTCTGCCACCATCTGTGAGCGCCCGGTAACAGGGTGCTCACATGTGCGCGGTTCCTGCCGCGCCCGCCGCCGTCCTGTCCCCTCCGTCGAGGAGTCGTCCGCCGTGGGCCCTCACCCCGCCGTCGCCGCGATACGCCTGGCCGTCCGCCGCACGCTCACCGACCTCGCAGCCGAGGCCGGTTCCACCTTCACCGCGCCCGCCCGCGAGGCCCGCGAGCGCGCGGCCGACGCGCCGCTGGTCGGTGCCGCCGTCGGCACCACGCTGATCGGCAACGCCGCCCGCCACCCCTCCGGGCTGCCCCGCACCCCCGCCGCCCCCGGCTCGCCGCTCGTCCTGGTCGCCGTCAGCGGAGGCGCGGACTCCATGGCGCTGGCCATCGCCGCCGCCTTCGAGGCCCCCAAGATCGGATTGAGGGTCGGTGCCGTCACCGTCGACCACGGCCTCCAGGAGGGCTCCGGCGAGCGCGCCGCCCAGGTGGCCGAGCGGCTGCGCTCGCTGGGCCTGGACCCGGTCGAGGCGATCCCGGTCCGGGTGGGCCGCGGCGGCGGCCCCGAGGCGGCCGCCCGGGACGCCCGCTACGCCGCCCTGGACGAGGCCGCCGAGCGCCACGGCGCCATCGCGGTGCTGCTCGGCCACACCCGCGACGACCAGGCCGAGACCGTCCTGCTGGGCCTGGCCCGCGGCTCCGGCGCCCGCTCGCTGGCCGGGATGCCCGCCCAGAAGGGCCGCTACCGCCGCCCGCTGCTGGAGCTGGACCGGGCCGCCACCCGGCAGGCCTGCTCCGCCCAGGCGATCCCGGTCTGGGACGACCCGCACAACTGCGACCCCGCCTACACCCGCTCCCGGGTGCGCCACGAGGTGCTGCCGGTGCTGGAGAAGCACCTGGGCGGCGGCGTGGTCGAGGCGCTGGCCCGCACCGCCCGGCTGTTCCGCGACGACGCGGACGCGCTCGACCAGTGGGCGGCCCTGGCCGAGCGGGACCTCCGGACGGGCGAAGGCACCCTGGACGCCGCGAAACTGGCCGAGCTGCCGTCCGCCGTCCGCCGCCGGGTGCTGCGCCGGGCGGCGCTGCGGGCGGGCTGTCCGGCCGGCGACCTGTTCGCCCGTCACCTGGAAACCGTCGACCTGCTGGTCACCGGATGGCGGGGTCAGGGGCCGCTGCACCTACCCGGGGGCGTCGAGGCCACCCGCAGGTGTGGCACGCTGGTCTTTCGGCGGCAGGGCGACTGACGGGCGGGCATGCCCCGGGGGAGCCGGCCGCCGGCCACACAGACCCCGAACGTTTGAGGACGTATCCCCGGTGGACCAGAACGACATGGGCGCTGACCTCGCGAAGGTGCTCATCAGCAAGGACGAGATCGACGCCAAGCTCCTCGAGCTGGCGGAGCGCATCGACCGGGACTACGCAGGCAAGGACCTGCTGATCGTCGGCGTCCTCAAGGGGGCCGTGATGGTCATGGCCGACCTCGCCCGGGCCCTCCACTCGCAGGTCACCATGGACTGGATGGCCGTGTCGTCCTACGGCATGGGCACCAAGTCCTCCGGCGTGGTGCGCATCCTCAAGGACCTCGACACCGACATCGCCGGCCGGGACGTCCTCATCGTCGAGGACATCATCGACTCCGGTCTGACGCTGTCCTGGCTGCTGGGCAACCTGGGCTCGCGCGGCCCGGCCTCGCTGGAGGTCTGCACCCTGCTGCGCAAGCCGGACGCGGCCAAGGTCGAGATCGACGTCAAGTACGTCGGCTTCGACATCCCCAACGAGTTCGTGGTCGGCTACGGCCTGGACTACGCGGAGAAGCTGCGCAACCTGCCGTTCATCGGCACCCTCGCCCCGCACGTCTACGGCGGCTGAGGACCCCGTTCGGGTTACGGGCGGGAACAGGAGGTTGTTCCCGCCCGTTGACCGGGGGGACAAAGAACCACAGCCGTGTCGCCGTGCTCCCGCCACCGGCGGGTCCGACTGCGGTACGGTCCAATAAACCGCTCTTCACATGAGCACCGATTCCGGATGCGCCGCGGCCCACAGCCCCCCGGCGCCGCTGAGTGGCAGGAGGGACGGGGCGGCAACGCCCCGCATGGATGGACGTCAAGCGATACTTCCGTGCGCCGATCATGTGGATCGTGCTGGCCGTCCTCGCCGTCATCGTTTTGATGCAGGTCGTTTCGGACTCGAACGGCTACAAGACGGTGGACACCGGTCAGGTCGTCGCAGCGATCGACGCGAAGCAGGTCAAGTCGGCGCAGATCACCACCGGTGACTCGAACACGATCAAGATCCAGCTGAAGGACGGCGCCACGCTGTCCAACGCCGGTACGGGCAAGACCCCGTCCGGCAGCAAGTTCCAGGCCTCGTACATCGGCGACCAGGGTGTTGCGATCGCCGACAAGCTCCAGGCCCAGATCAACGACAACGACTCGAACACGCTCGCCGAGGGCTACACCATCAGCCCGGAGAAGCAGAGCACCTTCGTCAGCCTGCTGCTGTCGATGCTGCCGATCGTGATCATCGTCCTGGTCTTCCTGTTCCTGATGAACCAGATGCAGGGCGGCGGTTCCCGGGTCATGCAGTTCGGCAAGTCCAAGGCCAAGCTGCTCACCAAGGACACCCCCAAGACCACCTTCTCCGACGTCGCCGGCGCGGACGAGGCGGTCGAGGAGCTCCACGAGATCAAGGAGTTCCTGCAGGAGCCGGCCAAGTTCCAGGCCGTCGGCGCCAAGATCCCCAAGGGCGTGCTGCTCTACGGCCCGCCCGGGACCGGCAAGACCCTGCTGGCGCGCGCCGTCGCGGGCGAGGCCGGGGTGCCGTTCTACTCCATCTCCGGTTCGGACTTCGTCGAGATGTTCGTCGGTGTCGGCGCCAGCCGCGTCCGCGACCTCTTCGAGCAGGCCAAGGCCAACGCCCCGGCGATCGTGTTCGTCGACGAGATCGACGCCGTCGGCCGGCACCGCGGCGCGGGCCTCGGCGGCGGTCACGACGAGCGCGAGCAGACCCTCAACCAGCTGCTGGTCGAGATGGACGGCTTCGACGTCAAGGGCGGCGTGATCCTGATCGCCGCGACCAACCGCCCCGACATCCTGGACCCGGCGCTGCTGCGCCCGGGCCGCTTCGACCGCCAGATCGCGGTGGAGCGCCCCGACCTCCAGGGCCGTCTGGACATCCTCAAGGTGCACCAGAAGGGCAAGCCGATCGCGCCCGACGTCGACCTGTCGGCCGTCGCCAAGCGCACCCCCGGCTTCACCGGCGCGGACCTGTCGAACGTCCTCAACGAGGCCGCTCTGCTGACCGCCCGCTCGGACAAGAAGCTGATCGACAACGGCATCCTGGACGAGGCGATCGACCGCGTCGTGGCCGGTCCGCAGAAGCGCACGCGGATCATGTCCGACAAGGAGAAGAAGATCACCGCGTACCACGAGGGCGGTCACGCCCTGGTCGCGGCGGCCTGCCAGTACAGCGACCCGGTGCACAAGATCACCATCCTGTCCCGCGGCCGGGCCCTCGGCTACACCATGGTGCTGCCGGACGAGGACAAGTACTCCACCACCCGCAACGAGATGCTCGACCAGCTGGCCTACATGCTGGGCGGCCGCGCGGCGGAGGAGCTGGTCTTCCACGACCCGACCACCGGCGCCTCGAACGACATCGAGAAGGCCACCGCGACGGCCCGGGCCATGGTCACCCAGTACGGCATGACCGAGCGCCTCGGCGCGATCAAGTTCGGCAGCGACAACTCGGAGCCCTTCCTGGGCCGCGAGATGGGCCACCAGCGCGACTACTCGGAAGAGGTCGCCGGGCTGGTCGACGAAGAGGTCAAGAAGCTCATCGAGACCGCGCACAACGAGGCCTGGGAGATCCTGGTCGAGAACCGCGACGTGCTCGACAACCTGGTCCTGGAGCTCCTGGAGAAGGAGACCCTGAACAAGGAGCAGATCGCCGAGATCTTCGCCCCGATCGTCAAGCGCCCGGCCCGGCCGGCCTGGACGGGCTCCGCCCGCCGCACGCCGTCCACCCGGCCGCCGGTGCAGTCGCCCAAGGAGCTGGCGCTCACCAACGGCGCCGCCGCCACGGCCGACACCGCTCCGGTCGACATCGTGAAGCTCCCGCCGCTGCCGACCGCCGAGCCGCCCACGGAGGGCTGATCCGGCGCTCCTCGCGGAGCCGGGACGGAATGGATGCCGCGTCACCAGGGTTTGTACCCTGGAGGCGCGGCATCCGTGCTGTTCGCCCCGACGTTCCCCCTGAGTAAGCGAGGCCCGCATGATCGACCCGGTGACTCTCGACGGCCCGTCCGCCGTCGGGACCTTCGACCAGAAGCGGGCCGAGAACGCCGTGCGCGAGCTCCTGCTCGCCGTGGGGGAGGACCCGGACCGCGAGGGCCTGCTGGAGACACCGGCCCGCGTCGCGCGCGCGTACAAGGAGATATTCGCGGGCCTGTGGCAGGAGCCCGAGGACGTCCTGACGACGACCTTCGACCTCGGCCACGACGAGATGGTGCTCGTGAAGGACATCGAGCTGACGTCCGTCTGCGAGCACCACCTGGTGCCGTTCCGCGGGGTGGCGCACGTCGGGTACATCCCGTCCGCCAGCGGCAAGATCACCGGCCTGTCCAAGCTGGCCCGGCTGGTCGACGTCTACGCGCGCCGTCCGCAGGTGCAGGAGCGGCTGACCAGTCAGGTCGCCGACGCGCTGATGCGGATCCTGGAGCCCCGCGGCGCCATCGTCGTCGTCGAGTGCGAGCACATGTGCATGTCGATGCGCGGCATCCGCAAGCCGGGCGCCAAGACCATCACGTCCTGCGTCCGCGGGCAGCTGCGCGATCCGGCCACCCGGGCCGAGGCGATGAGCCTGATCATCGGGCGCTGAGGGCCGTCAGGGCTCTCACGGGGGCCCGCCGGGTCCTCGGAAGCGCTCAGATCGTCTCGTGCTCGGCGTGCGGGGGCGCCGGGGTGCCCAGCGCGTTGCGGCGCTCGGGCATCCGCAGCCGCACCATCCGCCGCCAGCCGACCGCGCGGTCGTACAGGTAGAGGGCGTGCACCCCGAGGGTGACGACCGCCAGCTGCCAGCGCGGCCAGTGCAGGATCCGGGCCATCCGGGAGGTCACGGCGAGGCCGACGTCCCGGTGGGTGCGGATCTCGCCGCGGGCGCAGGTCTCCAGGACGTGCCGGATGTACGGGCCGTGGCCCTCGGCCCGCAGCCGCAGCAGCTCCTCGTGGCAGTACGCGAGGTGGTTGTCCTCGTCGGCGGAGATCATCCGCATCGCGCGCCCGAGGTCGGGGTCGTCCCCGTACACCTTGACCAGCTGGCGCATCTGCTCGGCCGCGCGCTGCTCGGTGACCCGGCTGTGGGCGAGGTAGGTGATGATCTCGCGGTCGGACAGCGGGACGTCGCTGTTCAGCCGTTCGTGGGACAGGCCGACGCCCTTGGCCTCCAGCAGCATGCAGTAGTCGGCGTCGGCGGGGACGGCGACCTTGGGCAGGCCGCGCTTGTTCAGCAGCTGGGTGAAGATCCGGCCGTGCTTGCGCTCGTCGGCGCCGTGCCGGGCGACCTTCGGGGCGAGGACCGGGTCCCGGGTGAGCGCGGTGATCCGTTCGTTCTCCCAGCCGCCCTGGTCCTCCCCGCCGGCCGCGATGCTGCAGAACAGCTGGTAGGCCTCGTCGTTGCGGTAGATCTCGTTGAAGAGCGAGCGAGTGCTCAGCACGGCGCCTCCTGTGCGGATCCGTCCGGCGCCCTCCGGGGCCGGACGGGCGGTCGCGATACGTTCCCCCGAGCCCGCCGGCCGGACGGACCGACCGGTGGGTAATCACCCGCCCGTGTCAGCCGAGGTGCGAGCCCATCCACTCCAGCGAGGCCGGAAGTTCCCGGATCCAGCTGTCCCAGTTGTGGCCGCCGTCGTCCAGGTATAGCGACTCCACCTTGAACCGCGGGTTGCTCGCGGCCGTCTGCTGGGCCTGCTCGACGAACTGGACGGTCTGCGCGTAGTCGGCCTCCTTGCGGGTGGAGACCACCAGGAGGTTGAGGGCCGGGGCCGGGAGGTTCTGCAGCCGCCAGCCGAGGTCGCTCTGCTGGGCGAGGTTCCTGTCGCCGTTGAAGAGGTTGCCGCCGGTGAACTGGTCCTCGCGCACGGTGAAGTCGCCGTGCAGGCCGACAGCGCTGCCGTAGACGTTGGGGAAGCGCATCGCCAGCCGCATCGCGCAGCTGCCGCCGGTCGAGTAGCCGAAGACCCCCCAGGAGCCGGCCGAGCGGCCGATCCGGTAGGTGGAGCCCAGCGCCTCCGGGAGGTCCTTGACGAACCAGGTCTCGGCGCGGGGGCCGCCGGGGACGTCCACGCACTCGGTGTCCCGCGGCGGGGCGACCGTCGGGCGGGCCAGGACGACGATGGTCGGCGGCATCTTGCCGTTCTTCTGGAGGTCCACCGCGGTCTGGACGACCGGCAGCTCCTTCAGCATGTTCAGCGTGGTGCCGGGGAAACCGGCGATGCCCACCATCACCGGGAAGCGGACCAGCGCGAACTTCGGGTCGAAGTACTCGGGGGGCAGGTAGACGAACATCTGGTCGGAGTAGCCGGTCTCCTTGCCGCTGACCCGGACCGACTCGATCTTGCCGACCTCCTCGGGGGCGCCCTTGGGCAGGTTCGGGACCGTCTCCAGGCCGCCCTCGGTGGTGGGCTGCACCAGCGCGTCCGAGACCGGGGTGCTGCCCTTGTGGTTCTCGTTGCTGGTGAGGACGAGCTTGGTGCCGCCGGGGCTGAGCAGGTCGTCCCAGGACGTGTAGAACCCGAAGGAGTTGTTCACCGACAGCGCCAGCACGGCCAGCACCGAGGCCTGGGTGACCGTCAGCAGGCCGATCCGGCCGAGGACCGGCAGCGGGCGCTGCCGGGCGAGCCGGGGCCAGAGCCAGAGCGTGGCGATGAGAGCCGCAGCGCCGAGTGCGAGCAGCGAGTCCACCAGCGCGTCGCTGGTCAGTTCCATGCCGTCGGCCTTCCGATGGGACCCTGTCGGTGCACGCTTCATCGTCTGGCGGCCCGTCAGCCGCGGCCACCGCGACTAGGCTGTCCGGACGCCGGGGCCGTCCGGGAGGCCGGGGACGAGCGGGGGGCAACCGGCGCCCTAGAATGCGGCGTCCACCGTACGTAACGCGTCCGGGTGGCCCTCGTCGCACTGCACAACGGTGGCCACCGGCTCCCACCCCCGGCTCGGTCGCAGCGCGCCTCGGCACCGGTTTACCAACCGTTTCCGGTTCCTTTGTGTGCGTATGGCCTGATGAAGGAAAAGGCATGAAGGTCCATCACACGTGCTCCCCCGGAGTGACGGGACAGCCCCACGCAGCCTCTACGCTGAGCTCCCATGAGTGTTCCCGTGTCCGATGAGCCGAGCCCCGAGCAGCCGCGCCGCCGTCGCGGTCTGCAGACGCTGCGCAACCAGGCCGCTGCCGTCCCGAGGGCCTGGCTGCCCGGAGCGGTCGGCTACGCCTGTCTGCTGATCGGACTGGTGGACATCGCCAGTGCGGTGTTCCCCAAGCTCCGGCACACCAAGATGCACACCGTCGCCGGCCAGCTGCCGGGCGGGACCACCTCCCTGGCCGCGGTGGGCACGCTGATGATCGGCCTCCTGCTGGTGCTGCTCGCGCACGCGCTGCGCCGGCGCAAGCGCCGGGCCTGGCGCGCGGTCTGCGTCCTGCTGCCGGTCGGCGCCGCGCTGCACATCGTGCGCTGGCACCAGATCGGCCCGGCCGTCGTCTCCCTCGTCGTCCTCGCCGTGATGCTCGTGCACCGCCGCGAGTTCTACGCCAAGGCCGATCCGCGCACCCGGTGGCGCGCGCTGGTCAACCTGATCGTCATGGGCGCCGTCAGCGTCCTGCTCGGCCTCATGATCGTCAGCGTCCGGACCCGCTACGAGGTCGGCCACCCCGGCCTGTACGAGCGGCTCGAACACGTCGCCTACGGCCTCTTCGGCTTCGAGGGCCCGATCCGCTACAACAACGAGCGGATGTCCGACCTGGTCGCCTACCTGCTCGGCGGGCTCGGCCTGCTGACCGCCTTCACCACCGCCTACCTGGCGCTGCGCCCGGGCAAGCCCAAGCCCGAGCTCACCCCGCAGGACGAGGAGAAGGTCCGCGGCCTGCTCGAGCGGCACGGCGAGCGCGACTCGCTCGGCTACTTCGCGCTGCGCCGCGACAAGAGCGTGCTGTTCTCGCCCACCGGCAAGGCCGCGATCTCCTACCGGGTGGTCTCCGGCGTGATGCTCGCCTCCGGCGACCCGGTCGGCGACGTCGAGGCCTGGCCCGGCGCGATCAAGGTCTTCATGGCCGAGGCCCGCGAGCACGCCTGGGTGCCGGCCGTCATGGGCTGCAGCGAGGTCGGCGGCGAGGTCTGGACCCGCGAGGCGGGCCTGGACGCGCTGGAGCTCGGCGACGAGGCGATCGTCGACACCGCCGCGTTCTCGCTCTCCGGCCGCGCGATGCGCAACGTCCGCCAGATGGTCAAGCGGATCGAGCGCAACGGCTACTCCTGCAAGGTGCGCCGCGTCCGCGACCTCACCCTCGACGAGAAGTACCGGATCGCCGACGCTGCCGCCCGCTGGCGCGGCACCGACACCGAGCGCGGGTTCTCCATGGCCCTCGGCCGCTTCGGCGACCCGCTCGACGACGACTGCGTCGTGGTCACCGCCCACAAGGCGCCCGAGGAGGGCGAGACCGGCGACGACCTCAAGGCCGTGCTGCACTTCGTGCCCTGGGGCCCGGACGGCATCTCGCTGGAGCTGATGCGCCGCGACCGCGCCGCCGACCCCGGCCTGAACGAGCTGCTGATCGTCGCCGCCCTGCAGGCCGTGCCCGACCTGGGCGTGCGCCGGGTGTCGCTGAACTTCGCGATGTTCCGCTCGGCGCTGGCCCGCGGCGAGCGGATCGGCGCCGGACCGGTGCTGCGGGCCTGGCGCGGCCTGCTGGTCTTCCTGTCGCGCTGGTTCCAGATCGAGTCGCTGTACAAGTTCAACGCCAAGTTCCAGCCCGAGTGGGAGCCGCGCTTCCTGGTCTTCCCGAGCACCCGGGACCTGCCGCGGATCGGCTTCGCCGCGATGCAGGCCGAGGCCTTCATCACCCTCGGCATGCCGCGCTTCGGCCGCAAGCGCCAGCGCGAGGGCCTGATGCCGGCCCCCGCCGCCGGCGAGGTCACCGAGGCCGCCTGAGGCAGCGCAGGACCCAGCGGGGCCCCCGCCGAGAATCCTCGGCGGGGGCCCCGTTCGATAATGAGGGCATGAGCGATACGCCGTCCTTCTCCGTTCCGGCCGGACTGCCGCGGCTCGGCCGCTGCGCCGTGATGGGCGTGGTCAACGTCACGCCCGACTCCTTCTCGGACGGCGGGCTGTGGCACGACCCGGCCCGCGCGATCGCGCACGGGCTCGCACTCCGGGCCCGCGGCGCGGACCTGGTGGACGTCGGCGGCGAGTCCACCCGGCCCGGCTCCCAGCGGGTGACCGAGGAGGAGGAGCTCGCCCGGGTGCTGCCCGTCGTGCGCGAGTTGGCCGACGCCGGGGTCGTGGTCTCCATCGACACCATGCGCGCCTCCGTCGCGGAGCGGGCCGTGGCGGCCGGTGCCGCGATCGTCAACGACGTCTCCGGCGGACTGGCCGACCCGGCCATGGCGCACGTCGTCGCCGAGACCGGCGTGCCGTTCGTGGTGATGCACTGGCGCGGGCAGTCCGCCGACATGGACCGGCTGGCCGTCTACGGCGACGTCGTCGGGGACGTCGTCGCCGAGCTGACCGCGCGGGTGGACGCACTGGTGGCGGCCGGCGTCAAGGAGGAGCAGCTGATCCTCGACCCGGGGCTGGGCTTCGCCAAGACCCCCGAGCACAACTGGGCGCTGCTCGGGCGGCTGGACGCGCTCACCGCGCTCGGCCGTCCCGTCCTCGTCGCCGCATCGCGCAAGCGGTTCCTGGGTACGCTGCTCGCCGACCCGGAAACCGGGGAGCTGCGCCCGGCCAGGGAGCGCGACGACGCGACCGCTGCGGTGTCGGTGCTCTCGGCCCGGGCCGGGGCCTGGGCGGTGCGGGTGCACGACGTGTCCGGCACGGCGGATGCCGTCCGGGTGGTCGCGGCCTGGCAGCGCGCGGCCCGGTTGGGGTAGGACGGGAGGGTCTGTGGCAGGTGACGGCAGGTTGAGCGGGGCCGCGGCGGGACGGGCGCGCGAGGCGGACGTGGAGGCCGTGCTCGCGGCGAACCGGGCGCTCTACGAGGCGCTGGAGCGCGGGGACCTGGAAGCGGTCGAGGACGCCTGGCTGGGCGCGGCGGACGCCGATGACAAGGGCGGCGTGGTGTGCGTGCACCCGGGCTGGCCGGTGCTGCGCGGCCGGGCCCAGGTGACCCGGTCGTACATGCTGATCATGATGAACACCGAGTACATCCAGTTCTTCCTGACCGATGTCGAGGCCGAGGTGCACGGTGATGTGGCCCTTGTCACGTGCACCGAGAACATCCTGTCCGGTGGTGAGGCCGAGGAGGAGGGAGAACTCGGTCCGCTGGTCGGCGGAAAGGTCGTCTCGACGAATCTCTTCCGGCGAACCCCGGCCGGGTGGAAACTCTGGTCGCACCACGGTTCGCCCGTGCTGACCAGCGGAGACGAGGACGACGAGGACTGAACCGGCGGACCGCGGGAAATCGCCGCCGGAGCGTCGCCCGGGAATTTCGAAGTGGTCACCGAACGTTCACGTCAATCGCCGAATCGGCGTGCGTGGCGACGGTTCGTGCCGGGTAGGACGGTCAGACGTTGTCTGTGCCCGCAGGTAGATTCGAAACGGAGTGGCGGGCCGGCCGCCCGCCTTCGCCCTGCTCGTCCGTGCCTCTTCCTCGGGCGGGGCCCGTCCGACTGGGAGCAGTGATTCGTTTGCTGGACCGCGTCACCCTGCGGGGTCTGCGAGCCCGGGGCCACCACGGCGTCTTCGAGCGAGAGCGCGTCGAGGGCCAGACCTTCGTGGTCGACCTCGTGCTGTACCTGGACACCCGCCCCGCCGCGTCCGGCGACGACCTGACCCGCACGGCGCACTACGGGATCGTGGCCGAGGAGGTCACCGCGATCATCGCCGGGGAGCCGGTCGACCTGATCGAGACCCTGGCGCAGCGCATCGCCGACCAGTGCCTCAAGCACGACGCGGTGGAGGAGGTCGAGGTGACCGTCCACAAGCCGGACGCCCCGATCACCGTGCCGTTCGACGACGTGACCGTGACCATCCACCGGACGCGCGCATGACCACAGCCGTGCGCCCGGTATCCGATGCAGAGGAAGTTCACATGAGCGAGCCAAGCGAGCGAATCATGGAAAGGCGCGCGTGGGCGAGTGCTCCTGCCGGGCGAAGCGGGGCGGGCGCATGAGCACCAGCGACCCGACCGCCTCGCCGAGCACGTTCGACCTGGAGAGCCGGGTGGACTCGGCCGACACGACCCTGCACAGCCAGCGCTGCGCGGTGGTCGCCCTCGGCAGCAACCTGGGCAACCGGCTGGACACCCTGCAGGGTGCCGTGGACGCCCTCGCCGACACCCCCGGGCTGCGGATCAAGGCCGTCTCCGCGGTCTACGAGACCGAGGCCGTCGGCGGGCCGGACGAGCAGCCCACCTACTACAACGCGGTCGTCGTGCTGCGGACCTCGCTGCCGCCGCGCGACCTGCTGGAGCGCGGCAACGCGATCGAGGACGCCTTCGGGCGCGTGCGGACCGTCCGCTGGGGCCCGCGCACCCTGGACGTCGACATCCTGGCGTACGAGGGCGTCGTCAGCGACGACCCGCAGCTGCTGCTGCCGCACCCGCGCTCGCACGAGCGGGCCTTCGTGCTGGCGCCGTGGCTGGACGCCCAGCCCGACGCCGAGGTGCCCGGGTACGGGCAGGTCTCCGTCCTGCTGGAGAAGCTCGGCGGCCCGGACGCGCAGGGCGTGCGCCGGCGGGACGACATCCGCCTGACGCTGCCGGAGTAGCGGTTCGGGGGCCCGGTGGCCGGGGAACTCGGGTGCGGGCCCGGCCGTCCGAGTAGGTGTCCGCCGTCCGTGCGGGTGTCCGCCCGGCCGGGCCCGGTACGGTGGCCTGGCGCCGCCGCACCGGGCTCCCGGGCGGCCGTCTCTGGTACCCCGGGAAGGACCTCCTCCGCGTGAAGCTGCTTCGCCTCCGCCTGCTGATCGGCATCACCGCCGCAACGACGGCGCTGTCCTGGGCCGGCGCCAAGCTGTGGGCCTCCCTGGACACCCTGCCGGCCGTGCCGGCGGCGGCGCCGGTGGTGCTGGCCGCGGTGGCGGTGATCCTCCTGGCGACCACGATCTCGCTGCGGGGCCGGCTGAAGGCGGTGCGGGAGCGGCACCCCGGCGCGAAGCGGGTCGATCCGCTGCTCGCCGCCCGGGCCGTGGTGCTCGGGCAGGCCAGCGCGCTCGTGTCGGCCGTGGTCACCGGCATCTACGCGGGGGCGGGCATCTACCTGCTCGGCGAGCTGGACGTGTCGGCGCGCAAGGACCAGGCCGTGACGGCCGGCCTCGCGGTGCTCGCGGGCGCCGCGGTGATCGCGACGGCGCTCTGGCTCCAGCACGTGTGCAAGCTGCCGGAGAACCACGACGACCCGGGGGGTCCGGCGGCCTCGCACCACTGAGCTGCGCAGGTGTCGTGATCTTGAGTGAAGTGCCGGGCACGTGCGGTAAATCTTGCACAGTGTCAAGGGTCAAAGCGGACCCTGGGCTGACACGGCCCCAATTCGCACGCTAGTTTCTTGGCATGTCTCGCGGACGCCACCGTCATTCCTCCGTCCTCGGCCGGGTCTTTCCCCCCACCGCTGCCGGCGTGCTCCTCGTCGCCGCTCTGGCCGCTCTGCTCTTCAGTCAGGACACCATCCTGGTCCGCTCGGTGGGTGTCGCGGCGGTCTCCGCGACGCTCGGTTTCGCGGTCCTGCTGAAGCAGCGCGACAAGGCGGCCCGGGCCGCGGCCGAGACGTCCGTCGCGCAGCGGCTGCGGGCCGAGGAGCGCTTCGAGGAGCAGCTCGCCGAGGCCGAGTACGCGGCCGAGGTCGCGGAGGAGCGGGCCACCCGGTTCGGGCGGCGGCTGACCGCGGAGAAGTCGCGCCTGGCGAAGGCCGAGACCGAGATCGCCCGCCTGCTGCGCGAGCGGGCCGTGATGGTCGCCGAGCAGGCGCTCAAGGAGGCCGAGGCGGCCCAGCGGGCGCTGGCCGCGAGCCGTCCGAAGTACCCGGCCAGCCCGGCCGCGTTCGTCCGCGCAGCCGCCGTGCTGCGGCTGCTGGAGCGGCGCGCGCGGGCCCAGGAGGAGCAGCGCGAGCGCTCGGCGGGCGCGGAGGTCGCGCTGCGGGCGCGGACGGCTCCGGTCGCCTCGACGCGGGTCACGCAGGCCCCGGCGCCCGCGAATCAGGTTTCCGCCGTGCCCGTCCCCGCGGTGCCGGCCCCGGTGGCCCCGTCCGTCCCGACCCCGGCTCAGGCGCCGCAGCAGGCTCCGGCGGCGACCCCGGTGAAGGCGGCTCCGGTGCGGCCCGTGCTCACCGCCACGGTGGGCCAGCTGGGCGGTGCGCCGGCCGCGCCCGCGGTGCCGGCCGAGCGGCAGCGTCCCCGCCCGGGGCAGTCCGGGCAGGCGCGCGGACAGGGCTTCAGCTTCTTCGGCCGCAGCCCGGGTGCCGCGGTGCGGGCGGCGGCCCCGGCGCCGTCGGTCGGCAGCGTCGCCGAGCTGAACGAGCGGACGGACCTGGCGGACGTGGTGGGCGACGAGGCGGTGGCCGAGAAGGCGCTGGCCGAGGCCCAGGAGGCGCAGGAGGCCCGTGGGGCCCGCGACGCCGCGGGCGCCGCGCCGGAGCAGGCCGAGCCGACCGTCGTCGACCTGACGCCGGAGGAGGAGACGGAGCTGATCCAGCTCCCGGAGCTGCGCGCCTCGCGCTGACGCCCCGCGCTCACGCCCCTCGAACGCGACCGCGGCGCGGAACACCGGACCGACCGGTGTTCCGCGCCGCGGCGTTTCGGGGCCCCGGCCCCGGCGTCAGATCTGGACGCCGAAGTCCTGGGCGATGCCGGCCAGGCCCGAGGCGTAGCCCTGGCCGACGGCGCGGAACTTCCACTCGCCGTTGTTGCGGTAGAGCTCGCCGAAGATCATCGCGGTCTCGGTCGCGGCGTCCTCGGAGAGGTCGTAGCGGGCGAGCTCGGCGCCGCCGGCCGCGTTCACCACGCGGATGTAGGCGTTGCGGACCTGGCCGAAGTTCTGGCCGCGGGCGACGCCGTCGTAGATGGTGACCGGGAAGGTGATCCGCGCGGCGTCGGCGGGCAGGGCGGCCAGGTTGACGTTGATCGACTCGTCGTCGCCCGCGCCCTCGCCGGTGCGGTTGTCACCGGTGTGCACGACGGAGTTGTCCGGCGTGCTGGTGTTGTTGAAGAAGACGAAGTGGCCGTTGGACAGCACCTTGCCGTCCGCGTTCAGGACGATGGCGCTGGCGTCGAGGTCGAATTCGGCGCCGGTGGTGGTGCGGACGTCCCAGCCCAGGCCGACGGAGACCGCGGACAGGCCGGGGGCCTCCTTGGTCAGCGAGACGTTGCCGCCCTTGGAGAGGCTCACTGGCATGGTGATTGCTGTCCCTTCGTTCGCTTTTCCCGGGACAACGCGAACGTCCGGCGGATTGGTTCCATGGCGTCCGCTCATTCCGCGAGCATGTCAAATTCGGGCAAAGCGCGGGCAATGCCGGAATCAGATCCGCCGGAATCGGCCCTGGAGCGACCAGATGGTGGGGTTGTCGGCCAGGTCGGGGTGCATGTCGAACAGGTCGGCGAGGGTGTCCTGGAGGAAGTCCCGCGCCTCGCGGCGCAGGTCGCCGTGGCGCACCACCGCGGGCGGCTCGTCGGGCAGCCAGGTGGCGCTGACCTCGACCCAGTTGAAGCGGCGGGCGAAGCGCAGCAGCTCGGTGTTCTGGGTGAAGTCGAGGTCGGCGCTCTGGACGCGGGCGGCCCGGCCGCCGGCCGGGTCGCGGTCCAGCTCCTCGGCGATGTCGCACAGCGCCCACGCGAAGTCGAGCACGGGGACCCAGCCCCAGGCGGTCGAGAGCTCCGCGCCCTCGGCGTCCAGGTAGACGTCGCCGCAGAAGAGGTCGTACCGCAGGGCGTGCACGGAGGCGGTGCGGTAGTCGGTCTGCGGGGGGTCGGGGAAGCGGTTGGAGAGGGAGTAGCCGAGCTCGATCACACCGCCATTGTCGTGGCTCGGGAGGCGTGCCGGATAACCGGGTGACCGGGCGGGCCGGGCGCGGGATGATGGGCGCATGCCCGAGCCCATCCGCGTACGGGGGTCGGTGGTCGTCCCCGACGCCGAGCTCGTCTGGCGCTTCTCCCGTTCCTCCGGCCCCGGTGGCCAGCACGTGAACACCTCCGACAGCAAGGTCGAGCTGCGCTACGACGTGGCCGCGTCGAAGGCGCTTCCCGAGGTGTGGCGCGAGCGCGCCCTGGAGCGGCTGGCGGGCCGGCTGGTGGACGGCCGGGTGCTGGTGGTCCAGGCCTCTGAGTTCCGCTCGCAGTGGCGCAACCGGGAGGCGGCCGCGGCCCGGCTGGCCGCGGTGCTGACCGAGGCCTGTGCGCCGCCGCCGAAGACCCGCCGGGCGACGAGGCCCAGCCGCGGGATGGTCGAGCGGCGGCTGTACAGCAAGCGGCACCGCTCCGAGCTGAAGGAGGGGCGGCGCTCGCCGCGCTCGGAGTAGTCGCCTTCGGGGGTGGCCGTCCCCCGGGGGGCGTCGCCGCGCTGGCTCAGCCGAGCGTGCGGTAGCCGCCGCGGAAGTAGAGCAGGGGCCGGCCGCCGGGGTCGGGGACGACGGCCTCCAGGACGCGGCCGATCAGCAGTGTGTGGTCGCCCGCGGGTATCCGCTGTTCGGTGCGGCACTCGACGGTGGCCAGCGCGCCCTCGATCAGCGGGGCACCGGTGACCGGGCCGCGGTGGTGCGGGGTGTCGGCGAACAGCAGCCGGTCGCTGAGCCGGCCCTTCATGGCGAAGCGCGAGCCGGTCGTCTTCTGGTCCTCGGTCAGCACCGAGACCGCCCAGGTGTCCACGCGGGCGAGGACCTCGTCCATCCGGGAGTCCTCGCGGACCGAGATCAGCACCAGCGGCGGCTCCAGCGACACGGACAGGAAGGACGTGGCGGTCATGCCGATGTCCTCGCCGTCCTCGGGGTCGTGGACGGTCACCAGGCTCACCCCGGCGGCGAGCTGGGAGAGTGCGGCCCGGAACTCGTCGGGCGTGGCGTGGGCGGCAGCTTCGGGCTGCGGGGACGGGTACACGTACCGCACGGTAGCTGGCGGCCGCGGGTCGCGACATCGGGCCGTGGTCGTAGGACCACCGGCGCAGGGTGAGGGCCGGGACCGGCGTCCGCACTCACCCCCAGGGGTGAAGCAAAGGGCCTGCCGGGCGAGAGGCGGCTTCAGCGCGCGGGCAATGCGGTCGACCACGATAAATGTTCCGATAGCGCTTTATGTCCCGCTATGGGACGGATGAGCTGATTAAGGGCGCATTAGTGTCGTGTGATTTAAGTCACAAGTGGCGGCCTATTGCTGACCGAGCGTGCCGAACGCTGTGCTCCCTGTGATTCAGTTCTTCTGGCAATCGGACGATAACCAATCAAGAACTATCCGAAGCAGCCGGGGAGCCCCCGCATGGAAGCCGAGTCGGAGCCGTACGTCCGTCTCGCGACCCTCCGCACCTTGCACCGGGTCGTGGCGGACCTCAACGCTGCCCGCAGCCTGGCGGGCACGCTGCAGGCCGTCGTCGAGGGTGCGGTCCACGGGCTCGGATTCGACGCCGCCGCGGTGAGCCTGGTGCGGCCCGACGGCGACCTCGTGGTGGCGGCCGTCTGGGAGCTGGAGGAGAGCGCCATGGGCGGCCCCTCCGTGCTGCTCGGCCAGGTCGGCTCCCGCGAGTCCTGGGACCGGCTGCTCGGCGTCAGCGACCACTGGGGCACGCTGCGCTTCCTGCCGTACGACCGCGGCTGGGCCGTCGCCAGCGACATCCCGCGCTGGATCGGGGACGGCCCGATGCCCGTCTACGCCAACGACTGGCACCCGGCCGACGGACTGCTCGCCCCCATGTACAGCGCCGGCGGCGACCTGCTCGGCGTCCTGTCCGTGGACCGCCCGCGCAGCGGCAAACGGCCCGGCGCCTGGACCCGCGAGGCGCTGGAGATGTTCTCGCTCCAGGCCTCGATCGCGATCGGCAACGCCCGCCTGCGGGCCGAGATGCAGCGCGCGCTGGCCCGCCTGGAGAAGGAGCAGCAGGCCCTGCGGGCGAGCGAGGAAAGCTTCCGCCAGGCCTTCGAGTACGCACCGAGCGGCATGGCCATCACGGAACTGTGCGGCCCCGGGCGCGGCCAGCTGACCAGGGTCAACGACGCGCTCTGCCGTCTGCTCGGCCGACCACGCGCGGTGCTGCGCCAGCAGAGCTTCGTCGATCTCGTCCACCCCGACGACCGCGCCCTGCTGGAGCGCACCAGCGCGGAGAGCGGGCGGGCCGAGCTCCGGCTCTCCCGGCGGGACGGCGGCTACCAGTGGGTGTGCCTGCGCAACTCGGTCGTGGCGGACGCCGCCGAGGGCCCCAGCTTCCTGCTCACCCACGTCGAGGACATCGAGGACCGCAAGCGCCACGAGCTCCAGCTCGCCCACCGGGCCAGCCACGACGCGCTCACCGGCCTGCCCAACGGCGCCGAGCTGAAGGCCCGGCTGGCCCGCCGACTGTGCGCCGAGCCGCAGACCGTCGGCGCGGTCGCGGGCCCCGCGGAGGCGGCCTTCCCACAGCCGTACGGCGGCTACCAGGCCGACTCCTACAGCGCGCACACCGCGTACGACGGGCTGGAGGGGGCCGAGCCGTACGCCGGGGCGGTGCACACCTACGGCGCGCCGGACGAGAGCCTGCCGGCGGGGCTCGGGGCGGCGGGGGTCGGTGCGGCCGGGCTCGGGGCCACGGGGGTCGGTTCCGCGGGACTCGGGACGACGGGGTTCGGGACGGCGGGCTTCGGGACGGCGGACGGGGCTCTGCCGGTCGGGTACGAGACCACGGGGTACGACGTCGCGGGGTACGAGGCGGCGGGCTACGGGGCCGCCGGGTTCGGTACCGGCTACCCGGAGCACGTGCACGCGGTGGTCCCGGCCGAGTACGGACCGGGCACGGAGGCGTGGTCCGGCGCGTTGCGCCCCGGCGCGGGCGGCGGCGCGGTGGTGGACAAGGGGCTCGCGGTGCTCTTCTGCGATCTCGACGGTTTCAAGTCCATCAACGACCGGTTCGGCCACAACGCGGGCGACGCCGTCCTGGTCGAGGTCGCGCGGCGGCTGAGCCAGGCGGTGCGGGACGGCGACACGGTGGCCCGGCTCGGCGGCGACGAGTTCGTGGTGCTGGCCGACGGCATCGGCCGCGAGGAGGCCAAGGACCTCGCCCACCGGCTGCGCAACGCCATCATCCCGCCGATGCGGATCGACGGACGGGCGATGCGGGTGGGCGTGAGCCTCGGAATCGGCTGGGCCGGCTGCGGGATGAGCATCGAGGAAGTCCTGCACACGGCGGACGAGCGGATGTACGACGAGAAGCGGGCCAGGGGCGGCGCCGTGCGCGGGGCCAGGGGCGAGCGCTCGCACCGCAGGGCGGGCTGAACCCGGCCCGCAGCGGCCCAGGTCACCGGCGGGTTGTCAAGCCCTCGTTCCGGGCGGCCGCGTCGGGCAGGTAGGGTTCCCCGGTGACGAGAGCGTCCATGACCTGCGCCGGGGGCCCTCCAGCCCGGTGGCGCGAACGATGGGGGAGTTGACCACCGTGACGACCGCCGGCAACAACGGAGCGCCCGAGGGCCCGGGGGGCGGTGCCCCACAGGAAGACGACCCCTTCGGCTACCTCTACCGCCCGGCCGACGGTTCCTCCGGGCAGTCGGCCGAGCCGCAGCAGGGCGTGCCGCGCACGCCGTACAGCCGCCCGATGGAGGTCGGCCGCGCCCAGTACGGGCAGCAGCAGCCCTACCCTCCGCGCGCGCCGCAGCAGCCGCAGTACTTCCAGCAGGGAGGGGCCCAGCACCAGGCCCCCGGCCAGCCGTACCCGCAGCAGTACGGGCAGCAGCCCGACTACGGCAGCGTGCCCACCCAGCAGACCCGCTACGCCGAGCACTCCCGCCCGCAGCCCGGTGACGACCGCCAGGGCAGCAGCGGCCGGAGCAAGGGAGCGGTGATCGGTGCGGTCGCGGTGGTCGCGGCGATCGCGATCGGCGCCGGGATCGCGCTGTCCACCGGCGACCCGGGCGACGACAAGAAGACCGCCAAGGGCGGCCAGCAGGTCACCGCCTCGGCGGCGCCCAGCACGACCGGCTCCGGCACCCCGTCCGGGAGCTCCTCCGCCTCGGCCTCCCCGAGCGCCTCCGCCGCCGGCGGCCCGGTGACGGTGGACGCGGGTCAGCTCCAGGCCCAGAACGCGCCCTCCGGAAACGCCGTCAAGGGCGCCAAGTCCGCGGACGGCGGCTACCTGACGCTCCAGCCGGGCGGTTCGGTGAGCTGGACCGGTGAGGTGGCCGCGGCCGGCACCTACAAGCTGACCGTGCACTTCAACAACGCCGGCGGTGACGTGCGGGGTGCGGCCTCGGTCAACGGCAAGGACTGGCCGAGCGGACTGGCCTTCAAGAACTACTCGCCCGGCAAGGACCCGGCGTCCTCGTGGTACTCCACCTGGATACTGCCGCAGCTCCAGGCCGGTGCGAACACCATCACGATGACCGTGCCGTCCGGCGGGCCGATCCTGGTCGACCAGATCACGGTGGAGCCGAGCAGCTGACCGGCTGACGACGCTCTGGTCCGTGCCCGTACGCGAGCGGCCGCCCGTCCCCGGTGTCGGGGAGGGCGGCCGTCGGCGTTCCGTCAGGCGGGTCCGGTCAGGCCGGCTTGACGGTGGTGAACCGGTCACCGCCGACGACCCACTCGCCGCGGCGCATGACCGCGACGAGGTCGTGGGTGGCGGAGTCGAGCACGACCAGGTCGGCGTACTTGCCGGTTTCGAGCGAGCCGACCGAGTCCGAGAGACCGAGCAGCCGGGCCGGCGTCGTGCACAGCGACTGGACGGCCTGGCCGAGCGTCAGGCCGTTGACGGTGACCGAGCGCTTGAACGCGACGTCCAGGGTGAGCGTCGAGCCGGCGATCGAACCGCCCTCGACCAGCCGGGCCACGCCGTCCGTGACCTCGACCTGGAGCGGGCCGAGGGGGTAGAGGCCGTCGCCCATGCCGGCGGCGCCCATGGCGTCGGTGATCAGGGCGACGCGTTCGGCGCCGGCGGTGCCGTAGGCGAGGTCGAGGACGGACGGGTGCAGGTGGACGCCGTCGTTGATGAGTTCGACGGTGACGCGTTCGTCTTCCAGCAGGGCGACGATGGGGCCGGGGGCGCGGTGGGCGATCGCCGGCATCGCGTTGAACAGGTGGGTGGCGACGCTCGCGCCGGCCTCGATGGCTTCGAGCGTGGTGGGGTAGTCGGAGTCGGTGTGGCCGACGGCGGCGATGATGCCGAGGTCGGCGAGCATCCGTACGGAGTCGAGGCCGCCGGGGAGTTCGGGGGCGAGGGTGACCATCCTGGCGTGGCCGCGGGCGGCGTCGACGAGTTTGCGCACCAGCGCCGGGTCCGGGTCGCGCAGCAGGTCGGGGCGGTGGGCGCCGCAGCGGTTGCGGGAGATGAAGGGGCCCTCGAAGTGGATGCCGGCGAGCACGCCGTCCTCGACGAGTTCGGAGAGGACGGCCGCCTGACGGGCGACCTCGTCGATCTCGCCGGTGACGGTCGAGGCGATCGTGGTCGTGGTGCCGTGTTCGAGGTGGGTGCGGGCGGCGAGCAGGGCCTCTTCGGCGATGCCGGAGGCGTAGGAGGCTCCGCCGCCGCCGTGGACGTGCAGGTCGACGAAGCCCGGGACCACGGTGTGCCCGGTCAGGTCGAGGTCACCCGGCTCGGCCCCGCCGCCACCCGCCCCACCCGTGATGGCGGCGATCCTCGCGCCCTCGACGGCGATCCGATCGCCCTCGACCACCCCGCCGGGCAGGACCAGCCGGGCGCCGGCCAGTGCGGTACGGTCACGCTCCGCGGCAGTCACGCGGTCACCTCCATCTGTCGGGACGGGCGTCCCGGGTTCTCGAATGCGCTGGGCGCGGGCAGGCCGCTGTGGTCGGTGACCCGGCCCCGGGCGGCGGTCGGCGTCCGGGGGCCGTGAGGGCGCGGGGGCCTCGCCGGCCTGTGCGTGCGGGCCGGTCCGGGTGCTCCCGCTTGCCGAGCATGAGGCCTCGGGGACCGGGTGGGGAGCCCCCTCACGGGCGCGGGGGGTGGGTTTCGGCGAGCAGGTCCCAGGCGAGGAGACCGGCTCCCAGCGACGCCGCGGTGTCCTTCAGCATCGCCGGGACGACCTCCGGGGGCATCTGGAAGGTCAGGCGCTCGGTGATGGCCGCCCGCAGCGGGGTGAAGAGCGTGTCGCCGGCCTCGGCCAGCCCGCCGCCGACGATCACCGTGGAGGGGTCGAGCAGGCTCTGGGCGAGCACGATGCCGTCCGCCAGGGCGTCGACGGCGCCCTGCCAGAGCGCGAGCGCGCGGTCGTCCCCGGCGTCCACCGCGGCGGCGCAGGATGCCGCGTCGGCGTCGGGGTCGCCGCTGGCCGCGGCCCAGGCCCGGGAGACGGCGGAGGCCGAGGCCAGCGTCTCCAGGCAGCCGCGGGCGCCGCAGCCGCACTGCGGGCCGCCCGGGCGCACCACGACGTGGCCGATCTCGCCGCCGTAGCCGTGGGCTCCGGCCTCGATCCGGCCGTCGATGCCGATGGCCCCGGCGATGCCCGTGCCCAGCGCGATGAACAGGAAGCGGTCGACGCCCCGGCCGGCGCCGATCCGGCCCTCGGCGAGGCCGCCGGAGCGCACGTCGTGGCCGAGGGCGACGGGGATCGGGGCGCTGTCGGTGCCGCCTGCGCGGCCTGCGCTGCCGCCGGGTGCGGGCGCCGGGGTCGCGAGGCGCTCGCCGAGGAGCTTGCGCAGCGGCAGGTCGCGCCAGCCGAGGTTGGCGGAGTAGACCGCGATGCCGTTCTTCTCGTCGATCGTGCCGGGCACGGCCACGCCGGCCGCGAGCGGAGCGACGCCGAAGCGGTCGCGGCCGACGGTTGCCAGGTCGGCGGCGAAGTCGAGGATGGCGGCGACGACGGCGTCCGTGCCGTGCTCCCGCCCGGTCGGTCGGCGTGCCTCGAACAGCACGGAGCCGTCCTGGGCGAGCAGCGCGGCCTTCATGCCGGTGCCGCCTACATCGAGTGCGATGACGTGCTTCACGGGGGACAGTTTCCCTTGGCCGGGTCGAAGAGGTCTAGTCCAGTTGTCGGATTGGTCTGGTCCATGTGGGGTGAGCTTTGTCGCAGAAGCAGGCGGTGTGCGGGGCTTTGTGGGGACGGACGGGTGGGATCCGGACAGCGGTGGGCAGGTGGATTCGTTGCGCATCGTGCAATGACGTCCGCACTTCGATAACTACTTGCCGGACACAGGGCAGAGGTATGGACCACTGTGGGGTCGGTTTGGCAGTGTTGCGCCTCCCCCCTGCCGGAATTACCCCTCCGGTCGCATTTCTCCCCCCGAAGGCGGTACCCGCGTTGAACAGGCGCGCCCACGTTCCCACCCGTGTGCTCGGCACCGCACTGGCCGGAGCCCTGGTGCTCTCCGCGGTCAGCGCCTGCGGCGGGCAGGGCGACGGGCCCGTCACCATCCGGCTGGTCGCCGCAGACTACGGCGAGAACGCCGACACCGGCTCCAAGCTGTACTGGGACGAGGTCGTGCGCGGCTTCGAGGCGCAGAACCCCGGCATCAAGGTCGACGTCGACGTCGAGAGCTGGACCGACATCGGCAGGAAGGTCGACGACCTGATCTCGTCCGGCAAGTCGCCCGACCTCCTGCAGACCGGCGGCTTCGCCGACCAGGTCGCGGCGGGCCGACTGTACCCGGCGGCGGACGTGCTCTCGCTGGACACCCAGTCCAAGTTCATGGACTCCTTCGCCCACGCCGGGCAGGTGCTCGGCACGCAGTACGGGATTCCCTTCGTCTCCTCCTCGCGCGTGCTCTTCTACAACAAGGCGCTCTTCAAGCAGGCCGGAATCAGCCAGCCGCCGGCCACCTGGAGCGAACTGCGGCAGGACGCCGAGAAGATCAAGGCCAAGGCGCCCGGCGTCACCCCGTACGGCCTCCCGCTCGGGCCCGAGGAGGCACCGGCCGAGTCCATGCTGTGGACGCTGAGCGGCGGCGGCCTGCTCTCCGACGACGTCGGCAACTACACGATCGACAGCGCCCAGAACCAGGCCACCTTCAGCTGGCTCAAGAGCAACCTCGTGAGCACCGGGCTGACCTACCCCGAGCCGGGCAAGATGAACCGCACCCCGGTGTTCCAGGACTTCGCGTCCGGGAAGGTCGCCATGCTCAACGGCCACCCGACGCTGCTGCGGATGGCCACCGCCGGGAACGTCGACTTCGGGACGGCCCCGATCCCCAGGAAGGACGGCCTCGGCAAGACCGGAAGCCTCGGCGTCGCGGACTGGATGATGGCCTTCAAGGCCAACGGGCACAAGGACCAGATCAAGAAGTTCCTGTCCTTCGTCTTCATGCGGGAGAACCAGCTCAAGTTCGACGAGCGGTACAACCTCCTGCCGGTGACCCAGGACGCCTTCGGCCAGATGTCCTCGGACCCGAAGCACGCGGACCTCAGGCAGTTCGCCACCGGGCTGACCAACGCCAGCTTCTACCCGTTCGGCGACCCGGCCTGGGCGGACGTGAGCAACCGGATCAAGGCCGGGATCGGCGACGCCGTCACCGGCGACCCGAAGCAGGTGCTCACCGGGCTGCAGGACGCCGCGGTCAAGGAAGCGGCCCGGCTTCGGAAGTGAGGCCGGGCCGGGGCCGTCTTCAGGGGAGCGTGATCGCGTACGCCTTCCTGAGGGTCTCGTGGACGGTCCAGGTGGTGCGGTCCCCGGATCGGAGGACGGCGCAGTCGCCCGGGCCGACGTGCAGCGTCGGGCCGCCGTCGATCTCGATGGTGGCCCGGCCGCTCAGCACCACGAACATCTCGTCGGCCTCGGTGTCCGTGACCACCCCCGGAGTGATCTGCCAGATGCCGCGCAGCTGCCGGCCGTCGGCGGACTCGTGCAGGACCCTTCCGGTGACCACCGGGGTGCCCTCGACGATCTGCGCGGGGTCCAGGGCCTCGGGGGCCAGGTCGGCGTCGGGGACGTGGACGGTGAAGCTCGACTCGATCATGACGAGGACGTTAGTCGGGGCGCTCGGGCGGGGGAGGGCGCAGAGTGTGTCCTGAGGGCGTCCGACAATGACACGTCGTAGGTCGTGGGAGGTGTCATCGTGGGTGAGCTGAGCGAGCGGGACCGGGCGGTGCTGGAGCTCGAAGGGCGTCAGTGGCGTACGGCGGGGGCCAAGGAGCGGGCGATCCGGGAGGAGCTGGGGATCTCCAGCACCCGGTACTACCAGGTGCTGAACGCGCTGCTGGACCGGCCGGAGGCTTTGGCGCACGCGCCGGTGCTGGTGAACCGGTTGCGGCGGGTGAGGGATGCGCGGCGCGCGGCTCGGTGAGGGTCGGCTCCGGGGTGGGTGGGTCCGTGCGGGTTGGGGGTAGGGGGACGGCATGGGCTTTGATGAGAAGTGGGTGCCGGTGACCGAGGCCGGGCGGGACGGGGTTCGGGGGATCCTCGCCGCGCCCGGTGACGCTGTGGTCGCTCTGGACTTCGACGGGACTCTCGCGCCGATCGTCTCGGATCCCTCGCGGGCTCGGGCGCATCCGGGGGTGCGGGGGGCGCTGGAGGCTCTGGCGGCGCGGGTGAAGGCCGTTGTCGTCGTCACCGGGCGGCCGGCTGCTCTCGCTGTCGAGTACGGGGGGTTGGCCGGTCTTCCCGGTGTCGTGGTGCTCGGGCATTACGGGGCCGAGCGTTGGGAGGCGGGTGAGCTCTCGGCGCCCGACGTGCATCCGGGGGTGGCCGCGGTGCGGGAGGCCCTGCCCGGGGTGTTGGCCTCGGTGGGGGCGCCCGAGGGGACGTGGGTCGAGGACAAGGGGCGCTCGCTGGCCGTGCACACGCGGCGTACGGAGGTGCCGCAGGAGGCGCTGGAGTCGCTCCGCGGGCCGGTCGCCGGTCTGGCGGCGGAGCACGGGCTGGTGGTGGAGCCCGGGCGGCTGGTTTTCGAGCTCCGGCCTCCGGGCGTGGACAAGGGCGCCGCGTTGACCGGGTTCCTGAGGGAGGTCGGAGCTCGGGTCGTGCTCTATGCGGGGGATGATTTGGGGGACATCGCGGCCTTCGCCGCCGTCGAGAAGCTGCGCGGGGAGGGCCTCGCGGGTCTTCTCGTGTGCAGCGGCGCCGTGGGGGACGAGCCGGTGCGGGAGCTCGCCGACCGGGCTGACCTGGTGGTGCCCGGGCCGGCGGGCGTGGTGGAACTGCTGACGGATCTGGGCGGGGCGATCAGAGCGCGTTGAGCTGGTCCAGGAACCACTGCTGGGGCGGGAGCGCGGTGGCCGCCGCGGCCAGGCGCTTGGTGCGGTCGGCGCGCTCCTCGTCGGGCATGGTGAGACCCGCGTGGAGGGCGTCGGCCGTCTCGATGACGTCGTACGGGTTCACGCTGATCGCGTCCTCGGCCAGTTCGCTGTGGGCGCCGGCCTCGCGGGACAGGACGAGCGCGCAGCCGTTGTCGGAGACCACCGGGACTTCCTTGGCCACCAGGTTCATGCCGTCCCGGATGGGGTTCACCAGGGCGACGTCGGCCAGCCGGTAGGCGGCGAGCGAGCGCGGGAAGTCGTCGTCGACGTGCAGGATCAGCGGCTGCCAGGTGGGGGTGGCGAATTCGGTGCCGATCGCTTCGGCGAGCTCCTGGACCTGGGCGGTGTAGTTCCGGTATTCGGCCAGGTCGGTCCGGGACGGGTAGGCGAAGGCGATGTGCACCACGCGGTCGTGCCACTCCGGGCGCGTGCGCAGGAGGTGGCGGTAGGCGAGCAGGCCCCGGACGATGTTCTTGCTCAGTTCGGTGCGGTCGACCCGGACGATCGTGCGTCGGTCGCCCACGGCCTCGCGCAGGGCGGCGAGGCGCTCGTCGACGTCGGGGCGGTGGGCGCGCTCTCGCAGGAAGTCGGCGTCGGCGCCCAGGGCGTGAACGCCCAGCTGGGTCGTGTGGTCGATGGGGGTGCCCCCGGCCGACGGCTGGGGGAAGGTGACGGTGAGGGCGTCGTGGTCGACGGTCGCGTGCAGGATCTCCTCGCAGCAGGCGGCGAAGGCCCGGGCCCAGCGTTCGGTGAGGAAGCCCGCCCGGTCGGCGCCGAGGATGCCGATGAGGACGGCCCTGGCCACGTCGTCCGGGAGGAGGCGGAAGTACTCGGGCGGGGCCCACGGGGTGTGGGAGAAGTGGCCGATGCGCAGGTCGGGGCGGGCCGCGCGGAGCAGGGCCGGGGTGAGGGACAGGTGGTAGTCCTGCACCAGGACGGCGGCGTTCGGGGCGGCCTCGGCCGCGAGGGCGTCCGCGAAGGCGCGGTTGTACGTCTCGTAGGCGGCCCACTCGGTGCGGAAGCCGGCGTCGAAGACGGGGGCGGTGGGCGTGGCGTAGAGCAGGTGGTTGACGAACCAGAGGGTCGAGTTGGCGACGCCGTTGTAGGCGCGGGCGAAGGTCTCCGGGTCGATGTCCAGCATCCGGACGGCCTGTCCGCCGACGTCGTGGCCGGCCAGGTCGAGGCGCCCGTACGGGGCTTCCCGGGCGGCCCGGCGGTCCGCGTCGCCCAGGGCGGCGCACACCCAGACGGCGTTCGGGTCGTCGATCGCGGAGAGGCCGGAGACCAGGCCCCCACCGCCGCGTTTGAGGGTCAGCGTGCCGTCGTCCGCGGTGCCGAAGGAGACCGGTCCGCGGTTGGAAGCCACCAGCACGGTCGCGCTCGAACGTTCGGTCGTGAGATCGCCCATGGTTGGTACGTTGCCGGGGGTCCGGGTCGGCAAACGTTTCAGTGGCGGGTCGCGTACTCGGGGACGGTGTGCATCGGGGGGCGTTCCAGGGCCGTCACGGGGTGGGTGTGGCCGGTGAACGCGCGGGTCTCCGGGTCGCGGGTGAACTGGGTGAGCAGCGGGTGGACGAGGTCGGCCGAGGCCTTGAGCCGGTGGGCGCGGTCGAGGCGTTCGAGCGCGGTGCGGTAGATGGTGGCGGCCATCCGGCCGAGGGCCTGGCCGTCCTGGTGGCGGTGGTGGCGGACGCCGACGTCCACCTGGGCCAGGGCGTCGAGCCCGACCAGGTCCAGCGCGTCGACCAGGAGGCCGAGCTCGACGCCGTAGCCGGTGGGGAACGGGAGCCGTTCGAGCAGTGCGCGGCGGGCCGCGTACTCGCCGCCCAGCGGCTGGACGAAACCGGCGAGTTCCGGCCAGTGCAGGTTGAGGAGGGGACGGGCGACGAGCTCGGTCACCCGGCCGCCGCCGGCCGGGAAGACGGCGTCCGGGTCGCCGGCGGAGCCCCTGACTTCGAGCGGGCGGTCGTACATGGCCTTGACCAGCTGGATGTCCGGCTCGGTGAGCAGCGGGCCGACGGTGCCGGAGACGAAGGCGGGGTCGAACTCGCGCAGGTCCGCGTCGACGAAGCAGACGATGTCGCCCCGGGTGACCAGCAGCGAGCGCCACAGCACCTCGCCCTTGCCGGGCACGGCGGGCAGCCGGGGCAGGATCTCGTCGCGCGGCACGACCCGGGCGCCGGCCGCGGCGGCCACGGCGGCGGTGTCGTCGGCCGACCCCGAGTCGACGACGACGAGTTCGTCGACCAGGGGGAGGCGCTCCATCAGCTCGCGCCGGATCGTGCGGACGATGTCGCCGACGGTGGCCGCCTCGTCGAGGGCGGGCAGGACGACGCTGACGGTGTGGCCGGTGCGGCGCTTGGCCGCGAGGAGGGTGTCGACCGGCCGGTCGGCCGCGCTCCACGAGCGGCGGCCCAGCCAGGAGGCCGCCTGCGGGAGGAGTGCGGGGATCGGTTCGGCGGGCACGGGACTCTCCTCGGCGGATCGGGGTGGAACGGGCCATCTCGCGTGGCGGACGGCCCCTTTCGGGCCCGGCGCCTTCGGATACAGTCTTCGTACAGCGGTCGGACCTTCGCACGCCGGGGTCGCCGCTGACGACAACTTCACATGCTCATCCAGAGGGACTGAGGGAACGGCCCGTTGACGTCCCGGCAACCTTCTCGCGCGGCCGGCCACCAGGCCCCGGCGGGACAGGTGCCAATTCCGGCCCGTGGTGCGCCCGCACCCCGGGGAAGATGAGGAGAGAGGCCTCCGCCATCATGGCTATCACCGCGACATCCGCGTTCGACGCCGCACCCGCATCCGTGGATCTCGGCCCCGCCACCGCCCTGTCCTGTCGGGAGTGCGGCACCCGCTTCCCGCTCGGTCCGAGCTTCGCCTGCCTGGAGTGCTTCGGGCCGCTGGAGATCGCGTACGAGTTCGGTGGTGAGGCCGCCGAGGAGCTGCGCAAGCGGATCGAGGCCGGGCCCGCGTCGATCTGGCGTTACGCGCCGCTGCTGCCGGTGCCCGCCGACGTCGCCTCCAAGCCGAACCTGAACCCGGGCTGGACCCCGCTGGTCAAGGCGGACAACCTCGGGCGGGAGCTGGGCTTCACGGCCCCGCTGCACGTGAAGGACGACTCGGGCAACCCCACGCACTCGTTCAAGGACCGCGTGGTGGCCTGCGCCATCGAGGCCGCGCGCGCCTTCGGCTACACCACGCTGTCCTGCTCGTCGACCGGCAACCTGGCCGGCGCGGTCGGCGCCGCGGCGGCCAGGGCCGGGTTCCGCTCGTGCGTGTTCATCCCGCACGACCTGGAGCAGGGCAAGGTCGTCATGGCCGGGGTGTACGGCGGCGAACTGGTCGGCATCGAGGGCAACTACGACGACGTGAACCGCTTCTGCTCGGAGCTGATCGGCGACCCGGCTGGCGAGGGCTGGGGCTTCGTCAACGTCAACCTCCGCCCGTACTACGGCGAGGGCTCCAAGACGCTCGCGTACGAGATCTGCGAGCAGCTCGGCTGGCGGCTGCCGGAGCAGATCGTCATCCCGATCGCCTCGGGCTCGCAGCTCACGAAGATCGACAAGGGCCTGCAGGAGCTGATCAGGCTCGGACTGGTCGAGGACCGGCCGTACAAGGTCTTCGGCGCCCAGGCCGCGGGCTGCTCGCCGGTCTCCGCGGCCTTCAAGGCCGGCCGGGACGTGATCAAGCCGGTGAAGCCGGACACCATCGCCAAGTCGCTGGCGATCGGCAACCCGGCGGACGGCCCGTACGTGCTGGACATCGCGCGGCGCACCGGCGGCGCGGTCGAGGACGTCACCGACGCCGAGGTGGTGGCCGCCATCCGGCTGCTGGCCCGCACCGAGGGCATCTTCGCCGAGACCGCGGGCGGGGTGACCGTCGGCGTGCTCAAGAAGCTGGTCGAGACCGGGCAGCTGGATCCGGCCAAGGAGACCGTCGCGATCAACACCGGTGACGGCCTCAAGACCCTGGACGCCGTCGCCGATGCGGGGATGACCGCGGTCATCCGCCCGACGCTGGAGTCCTTCCGCAGCGCCGGCCTCGCGTCCGCCTGATTCCCCCCACGAGGAGAGCCACCCATGAGCGCCACCGTCCGCATCCCCACCATCCTGCGCACCTACACCGGCGGGGCCGCCGAGGTCACCGCCGACGGCGGGACCCTGGGCGATGTCATCGCCGACCTGGAGAAGAACCACGCGGGCATCTCCGCGCGCATCCTGGACGACACCGGCAAGCTGCGCCGTTTCGTGAACGTGTACGTGAACGACGACGACGTGCGATTCGCCGAGGGCCTCGCGACCGAGATCAAGGACGGCGCCAGCGTCTCGATCATTCCGGCGGTGGCCGGCGGCTGCTGAGCCGCGCCCCGCGCCGACCGGCCGCCCCCGCGCACGGAATTCCGCATTCCGTGCGCGGGGGCGGCCGCTCGCATTTCGGCGGGAATGTTTCCCGGTCGAGTGGGAGTAGAGTGTCGCTCGGCCGGGAACAGGGGTCCCCCTCCCCCTCCCCGTGCGAACCGCCGCTCCGCCGTCCGTCCGTTGAGACCGCCCGGGGACCGGGCCGGGAAACGTGTCACGCGGATGTCAGAATTCACCAGGGGATTTGCGCATTCCGTCCGCTATGTCCGGCGCGAATTGCGGAGTTCCTTCCGATTCGGCCCGGCCTGTCCCTTGACGCGGACCCGGAATTCACCGCGGAGGACCCTGTTGCAGAGGGCGTCGATCCGGATACATTCAGCCGCGGTCGACGCAATCACCCGCCCACCGGATGTCGTTCGGGGCGGTTGGTCGCGGCGTGCACGGCTGCGCCCAGGGGGGGTTCCCCGGGCCGGCCTTCAAACCAACCCGGGCCCGCGACCTGCGGGACCGTGAAGGGTCAGCACAGCACTAGGGGAGTTCGGAATGGCTCAGGGCACCGTCAAGTGGTTCAACGCGGAGAAGGGCTACGGCTTCATCGCGGTCGACGGTGGTGCGGACGTCTTCGTCCACTACAGCGCGATCCAGATGGACGGCTACCGCACCCTCGAGGAGGGCCAGCGGGTCGAGTTCGAGATCTCCCAGGGACAGAAGGGCCCGCAGGCGGACATGGTCCGCGCGGTCTGACCCCTTCCGGCTCCAGGAGCTCGGCGCGGCCCACGGCTGACGACCACTCGCTTCTCGACGGGCCCGTGCGACACGCGTCGCACGGGCCCGTCGGCGTTCCCGCGGCGGCCCCCGGCTTGGCGATTGGGCTTGCACTCGACCACCCGGAGTGCTAATCATTGGCGTTAGCACTCAAAGCTTGAGAGTGACAGCGGACCGGGTCGGTGAGGCCCTGGGAGCGGTAGGGGAATAGACCCCCGCACACCTTGGCCGTCCGTCGCGGGCACCCCTTGGTCCGAGCAGTCGACCGTGTCCCGGAGGACCACTTCAGATGGCCAAGATCATCGCCTTTGATGAGGAAGCTCGCCGCGGCCTTGAGCGTGGCATGAACCAGCTCGCCGACGCAGTGAAGGTCACGCTCGGCCCCAAGGGTCGCAACGTCGTGCTGGAGAAGAAGTGGGGCGCCCCCACGATCACCAACGACGGTGTCTCCATCGCCAAGGAGATCGAGCTCGAGGACCCGTACGAGAAGATCGGCGCGGAGCTCGTCAAGGAGGTCGCCAAGAAGACGGACGACGTCGCGGGTGACGGCACCACCACCGCCACCGTGCTCGCCCAGGCCCTGGTTCGCGAGGGTCTGCGCAACGTCGCCGCCGGCGCCAACCCGATGGCCCTGAAGCGCGGCATCGAGAAGGCCGTCGCCGCCGTCTCGGACCAGCTCCTGGCCCAGGCCACCGACGTGGAGACCAAGGAGCAGATCGCCTCCACCGCCTCCATCTCGGCCGCTGACACCCAGATCGGCGAGCTCATCGCCGAGGCCATGGACAAGGTCGGCAAGGAAGGCGTCATCACCGTCGAGGAGAGCAACACCTTCGGCCTGGAGCTCGAGCTCACCGAGGGCATGCGCTTCGACAAGGGCTACATCTCCGCCTACTTCGCCACCGACCTGGAGCGCATGGAGGCGACCTTCGAGGACCCGTACATCCTCATCGCCAACTCCAAGATCGGCGGCATCAAGGACCTGCTCCCGCTGCTGGAGAAGGTCATGCAGAGCGGCAAGCCGCTCGTCATCATCGCCGAGGACGTCGAGGGCGAGGCCCTCTCGACCCTGATCGTCAACAAGATCAAGGGCGTCTTCAAGTCCGTCGCCGTCAAGGCCCCGGGCTTCGGTGACCGCCGCAAGGCCATGCTCCAGGACATCGCCACCCTCACCGGCGGCACCGTGATCTCCGAGGAGGTCGGCCTGAAGCTGGAGAACGCCGGTCTGGACCTCCTGGGCGGCGCCCGCAAGGTCGTCATCACCAAGGACGAGACCACGATCGTCGACGGTGCCGGCGACAGCGAGATGGTCGCGGGCCGCGTGAACCAGATCCGCGCCGAGATCGAGAACAGCGACTCGGACTACGACCGCGAGAAGCTCCAGGAGCGCCTCGCCAAGCTGGCCGGCGGCGTGGCCGTCATCAAGGCCGGCGCGGCCACCGAGGTGGAGCTCAAGGAGCGCAAGCACCGCATCGAGGACGCCGTCCGCAACGCCAAGGCCGCCGTCGAGGAGGGCATCGTCGCCGGTGGTGGCGTCGCCCTGCTGCAGGCCGGTGTCGCGTTCGACAAGCTGGAGCTGGACGGCGACGAGGCCACCGGTGCCAACATCGTCCGCGTGGCGCTGGAGGCCCCGATCAAGCAGATCGCGACCAACGCCGGCCTCGAGGGCGGCGTCGTGGTGGAGAAGGTGCGCAACCTCCCCGCCGGTCACGGCCTGAACGCCGCCACCAACGAGTACGTCGACCTGATCGCCGCCGGCATCATCGACCCGGCCAAGGTGACGCGCTCGGCGCTGCAGAACGCCGCCTCGATCGCGGCTCTGTTCCTCACCACCGAGGCCGTCATCGCCGACAAGCCGGAGAAGGCCGCGGCCCCGGCCGGCGGCATGCCGGGCGGTGACATGGACTTCTGATCCTGGTCGCACGACCGGATCGGTGTTCCGATCGCGTGGGCGGTTCCCTCCGGGGAGCCGCCCACGCGGCGTTGTTTGGGAGAATCGACGGATGGCTGACATCGAGACCGCCCTGCACGAGGCCCGTGCGCAGATCCTCGCCGACCTCACCGCGCGGGACGTGGCGGACGCCGCCGTCGTCTCGCTCGTGGAGCAGGCCGTGACCCACCGGCGGTGGTGGCTGGAGCAGTGGCCGGACGGCACCGAGTACGTGCTCGGGCTGGTCGCCCAGGACGTCCAGGACGCGCTGCTGGAGGCGTACGGGCGCTGGCCGCTGTGCACCGCCTGCGCGGCCGACGGGGACCCGCACGCGCTGAGCGTGGAGCCGGAGCTGGGGCCGGAGCCGCACTGGGTGTGCGGCAAGCAGGGCGCCGTCGTCGCGCCGGTGGGGAAGCTGGACTAGTTTTCGAGCGCTCCGAGTTCGGCCGCCAGGTTCGAGCGTGCGGCCGCGGTGAAGCGCTCGCGGGCGGTGGGGGTGCGGTAGAGCGCGGGCAGGGCGAGGAGCCGGCGCAGCACGGCCGCGCGACCCGCCCGGAAGTCCGGCTCGGGCACGAAGCCGTACTCCTCGCGGACGGCGGCCGCGTACGCCGCGTACGCCTCGGGGGCGCCGCCGAGCACGGCGAGGTCCGCGTCGCACAGCACCTCGCCGTCGCGGTCGCCCGGGGCGGGGTCGTGGGTGACGGTGAGCAGGACGAGGCGTTCGACCTCGGCCGTCCGGTCGGCGGGCAGGCCCGCGGCGGTCAGGGCCCGGACGGCGAGCGCGGCGCTGCGCTCCTCGTTCTCGGTGCGGTCGGGCCGGTAGACGGCGTCGTGGAACCAGGCGGCGAGGCGGACGGCGTCCGGGTCCGCGGCGTGCGCGGCGAGGGCGTCGACGTGCCGCAGGACCGCGCCCAGGTGGTCGGCGGTGTGGTACCGCCGCTGCGGCTCGGCCCAGCGGCGCAGCAGCTCCCGCCCGTACGGCTCGGGGTCGGCGGTGGTGTCGCAGCGGTGCAGCAGGGCGGTCCAGTCGGCGAGCAGGTCCTCGGTGTTCGGCATGGGCGCCATTGTGCTGGTCGTGTAACGGACGCGTCTTCGGTGGGACCGGTGCTGGACCTATATGCCGGTTGACGATATATGTAGACGCATGACAGAACGCTCGATGCAGGAGCCGACGCTGCTGCTGCTCACCGCACTGGCCGACGCGCCCAGGCACGGTTACGCGCTCATCCAGGAGATCTCCGAGATCTCCGACGGCCGGGTGAAGATGCGCACCGGCACCCTCTACGGCGCCCTCGACCGCCTGCTCCAGCAGGGCCTGATCGAGGTCGCCGCCGAGGAGATCGTGGACGGCCGGGCCCGCCGCACGTACGCGCTGACCGGCTCCGGCCGCACGGCGCTCGCCACCGAGGCCGAGCGGCTGCGGACGGTCGCGGCCGAGGCGGAGCGCCGGCTGGCGACCGTCCGCTCGGCGCTGAAGGGGAAGCCCGGGCCCGAGGGGCGGGCGCTGATGAGGGGGATCTTCGCATGACCACACCGACGATCGGGGCGCCCGCGGGCGTGCTGCGGGCCGCTCTCCAGCTGTACCCGTCCCGCTACCGCCGGGAGCGCGGCGACGAGATGACCGCGGTCTTCGCCGACGCCACGGCCGAGGCCGACCGCGCGGCCGTCGCCCGGGAGGTCTTCGACCTCGCCGCGTACGGGCTCCGCCTGCGGCTCGGGCTGACCGGCTCCGGGATGCTCGGACGGGTGCTCGCGCTCGCCGCACCGATGGTGGCCGGCGCGCTGGCCGGCTCCGGGCTGGTGCCGTGGGTCACCGACCCGGACGGCGCCTCCTTCCGGCTCACCTGGGACCACTCGTACACCACGTGGGCCACGACGCTCGCGCCGCCGGTGACCGCGCTGCTGCTCGCGATCGCATCGGTGCTCGGGCGGTGGACGGCCGTGCGCGTCATCGCCTCGGTCCAGGCGGTGCTCGGACTGGGCGTCCTGGCGCAGGCGTTCACCGGACCGTCGTTCATCGACCTGTGGTGGGCCGGGTACGTCGGCATGGCGACCATGCCGGCCGCGCTGGCGGCGGCATTGCTGCTCGCGGCGCCCACGGAACTGCTGCCGAGGGCGAACTGGCGCACCCGCGGCATGGTGCTGGCCTCGATCGCCGGGGGTGCGGGCCTGGTGTGGCTCCAGCGCTGGGACGACACGACCTTCCCGCTGGACGCCCAGTGGTTCGCGCTGCTGCTGATCGTGCCGGTGCTGCTGACCTTCACCGCGCTGCGCGGCAAGGAACTGCCGGCCGCCCTCGGTGTCGCGGTGCTGTCGCTGACGACGTTCGCGAGCCTGTTCAACATCTGGCGCGAGGCTCATGGGATCTCCCAGCTGCTGCCGGTCGCGGTGCCGGCGATCGGGCTGATGGTCATCGTCGCGGTGGCGATGCACAGGATCGGGCGGGGCGGCACGGGCGGCCCCGGCGGCGATGCCGAGGAGGAGCGCGCCGTGGCGTGAGCCCGGAGTCGGTCGCCGGGGGCCGGAAGCGGGTGGCGGTCTCGTCGGGGGTGGGCGGATGTGGCAGGCTATCGGATATGTCTAGACCAATTTTCGAAGTCATCGCGCTGACGCCCCAGGACGCCCAGGCCGCCGAGTCGGGCGGCGCCGACCGGCTCGAACTGGTCACGGACATGGCCGCCGACGGACTCTCCCCGTCCGTCGAGGACTTCGCCCGGATCCGGGCCGCCGTCGAGCTGCCGCTGCGCGTCATGCTCCGCCTCCGGGACGGCTTCGCACCGGGCGACCTGGACGCGCTGCGCGTCCGGGCCGCCGGGCTCCGCGCCGAGGGGGCCGAGGAGTTCGTCCTCGGCTTCCTCGACGCGGACGGCGCCGTCGACCTCGCCGCCACCGCGGCCGTCGCGGACGCGGTGGCCGGCTGCCGCTGGACCTTCCACCGGGCGATCGACCACAGCGCCGACCGGGCCGCCGTCCGCGCGGCCGTCGGCGCACTGCCCGGCCTGGACACCTTCCTCACCTCGGGCGCGCCCGGCGGCGTGGCCGCCGGGCGCGAGGTGCTCCTCGCGGAACTGGCCAGGAAGGGCGAGGCCGGCTACGGCCAGCGGATCCTGATCGGCGGCGGCCTGCGGGCCGAGCACGTGCCGGGGCTGCGGGCCGCCGGGTTCGACGCCTTCCACGTCGGCGGCGCGGTCCGCGCCGACGGGTGGCACACCCCGGTCGACGCGGCGAAGGTCGCCGAGTGGCGGGCCCTGATCGACGGCTGAGCGTGGAAGCGCCGACAGCGGCCGACCGGTGTCCGTCGCGCGGGAGGGGCCGGTCCGGATGCGGGCCGGCCCCTGCACCGTCAGCCCAACTGCTCCGGCAGGGGCTCCGCGTGCAGGACCGTCAGGCCCGAGACGGCGCGGGTGAGCGCCACGTACAGGCGACGCAGGCCGGTGCGCTCGTCCGGTTCGCCGGCGATGACGGCGGCCGGCTCGTCCAGCACCACGTAGTCGTACTCCAGACCCTTGGCCAGTGAGGCCGGGACGAGCGTCAGCCGGGCCTCGGCGCTGGTCTCGGTGCCGGGGGACAGGTGCGGCAGGCCGGCCGCGGCCAGCGCCTCGGCGAACAGCGGGACGCGTGCGTCGGCGGCGATCAGGCCGGTCGAGCCCTCGTGCTCCAGCGCCCGCCGGCAGGCCTCGACCACGGCCCGCGTCAGCTCCCCGTCCGCGACCCGGCGGATCGCCAGCGCGCCCGGGGTGTCGCGCACCGAGGTCGCCGGGGCCAGGCCGGGGGCGATCGCGGGCAGCAGTCGGGAGGCGTAGGCGATGACCTCCTCCGGTACCCGGAAGCCCTTGGTGAGCTCCTCGACGTGGGCGCCCGGCTTGCCCAGGTGGTGCAGGGCGTCCGGCCAGCTCGCGGTGGCCCACGGGGTGGTGCCCTGGGCGAGGTCGCCGAGGACGGTCGCCGAGCCGGTGGTGCAGCGGCGGCCCACCGCCCGGTACTGCATCGGGGAGAGGTCCTGGGCCTCGTCCAGCACCACGTGCCCGAGCGAGGGCGTGCGCCGCACGAGGTCTCCGGCCTCGTCGACCAGGACGGCGTCCGCCGCCGTCCAGCGGGCCGTCTTCACCGAGCGGCCGGCCTTGGGCCACAGCACCGCCCGCTGCTCCTCGGCGGTGAGCACGCCCTCGGCGCACACGGCCAGGAACTCCGGGTCGGAGAGCAGCCGCAGCACCAGCTTGGCCGGGTCGACCGGTGGCCAGCACTGCTTGACGACGGCCTTGACCGCGGAGTTGCGGGCCACCGCGTCCTGCACGCGGTCGTCCGGGGCCTCGCCGGACTGCTCCATCTTCAGCAGCACGGCGTGTGCGATGCGCTGCGGCAGGGCCTCGCCGGCTGCACCGTAGCGGGTGTCGCGGCCCTTCAACTCCTCGATGATCTCCGTCAGTTCGTGGACGGAGACGCGCCAGCGGCGGGAGCCGCGGACCACCACGCAGGGCTCGGTGGGAAGCGTGATGCCCGAGCGGACGGCCCGGCGCAGCACCTCGGCCATCCGGGCGTCGCCCTTCAGCCGGGCCGACTCGGGAGTGTCCTCGCCCCTGACCTCCACGTGCCCGACCAGCTGCTGCACGGTGGCCTGGGCGACGTCGAGCTCGCCGAGGGCGGGCAGGACCTGCTCGATGTACGAGAGGAACGCGTTGTTCGGGCCGATCACCAGCGTGCCGGTGCGGGCGAGGCGCTCGCGGTGCGCGTACAGCAGGTACGCGACGCGGTGCAGGCCGACGGCGGTCTTCCCGGTGCCGGGGGCGCCCTGGACGCAGATGGTGCCCGTGACGTCGGAGCGGACGATCTCGTCCTGCTCGGGCTGGATGGTGGCGACGATGTCGCGCATCGGGCCGACGCGGGGCTTCTCGATCTCGGCGGCGAGGAGCGCGGAGGCGGTGTCCGTCTCCTCGGGGTCGGTGAGGTGCTCGTCCTCGTACGCGGTGAGCTCGCCCCCGGTGTAGCCGAAGCGGCGGCGGCGCTCGACGTCCATCGGCTCGGCGCGGCTGGCGCGGTAGAACGGCTGGGAGACCGGGGCGCGCCAGTCGATCACCATCGGGTCGCCGTCGGCGTCGTGCACGTGGCGGCGGCCGATGTAGAAGTGCTCCCCGCCTCCCGCCCGTCGCCCGTCACCACCCCTGCTCGGCGCGCTCGGTGCGGCACCCGTCGCTTCGCCGAGGCCCTCGCTGATCGCGTGCAGGTAGTCGAGGCGGCCGAAGAACAGCGGGGTGTCGGCGAGGTCGGCCAGGGCGGCGATCCTGGCCTCGATCTGGTTCTGGAGGACGGCGGCGGACACCCAGGTGCCGGTCACGTCGCGCAGGTCCAGCGACTGGACGTCCTCGCGCATCGCTCGCAGCGCGGACCGGGACGCGGCCAGGTGGTCGCGTTCGCGCTGGAGGGGGTCGGTGGTGGGGGTGGCGGGCACGGCGAACCTTCCCGGCTGCCCCGGTGGCGGGCGCAGCGGATCGATGGAGCTCACGGTGGGTACGGCCGGCCGGTTGCCGTGCGGTCGGCGCCTCCCCCGGCTGCCTGCGGGACTACAGCAGGTACCACGGTTCGGGAGGGGGCAGACGGACGATCTTAGACCCCTCCGTCTCGGGGTTCCAGCCCCGCAGCTCTCAGGGGTACGCCTACACCCGCAGGACGAGGTCCGGCCCGGTGGATGCGGCCTTTGGAGTGATGCCCGCGGCCGGTCGGGTGCCTACCGTTGAAGACATGAGCACACACAACCCCACCACCGCCCCGGCCGGTGCCACCGCTCTCCCCGGCCGCCACCGCAACCCGATCGCCGCCGCCGTCCGCAACCTCGGGATCGTCCTGGACACCGCCGCGCGCGTGATCTTCCTCGGGCGCGACGGTGTCCGGTACTGACGCCCCGGCTACGGACGCCGCGGCCTACAGCACGTCGTCCGCGTCGATGATGCGGTAGGCGTAGCCCTGCTCGGCCAGGAAGCGCTGCCGGTGCGCGGCGAAGTCCTGGTCCACGGTGTCCCGGGCGACCACCGAGTAGAAGTGCGCCGCGTGGCCGTCCGCCTTCGGGCGCAGGACGCGGCCGAGGCGCTGGGCCTCCTCCTGGCGGGAGCCGAAGGTCCCGGAGACCTGGATCGCCACCGTGGCCTCGGGCAGGTCGATCGAGAAGTTCGCGACCTTGGAGACCACGAGGACGCCGATCTCCTTGTTGCGGAACGCGTCGAAGAGCTTCTCGCGCTGCGCGTTGCTGGTCTCGCCCTTGATCACCGGCGCGTCGAGCGCCTCCCCGAGCTCGTCCAGTTGGTCGATGTACTGGCCGATGATCAGCGTCTGGTCCTTCTCGTGCTTCCTGACCAGCGCCTCCACCACCCGTCGCTTGGTCGCCGTCGTGGCGCAGAAGCGGTAGCGCTCCTCCGGCTCGGCCGTCGCGTACGCGAGGCGCTCGGAGTCGGTCAGGGTGACCCGCACCTCGCAGCAGTCGGCGGGCGCGATGTAGCCCTGCGCCTCGATCTCCTTCCACGGCGCGTCGAAGCGCTTGGGGCCGATGAGGCTGAACACGTCGCCCTCGCGGCCGTCCTCGCGGACGAGCGTCGCGGTCAGGCCCAGGCGCCGGCGGGCCTGGAGGTCGGCGGTGAACTTGAACACCGGAGCGGGCAGCAGGTGGACCTCGTCGTAGACGACCAGGCCCCAGTTGCGGGCGTCGAACAGCTCCAGGTGCGCGTACACGCCCTTCCGCTTCGTCGTCATCACCTGGTAGGTGGCGATGGTGACCGGGCGGATCTCCTTCTTCGTGCCGCTGTACTCGCCGATCTCGTCCTCGGTGAGCGAGGTGCGCTTGACCAGCTCGTGCTTCCACTGCCGGGCCGAGACGGTGTTGGTGACCAGGATCAGCGTGGTCGACTTCGCCTCCGCCATCGCGGCGGCGCCCACCAGCGTCTTGCCGGCGCCGCAGGGCAGCACGACGACGCCGGAGCCGCCGTGCCAGAAGCCCTCGACGGCCTGCGCCTGGTACGGGCGCAGCTGCCAGCCGTCCTGCCGCAGGTCGATGGGGTGCGCCTCGCCGTCCACGTACCCGGCGAAGTCCTCGGCGGGCCAGCCGAGTTTGAGCAGCACCTGCTTGATCTGGCCGCGCTCGGAGGGGTGCACGACCACGCTGTCGGGGTCCACCCGGGCGCCGACCAGCGGGACGATCTTCCTGGAGCGCAGCACCTCCTCCAGCACCGGCCGGTCGGTGGTGGTCAGCACGAGCCCGTGGACGGGGTGCTTGGTGAGCTGGAGCCGTCCGTAACGGGCCATGGTGTCGGCCACGTCCACCAGCAGCGCGTGCGGCACCGGGTAGCGCGAGTACGTCACGAGGGCGTCGACCACCTGCTCCGCGTCGTGGCCGGCGGCCCGCGCGTTCCACAGCCCGAGCGGTGTCACCCGGTACGTGTGCACGTGCTCGGGCGCCCGCTCCAACTCGGCGAACGGCGCGATGGCGCGGCGGCACTCGGCGGCCTTGGGGTGGTCGATCTCCAGGAGAAGAGTTTTGTCGCTCTGGACGATGAGCGGTCCGTCGTTCACGCGGGGGAGCCCTCCACTGGCTGACAGGGTGGATTGACGCAGACCCTCCAGTGTCGCGCATTCCGCGGTGAACCGGGACGGGGTGCCCCTGCGGTGGACGGGGACGGGCGTGCGGCGGCTACTTCCACTCGTAGAGGACGGACTTGCCGTTGCCCTCGGGGTCGTTGTCGAACTCGAAGAGGGCGACCACGTCGTTGAGGCGCAGGAAGGCGTCCGCGGTGCTCTCGAAGTAGATGCTGCCGCGCCAGCTGACGGCGCCACCGTGGGTGAAGCGGCCGATGCCGCTGCCGTGCCAGCTGTACGTCTCGCCCTTCTCCGTCATGCCGACGCCCTGGCCCTCGCCGAACAGCGAGCCGTCGGGGCGGAGCTCGGACTCGTAGGAGACGAACTCCCGGACGGGGTGGCCGAGGAGCTGTCCGACACCGGTCATCGAGACCTCCAGGGCGGGGCCGCCGACCGTGGGGAGGACCCGTCGGCCGCTCTCCGTGGTGGTCAGTTCCGCGATCCGATCGCCGAGCATGATGACTCCTTCCGCAACCCCCTGGACCTCGTCCTCCCCTGCCTCCGGACTACGCCCGGTGCGGTCGGGCCGCAACCGCGTGGGGTGACCAGGGCGCGCGTCGCTCGTTGGGCCGGGCATGAACAAGTCGAAGCGTGTTCTCACCGCCCTCGCCCTCATGGGGACGGCCTTCGCCGCCACCGCCTCCTCCGCCGGCTCGGCGCACGCCGTCGCGGGCATCGGCGAGGGCCCCGGCGGGCTGCTCGCCGCGCCCGGGTTCCTGCTGGCGGACACCGTCACCGGGGGCGAACTTCCGGTCGGGCAGGGGCAGATCGGCACCCTGGCGGACCAGGCGGTCAAGGAGAAGATGAAGGAGTCGCAGGGGCACTGACCCCCTTTCTCACCCCTCCAGTTCGGCCACGCCCGTGATGCGGTGCAGGGCGAACGTGCGGAGCTCGTCGGCGTGGTGGTCGAAGGCGGTGACGAAGCCGCCCTCGACCTTGACCGGGTCGATGATCCGCTGGCTCGCGATGCCCTCGGCGTTGAGGTAGCCGATCCACATCCGCTCGCCGAGCAGGACGGCGGTCTGCAGGCTGGCCAGCGTCTCCGCGGCGGCCGTGCGCGGCAGCTTGCGCGGGTCCGGGACGGGCTCGCGGCGGGTGGCCGTCGCGGCGCGGTCGCCCGCCCGGATGGCCTTGATGGCGGCGGCGAGCAGGGTGTCGTCGGGGCTCGGCGGGCCGTCCGGGACGGGCGTCGGCGCGGTGCGCGGCGGGGTGCGGTGGCTGTCCGGCCGGGTGATCAGCACGTCGCCCTCGGCGGACTCGGCGGCCGGGGCGTAGCCCATCGTGCGCAGCGTCGCGAGCAGGACGTCCGGGGCGGCCTGGGAGGCGAGGACGGTGGGCGCGAGCAGCCGCAGCCGCAGGTCGGCGCAGCGGCGGTCGGCGAGGACCTCGCCGAGCAGCGAGGTGTCGTCGCAGCGCAGGTACGAGGACGCGGCGCCGACCCGCAGGACGCCGTGCCGCCGGGCGACGTCGTCGATCAGGTAGGTGAGCGGCTGCGGGACGGGCGTGCGCGAGTGCTGCTCCAGGAAGGTCCGCAGGTCGGCTGCGGTGCGTCCGGCGTCCAGGGCGCGGCGCACGGACACCGGGGTGAACCGGTAGACGGTGGCGCCGCCCTTGGACTCGATGTCGGCGCAGAGCGCGAGCGCCTGGGCGAGCGGGGTGAGCAGCGGGCCCGGGGCGATCGCGGTGAGGTCGGGCTGAAGGATGACGTGGTCGAGCGGCCGGGGCAGCAGCGGGGCCAGCACCTCGGCCGGGTCGGCCTCGGCGGTGAGCAGCGCGCGGGCGGGGGCGGCGAGGGCGCCGCGGCCGGTGACGCCGAGGAGTTCGGCCTCGGCCAGGGCCCAGCCGGCGAGGTCGTCGCGCAGTTCGTGGCCGTCCGGGCCGGTCGGGCCGCCACGCAGCGGGCGCTGCCAGCGCAGCGTGGGCAGCAGTTCGGCGGCGGTGGCGGGGGTGCCGGGCGGGAGTTCGGCGAGCAGCGCGAGGGCGGCGCGACGGACGGACGGGGCGAGCGTGCGGTCGAGTTCGGGGCCGAGGGCGGCGCGCGGCTTGCCCTTGCCGTCCGGGGTGCCGGTGAGGCCGGGCACGCGGGTGGCGGCGAGCCAGGCGGTGGCGAGGACGGACCAGCGCTCGGCGGTGTCCTGCTGGAGCCAGGTGTCGTACGCGGGGGTCGGGGCCCAGCACTCGTCGGCCTCGCCGTCGGGGGCCAGCAGGCCTGCGCTGTAGGCGAGTTCGAGCCAGAAGGCGGCCTGCTGCTCGGTGGTCTCCAGGGCCTGGGCGGCGCGCTTGAGGTCGCGCACGCCGAGGCCGCCCGCGCGCAGGGTGGGCGGCGGGGTGAGGCCCCACAGGTCGAGCAGTTCCTCGACGGTCTTGACGGCGGTGTGGGCCTGTCCGGCGGCGGCGCTGTCCACAGCCTGTGGATCGCGCGGTGGGGCGGCGGGCCGGGGCTCGGGCTGGACGGGCTCGACCGTGCGGTGGGTGCGCCCGCCGCGCAGGTGCAGGGCGAGTTCGCGCGGCAGGACGACGCTGCCGGGGCCGCTCGGCAGCAGCAGGCCGCGTGCGAGCAGCCACTCGACGGGGCTCTGCGCGTCCTCGGCGGTGACCGGGCGGGCCGCGTCCGGGACGGTGCCGGTGGGCGGGCCCCAGACGAGGCGCTCCAGCAGTCGCAGGGCGGGTTCGGGAGCGGTGGCGAGCAGGGCGTCGCAGCGGGCTCGGTCGGTGAGCAGCGCGGTGAGCGCGGCGACGGCGGTGACCGGGTCGGGCGTCGCGGGCTGGCCGGCGGAGGCGAGCAACTGCTGCAGCCGGGCCGGGGACATGCCCATGGTGGCGTCCGCGAGCGTCGGGCCGAGACCGGTGCGGCCGGGGTTGGCGGCGGTCGGCGCGAGCGCCTCGCGGACGGCGAGGACCAGGCGCAGCCCGTTGTCCGGACCCCACAGCAGGGCGCGGTCGCGCAGGGTGGCGATCGCCCGGGGCAGCGCGGCGGCGACGGCGGACCGGTCGGCCGGGGTGAGCGGGGTGGCGCCCGGGTGCGGCTTGACCTTCGCCGGGCCGGTCAGCAGCGTGCGGACGGTGGTGAGCGTGGTCCCGTCCGGGGCGGTGGCCAGGGCCTCGGCGACCTGAAGGGTGAACCGGTCGAGCCGCTCCAGGGCGCGCAGCGCGGAGGCACGCGACGACAGCCGGGCGGACAGCTGGGTGAGGTCGCCGGGCACCGGGTTGAGCAGGTCCGGGCGGGCGCGGAGCAGGGCGGCGAGACCGTCGTCCGGGCGGGCGCGCAGCTCCTCGGCGAGCGTGCGGGGGCCGGCGGCGGACCTGCCGGAGCGTTGGGGGCCCTGCTGTGTGGTCATTCGACCTAGGTTAGTCGGGTGGGGCGTCCGTGGGCCTGGGGTCCGTGCGGGGGTCGGGACTCGCGTGGGTGGGGGAGTGGTGGGTAGCGTCACGCCGAGGGCGGTTCGGTGGGCCGGACTTCGGTGGGCCGACCAGGGTACGGGCGAGGCGGGGTGTCGGGGATGACGGACGGCGAGTGGTGGCGCAAGAGCGGACCGTGGAGCTCGCGGCCGGGCGGTGAGCCCGCCGAGGCCCGCGACGGTGGCCACGACGCCTCCGACGACAGCGTGTACGACACCGCCACGGCGCCCGGCGTCCCGGGCATGTCCGCCGTGCCGCTCGACCCGCCGCGCGAAGCCGCCGCCGAGGCCGACCCGGACGCCGTACCGCCGCCGCAGGTGATCCACTCCGGCGGGGGCGGCTGGGACCTGGTGATGCTCAACTTCTCCGATGCGCCGGCGGCCCCGCCGAAGCAGATCCCCGACCAGCGCGCGGGGGAGGGCAGCGAGCCGCCCGCGCAGCCGGAGGCGCCGGAGGCGGCGGCCGTCGCGAATCCGAGGAAGGAGAAGAAGGCCGCGAGAGCCGCCGGCGCCGCCGGGGCCGCCGGTTCGGCGAAGTCCCCGAAGAAGAGCGCCCTCGCCGGCCGCCGTCCGTCCCCGCTGCTCCTGCTCGCCGCCGCCCTCCTCGCGGGCGGCGCCTGGACCGGCTTCTTCCCGGCCATGCTGGCGGGCTGGGGTCTCGGCTACCTCTCCAGCCAACTCAAGGACCTCACCCGCAAGTTCGCGATCTTCGGCATCCCGCTGATCACGATGAGCGCGACCACCCTCTACCAGATGCGCCAGACCCAGCACGGCCAGGCGGGAGCCGGCCCCGGCTCGCAGCTCGGCCAGATGACCTGGGCCTCCGCCCCGGGCGTCCTGCGCCTCTCGGCGGCCCTGACGGCGGCGTTCCTGCTGCTCATGGCCCTGCGCCGGAGGCCGCAACAGCAGCAGGGCTGACGGCTCTCGACGCAACGGCCCCGCACCCGGGGAGGGGTGCGGGGCTGCTCTGCTGTTCTGGTCAGTAGACCTGGCCGGCGTAGCCGTAGACGCCTGCGTAGGCGCCGCTGAGGGCGTAGGAGGGGTCGGTGGGGCGGAAGATGCCGTAGGTCGTGCGCCCCTTGCCGTACCAGTCGCCGACGACGGGCTGGTCGCCGGGGTTGCCCCAGGCTGCGGTGGAGACGGTGCCGTCGTCGTGGCGCAGGGCGAAGGTGCCGCTCCGGTAGATGCCGAGCTGGAAGTGGCCGGTGGCGTCCCAGTCGCCGGCGACGGGGATGTCTCCTGCCTGGCCGAACGCGGCGGTGGTGATGGTGCCGTCGTCGTGGCGGACGATGAAGGTGGCGATGCTGGGGCGGTAGAGGCCGAGTTGGGCGTGGCCGTTGCCGTCCCAGTAGCCGGGGACGGGGATGTCGCCGGTGTCGCCGAAGGGGATGGCGGAGACGGTGCCGTCGTCGTGGCGCAGGGCGAAGGTGCCGCCCCGGTAGATGCCGAGCTGGTCGTGGCCGAGGCCGTCCCAGTCGGCGGTGGCGGGCAGGTCGCCGGCCTGGCCGAAGGAGGCCTGGGTGATGGTGGCCCTGCAGCAGTCGCCGGTGGAGCGCAGCGCCCACGTGCCGTTGTTGAACAGGCCGTTGGCGGCGGGCATGCCGGTCGTCCAGCGGCCGGCGATCGCGCGGTCACCGGGGTCGGGGACGTTGATGTGGGCGAAGCCGGCGGCCGTGGCGGAGCGGCCGTGGTCGTCCGATACGGTCAGCCGTACGGTGTAGCGGCCGGGTTTGGCGTAGTCGTGCGGGACCGGAGCTGCGGGCAGCGACTGCTTCCAGTAACCCTGACCCTGGTTGTCGCCGAAGTCGATCTGGTATTGCTCCACGGGCCACGGGCTGTTGTAGGTCCCGGCGACCGAGACGCTCTTGGGGGTCAGCGGCGATTGCTGGACCTGAACGGCTGCCGTGATCGGCCCGCTGGCCACGTCGGCGTTCGTGGTGGCCTTCTTGACGGTGCCGGTGCTGTCGGTCGCGGTCAGCGTGGCGATGTACCGTCCTGCGGCGGGGTAGGTGTGGGTCAGCGGGAAGGTCGGCGCGGTCGCGACCGGGCTGCCGTCACCGAAGTCCAGGGTCGTGGTGGTCGTGTACCAGGGTGAGGTCGTCCCGCCGTAGAACGTGACAGCCATCGGCTGGTCGGGCATGTACGTCCCGGGGTACAGCGAGACGGCGAACGGGTTCTCGACCTCGGCCGCGCCGCGGTCGTGGTAGCCCACGCCGGTACCGGTGTCGGGCACGAGCGGGTCGTCGGCGCGCGGGTTCCCGTAGACGTCGGTGTCCAGCCGGCCGGGCGCGGTGGCGTCGGCGGAGTCGATCGCCGGCGAGTCGGCGCCGGGGGTCACGTCCTCGTTGACCGCGTTGTGGACGGACAGTTTCGGGTCCGCCGCCAGGTCGTGCCGGCCCTGGCCGGTGGCGGCCGCGAGGTCGGCTGGCGCCCGGTAGAGCGTGCCGTTCCAGTAGTAGGCGTGGGCGTCCGGGCTGTCGCTGTACAGCACGTTGTAGTCGGACCTGGTGCCGGGGACGGAGCCGGGCGCCACCATCACGCCGACGCCGACGTTCACGTCGCAGTTCCTGTGGACCTGGACGATGTTGTTCACCACGGTCGAACCGGTGGAGCCGCCGTTGAGGACGATGCCGGTGCCGCAGGTGCCGCCGATCGTGTTGCTGTTCACCACGGTGCCCGGCGCGCTGTCGGCGACGATGACGTTCGAGGCGCGGAAGTCGTAGATCCCGGTGAAGGAGTTGGTGGTGATGACCGTCCCGGTCACGCCGGGCTCGACGGCGACGCCGGCCCGGCCGCTGTTGCCGATCTGGTTGCGGCTGATCGTGACGTCGCTGGTCTTCCCGGTGAGGCGGATGGCCGACGCGTTGTTGTCAAAGTTCTTCGGTGGCGGCGTCGTGGCCTGATATCCCGCGCTGTCGACCTGGTTGGCGTCGAGCGTGATGCGCTGGGAGTCGGCGATGAGCACCGCCTCCTGCGGGGAGTCGGTGATCCAGAGGTTCTCGATCGTGATGTCGTGCACCCCGGATGCCACGAAGGCGTGCTGCGAGTTCGTGGTCGACGGGTACCCGCCGGGCTTGAACTCGATGCCCGACCGGTGACCTGGGATGGTGGTCTCGCCCCGGAAGGTGATCGGGTGCCCCGGAGTGCCGGACTGCTTCAGCGTGACCTGTTCCGTGTACTCGAAACCGCCGATGCGGACGGTCTGGCCGGGCTGTGCCGCGTCGGCGGCGGCCTGGATGCTGCAGAACGGGTGGTGCATGTCGGTGCCCGGGCCGTCGTCTGAACAGGCCTTGGCGGCGTTGTCCACGTACAGGAACTCAGCGTCGGCGTGCGCGACCACGGCGGGCAGCGCGGTGACGATGACGGTCGAGCTCACGAGTGCGGCGGCGAGGCCGACGCGACGTCTGCTGGGCACTGCTTGGTCCCCCATCGGATGTGCGGAGCGCGGCGGTCCGCTTGGTGTTCGCGTGTGGAACATTCGGCCGACGCGTGCGCGAACTGTATCCAAGGGGGCGGACAGTGCTCGGCGGGGGGCTTGACTTCGATACGCCTGCGCGCCAACCGGGCCCGCGTGTAGGCTGGTTGTGTTGATGCGGCGACGCGCTCACGCACTCGGTCACCGGCGGCCGGGGTGGGCGAAGGGCTCTGGAGAGTCGCCCGCGGGCATGTGTGACCTTCCTTGGTTCGCAGGACAGTCGACCTGTCTCTCCAGCCGCCGCCGGACGGCTCCGTGGGGGGAATGGAGTCGCATGTCCGCGTCGGACAACGTCACCCGCCTGGCCAGGCGCATCCAGAAGCTGACCGGCCTCCAGTACTGCCGGTCCCGTGAACTCGCCGAGCAGGTGCGGGTATTCGTCAAGCACCCGGTTCCCGATGCGGAGACCGCCGCTCAGGTGCACCTCGAAGCGGTGGTGGTCTATGCCTTCGCCACTGCGCTGAGCAGCCGCAATGTCACCTTCGCCGTGTTCGGAGTCGTCGCGTCCAGCATCGCGGAGGACGGACTGACCTTGCGCCTGGATCCCTCGGTGGGGACCGATCTGGTGACTCGACTGCTGCTGTACCGGGATGTCGGAGAGTTCGCTGTTCGGGCATCACCCGTGCACGGCGGGATCACCATGTGCGGTCGATCGGGCCCGGAGCGGATCACGTTCGTCAACGACGACGGGACTCCGCTCGTGTTCGATCCCGAGCGCCTGCTGCCGAGCGAGACGGCTCGGGTCCATGACTACCCGGGCGGGCCCGGCCCGCATGAGCTGCTACTGAGCAGGATCCTGCGACGACCCGCCCTGCTGAATCAGACGGCGGCCCTGCACGGAACCGTCCGCTGCCACGCGAGGAGCACGGCCGCCCTGGTGATCGAGTGGTGCTGCGGCGACACCTTCGAGGCTCTCTTCGCCACCTTGCTCGCCCACGGCGTGGCCGACGGTCTGCCTTCCGGCAGGCCGGCCGAGTTCTTCGGAGCGGAAGGTGTCGCGTTCCTCGGCGACCGAATGCTCGAACTGAAGCGCCACGTCCATTCCGTCTTCTCGTGCGATTGGTACGCCGCGCCCCGACCCCGAGCGGAGGTCCTCCGATGAGCCCGACCACCGTCCTGGCCGCCGTCCTCGCGTGTGGGGTCGTGAGCGGGGCGATCCGCGCGTGGCGGGACGTCCTCGTCCTGCGGCGCCTGGAGCGTCTCATGGCGGGCTGCACCGCCCGCCAGCGGGCCGAGGTCGCTCGGGCCATCGCCGCTACCCTCCGCCGCCGCGAGCCCTCCGATCGGCCGCGGCTGCGCGAGCCGGAGGAGACGGAGGAGGGGTGAGGTTGCCCCCGGGGTGGGCAGGGGGGTTAACACCCGTACGGGACGGGTGATTTCCCCGTTCTCCGGGGGTGCCCCGCCGAACCAGACTCGGGGCATGCCCACACAGCCCGCGACGATGACGGTCGCGCCCGAGGCCCCCGCCCCGCAGCCGGATACCGGCGGGAGCGACTTCGCCCAGTTGAGCCGCCGGATCGCCGCCGAGGGCCTGTTGGCCAGGCGGCACGGCTACTACGCCGCCCGTGCCGCACTGGTGCTCGCCGCGTTCGTCGGCGGTTGGTGCGCCCTGTTCGCACTGGGCGACACCTGGTGGCAGCTCGGTCTGGCGGCGGCGATGTCCGTCGTGTTCGCCCAGATCGGCCTGCTCGCCCACGACCTGGCGCACCGGCAGGTGTTCTCCCGGCGCGCACCGAGCGAGCTCGGCGGCCGGATCGCCGCGAACCTGCTGATGGGGATGAGCTACGGCTGGTGGATGAGCAAGCACACCCGCCACCACGCCAACCCCAACCACGAGGAGCGTGACCCGGACGTCGCGCCCGATCTCGTCGTGTGGTCCCAGCGGCAGGCCCGGCAGGCGAGCGGACTGGCCCGGTTCATCGGGCGCCGGCAGGCGTTCCTGTTCTTCCCGCTGCTCCTGCTGGAGGGCCTCAACCTCAGCTTCAACAGCTTCCGTGCCCTGCGGGGGCCGGCGGTCAAGCGCCCCTGGCTGGAGGGTGCGCTGCTGGTGGCCCACTTCGCCGGCTACGTCGGGCTCGTCTTCGCCGCGCTCCCGGCCGGCAAGGCGGTGGCGTTCCTCGCCGTCCACCAGGCGCTGTTCGGCGTCTACCTGGGCTGCGTGTTCGCCCCGAACCACAAGGGCATGCTGATGGTCACACCGGAGATGCGGCTCGACTTCCTGCGCCGCCAGGTGCTCACCTCGCGCAACGTCCGCGGCGGCCTCGCCGTCGACGCCGTGATGGGCGGCCTCAACTACCAGGTGGAGCACCACCTCTTCCCCAGCATGCCGACGCCCGCGCTCGGCCGGGCGGCGCGGATCACCCGTGCGTTCTGCGCGGAGAAGGGCATCCCGTACTACGAGGTGGGCGTGGTCCGCTCGTACCGCGAGATCCTCACCCACCTGCACCGGACGGGGGAGCCGATCCGCTCCGGCGGGTGAGCCCGGGGAAGGAAGGATGGTGACGCTTCCTCAGGTGCGGCCAAGCTGCCAAGATCCGCAGGTGCAACACATGACGTACCGTCTTTCCCCGGCGCAGGTCCGCCGCCAGTGGCTCTTCTCGACGCTGTTCCTGGCCGGTGGGGGCTACATCCTGTACCTCGGTTCGCGGACCCCGCTGACCGCCCGGACCTCCATCGGCATGGCACTCGCCCTCCTCCTCGTCGTCGGCGGAATCGCCCAGGTCGGCGCCGTCTTCACCAGCGTGAGCTTCGACGAGCGCGAGATCTGGTGGACCGGCCCCTTCGGCCTCCGCAAGCGCTTCGCCTGGGCGGACGTCACCAACGTCGCGGTGGTGAAGAAGAGCGACCGCGCCAACTCCGGGGACATCGTGCGGGTCACCCACCGCCTCCGCGGAGACCTCACCCTCCCGGTGCTGTTCGGCCTCCCGGGCGCCTGGCGCGACCCGGCCTTCGAGGCCAAGGCGGCCCATCTCGTCGCCACCTGGCGCGCCGCGACGGCGACACCGGAGCCCGTGGCCTAGCCGGGGAACGGCCCCCCGCTCACGAACACGAGCGAGGGGCCGCACCGTTTTCGGGCGTCGGGCGTCGGGCCTCGGCCGTCGGGCGTCGGGGCGTCGGGTGCGGCCTTCGGGCCGGGCCGCAGGGGGGGCGGACGTTCGCTCGCACGCGGGACGGAATCGGGCTACGGCCTGGGTGTTCCCGAACTCACCGATTCGCCTGGTACACATGTATCACGGCCATGATGCGGGTGTACCGGCATGTGTGGAGAGGAAGTTCGCGGGATGGCGGAGAAGGCCGATCACGAGGGGCGGCGCCGGCAGATCGCCGAGGCCCTGCTACGCATCGCCGAAACCCAGGGCCTGCAAGCGGCGAGCATGCGGGCGGTCGCGGCGGAGGCGGGGGTGTCGCTGCGACTGGTGCAGTACTACTTCACGACGAAGGACGGCTTGCTGCTGGACGCCCTGGCGCGGCTCGGGACCCAGCTGCAGGCGCGGATGGAGCGGTGGATCAAGGAGGCGGGGGTGCCGCCCACACCGCGGAGCATCGTGACGGCGATCCTGTCGTGCATCCTGCCGACGGACGCCGAGAGCCGGCGCATCACGCGGACGTACGCGGCGTACTACACGCTCGTGCTGAGCGATCCGGGGGCGATGGAGAAGAAGGGGCCGCTACAGCCTGATCTGCTGGAGGGGTTCCTCGCGAAGCAGATCCGGGCGGCACAGGAGGCGGGGGAGATCGCGGAGGGGAAGGACGCCGCGGTGACTGCGGCCGGGCTGTTGGCGATGGTCAACGGGCTGGGGTCGAGCGTGTTGGGCGGTCAGCGCAGCGGGGAGGAGGCGGTGGCGATCCTGGAGTACCACCTGGGGGAGCTGTTCGGCGCGGGAAGTCGGTGAGGCCGACTCCCCGCGCGAGGGTGGGTGGCTGACGCCCCTCTACTTCCCGAAGCCCTCCAGCAGTCCGCGCGGGTCGAACGTCACCCGGATCCGCGCGATCTTGCCGTTCTCCATGTGCATCCAGTTCACCGTGGGCGCGGCGGGCGCGATGCTCGTGTGCAGGTCGTACCAGGTGATCACGTCGTCGCCCTCCGCGACCCGCACCTGGACGTCGATCTTCTCCAGCACCCGGCCGAGCCCCTTCAGTCCGCCCAGGGCCTCTTCGATCCCCGACGCGGTGCCGAGCGCGCCCACGAAGTCCACGTCCTGCGCCAGCAGTTCCCGGATGGCCTCGAAGTCGCCCGCCTCCCAGGCGGTGAAGTAGGTCTCGGCGATCTCGCGTGCACTGTTCGTCGTCGTCATGCCTCCATGGTCCGTCCGCACCACCCCATCCGTCCAACAGATGGATCCGATGCCAGCTATCATCATCAGTTATGGAGATGCACCAACTGCGCTACTTCGCCGCCGTCGTCGACGAGGGCTCCTTCACCGCCGCCGCCGCTCGCCTGCACGTGAGCCAGTCCGGCATCAGTACCCAAGTGGGCAAGCTGGAGCGTGAGTTGGGCCAGCAGCTGCTCGAACGCGCCAGCCGGGGCGGCATCCGACTCACCCCCGCCGGGGAGGCGATCCTCCCGCTCGCCAAGAACGCCCTCGCCACGCTCGACGACATCCAGCACACCGCGGCCGAGTTCGCGCAGGCCGTGCGCGGGCGCGTGCGCCTGGGCATGATCACGGGCTGCTCGATCCCGCCGTTCCTCGACGTCGTCGCCGATCTGGGCCGCACTCACCCCGGGATCGAACTCAGCCTGCACGAGGACGACTCCGAGCTCCTCCAGTCCCACGTCCTCGCCCGCACCCTCGACCTCGCGCTGATCGGGTTCGCGGGCGAGGCCGACCCCGAACTCGACGCGAGCGTCCTCGTCGACGAGCCGATCGCCGCCGTCGTGCCGATCGGGCACCCGCTCGACCGCAAGACCGTCCGCCTCGCCGACCTGGTCGGTCTCCGCGCGCCCGAGAAGGTCCTCGGCCTGACCCCGGGCACGGGCATCCGCGCCGCGTACGACCGCTCGTGCCGCCGACTCGGCTCCGAGCCGCGGGTGGACATCGAGGCCAGCTCACCGACGACGCTCCTGCGCCTCGCCGAACGCGGCGCCGGCGTGGCCGTCCTGAGCCCGTCCTCCGCCGTCGGCGTGCCGACGCTGCGCGCGATCCCCGTCAAGGACGCGGCCGTCCACGCCCGACTCGGCCTCGTCGCCCGCCGCGACCAGCACTCGCCGGCCGTCCGCCTGCTGCGCGCCAAGCTCCGTGCGGCACTCGGAGGAACCTGACGTTCACGCCCCCAGGAAGCGCTGCAGCTCGTCCAGCACGTAGTTGGCGCCCGTGTACCCGATGCCCTCGAACCACAGCTGGTCGTCGACGGGGAACGCCCGGTGCGCCTTCACGGCGCCCAGCGCCTGCCAACCGGAGCTCGCCAGGACGGTGTTGGCGCCGGACCGGTCCGGATCGCCGTACGTCCCGTAGAGCAGCAGGTCGCCGTCGGCCCTGGCGATCTGGTCGAGCGGGATCTCGAAGTCGGACTGGTCGACGTTCTGCGCGTCCGGCCGCCCGACACCCGCGTCCGACAGCACCACCCCGGGGAAGCTCTGCTTCCCGTACAGCCGGATCCCGCCGCCCTCGACGAACCGGACGAGGCTCACCTTCCGCCCGGCCACCTTGGCGTCCGAGAGCGCGGCCGTCACCTGGGAGACGTGCCGCTGGTAGGAGCCGACGAAGGCCGCGGCGGCCGCCTGCCGGCTCAACGCCTGGGCGTGCAGCTGGAAGTTGGCCTTCCAGGGGGCGCCGGTGGTCTGCGTGAGCACGGTCGGCGCCAGCTCGCGCAGGGCGTCGTAGCGGTCGCCGTCCCGCATCTGGTTGGAGAGGATCAGGTCCGGCCGCAACGAACGGATCGTCGCGAGGTCGGGCGCCCCGGCCGGGCCGACGTACGCGATCGCGGCCGTCCGGGACTGCGGCCAGTACTCCGGGTAGTGCGCGTCCAGCGCGGGCCGCGCGGCTCCGACCGGCGCGATCCCGAGCGTGAGCGCCGAGTCGAACACGTCCGTGTCGAGCGCGATGACCCGCAATGGCGCGCCCGGCACCACGACCGGCCCGAGCGCGGTGTTCACCGTCACCGGAGGCAGCGCCACACCCGACCCGCCCGCCACCGCCCCGTCCGTCCCCGAGCCCCCCGCCCGATTCGTCGTACACCCGGCGAGGGCGACCCCACCCAGCCCGACCAGCAGCGCGCGACGGGTGATCCGGTGCATCGGCACTCCTCGGACGGTCGGACGACGGGGGAGACGGGCCCTGCCGATTATGTCCGAATTGACCGCCGATGCCCGAGCGCTCCGCTCTGCTCCCACGATGTGTGGCGTGGACCCGCGCGTCGTCAGGCCGCCGTCCACGGGGCTCCGGGGACGACCAGGGGGGTGCCGGTGACCGGGTCGGGGACGACGACCGCGGCGAGGCCGAAGACCTCGTGGACCAGGTCGGCGGTCACCACCTCGGCCGGGGGCCCCTGGGCGACGATGCGGCCCCCGCGCATCGCGATCAGGTGGTCGGCGTAGCGGGCGGCCTGGTTGAGGTCGTGGAGGACGGCGACGACCGTGCGGGCGCGTTCGGCGTTGAGGCGGCGGACCAGGTCCAGGACCTCGACCTGGTGGGCGATGTCGAGGTAGGTGGTCGGCTCGTCGAGGAGCAGGACGTCGGTGCCCTGGGCGAGGGCCATCGCGATCCAGGCGCGCTGGCGCTGGCCGCCGGAGAGTTCGTCCACGCTGCGCTCGGCGAGGTCGGCCGTGGAGGTGCGGTCGAGGGCCTCGGCGACGGCGGCCTCGTCCTGCGGGGACCACTGCTGCCACCAGCTCTGGTGCGGCTGGCGGCCGCGGGCGACGAGGTCGGCGACCGAGATGCCCTCGGGGGCGGTCGGGGACTGCGGGAGCAGGCCGAGGCGCCGGGCGACGCGCTTGGTCGGGATGCGCGCCAGCTCCTCGCCGTCGAGCAGGACCGCGCCGCGGGTGGGCTTCAGGAGGCGGCCGAGGGCGCGCAGCAGCGTGGACTTGCCGCACGCGTTGGGGCCGACGATCACCGTGACCCGGCCCTCCGGCACCGTGACCTCCAGGCCCTCGACGACCGTGCGCGCCTCGTAGGCCAGGGTCAGGTCACGGGCTTCCAGTACGGCCATCAGGCACCTCCACGGCGGGAACGGATGAGCAGCCACATCAGGTAGGGCGCGCCGACCAAGCCGGTCACGACGCCCACCGGCAGCTCGGTCGGGGCGAGCAGGCGGCGGGCGATCAGGTCGGCCAGGACGACGACCAGGGCGCCGGTCAGCGCCGAGCAGAGCAGCGGGATCTGCGCGGAACGGGCGAGCCGCAAAGCGATCTGCGGGGCCATCAGGGCGACGAAGTCCACCGGGCCGGCCGCGCCCGCCGCGCACGAGGCGAGGACGATGCCGAGCAGCGCCATGCCGAGTCGGATCCGGTCCAGCCGCAGGCCGAGGCCGACGGCGGTGGCGTCGTCGAAGGAGATCGAGCGCTGCGCCCGCGCCGCCCACAGGGCGACGGGCACGGCGGCGAGCAGCACCCGGGCGAGTCGGCCGGCCTGGTCGTAGCCGGAGCCGTTGAGGCTGCCCGTCATCCACACCTCGGCGGCCTGCGCCTGGAAGCCGTCGCCCTTGGTGAGGAAGACGGAGGTCAGCGAGGACAGCGCGACGCTGATCCCGATGCCGACGAGGACGAAGCGCTGCGCGTGCAGCCCACGCCGCCAGGCGAGGGCGTGGACGAGCAGCCCGGCGACCAGCCCGCCGAGGACGGCCGCGTACGGGGCCTGGCCGGTGGAGCCGACGACGCCGTACGCCGTGAGGCCGACGACGGTCGCGGTGGCGCCCCACGTGACGCCGACGACGTCGGGGCTGGCGAGCGGGTTGCGGGCGACGGTCTGGACGAGCGCCCCGGCCAAGCCGAGCGCGATGCCGACCAGCAGGCCGACCACGATGCGGGGCAGCCGGAACTCGCCGACCACCAGCTCGTTCGGGTTCGGTCTCCCGAGCACGACCTCGACGACGTCGGCCGGCGACACGGTGGACTCGCCGAGACAGAGCGAGGCGATCGCCGTGCCGGCCAGCGCGGCCAGCAGCCCGAGCGCGACGAAGGCCGAGCGCCGGTGCAGCAGGAACGACGCCCGCCCGGCCCGCACGACGGTGTAGCCCCGTGGGGACACGGAGCCCGTCACGCCGCCACCACCCTCCGCCGCCGTACCAGCGCGACCAGCACCGGGACGCCCACCAGCGCCGTCATCACCCCGGCCGGCACCTCCGACGGCGGGAACAGCACCCGCCCGAGGGTGTCCGCGAGGAGCAGCAGCGCCGGGCCGAGGACGGCGGAGAACGCGAGCACCCACCGGTTGTCCGCCCCCGCGACGGCCCGCGCCGCGTGCGGGACGGCCAGGCCCACGAACGCGACCGGGCCCGCCGCCGCGACCGCGGAGCCGGTCAGCACGGTGGCCCCGAGGGCGCCCACCGCCCGGACGAGGCCGGTCTTCGCGCCGAGCCCCTTCGCGGTGTCGTCGCCGAGCGCGAGCGCGTCCAGTCCGCGCGCCACCGCGACCACGAGCACCGCCCCGACCAGCAGGAACGGCAGCAGCTGCCAGGCCACGTCGGAGGTCCGCCCGGACAGCGAGCCGACGTGCCAGAACCGGAACCGGTCCATCGTCGCCGCGTCCGTCGTGAGCACCAGCGTGTTCAGCGACGCGATGAACGCGGACATCGCCGCACCGGCCAGCGCCAGCTTGATCGGCGTCGCGCCGCCGCGCCCGCGCCCGGCCAGGCCGTACACGAGCACGGTGGCGATCACCGCGCCCGCGAAGCCGAACCAGACGTACCCGGTCAGCGTCGAGATCCCGAAGCCGGAGATCGCGACGACCACGCCGGCCGCCGCGCCCTGGGAGACGCCGAGGATGCCCGGGTCGGCGATCGGGTTGCGGGTGAGGCCCTGCATGACGGCCCCGGCGAGGCCGAGCGCCGCGCCGACGGCGACGCCGACGACCGTGCGCGGCACCCGCAGCTCGCGGACGACGACGGCGTCGGCGGTGTCGCCGCCGTGCAGCAGGGCGTCGAGCGTCTCGGAGAAGGGGATCGTGCGGCTGCCGACCGACAGGCTCAGCAGCACCGCGCCGACCAGGACGGCCAGCGCGGCGGCGAGCCACGGTATCCGGCGGCGGGAGGTCCGGCGCCGGCCGGGCGGCGGGGAGGTGTCGGTCATGAGCCCCCTTCCGAAGACAACTCGGGTAAACCTGAGCTCCGTCGCGGAGCCCGGGCTGATCGCCTCCTTCCCGCACCGGCCGTTGGATAGCCTGGCGCCATGCCCGCGACTTCCGCCACCCCGCTCACCGTCGGCTTCGACCTCGACATGACGCTGCTGGACACCCGGCCGGGGATCCGCGCCACGTACCTGGCGCTGTCGGCCGAGACCGGCACCCCCATCGACGCCGACCTCGCCGTCACCCGGCTCGGCCCGCCGCTGGTGCACGAGATCCGCAACTGGTTCCCCGAGGACGAGGTCGAGCGCGCCGCCGCCCGCTACCGCGAGCTCTACCGGGACCACGCCTTCGCCCCGACCGTCGCCCTGCCCGGCGCGCACGCGGCCGTCGAGGCCGTCCGCGCGCACGGCGGCCGGGTCGCCGTGATCACCGGCAAGTACGAGCCGAACGCCCGCCTCCACCTGGAGCACGCCGGGCTGCACGCGGACGCGCTGGTCGGCGACCTCTGGGCGGAGACCAAGGGCGACGCGCTGCGCGAGCACGGCGCGACGGTCTACGTCGGCGACCACCTCGGGGACATCGTCGGGGCGCGCCGCGCGGACGCCGTCGCGGTGGGCGTGGCCACCGGGCCGTACGGCGTGGACGAGCTGCGGGCGGCCGGCGCGGACGTGGTGCTCGCCGACCTCACCGGGTTCCCGGCCTGGCTCGCCGGGCACCTGGGCGCGTAGGCCCCGCCGGTTCGGGCGGCGTCACGCCCGTGGGGCCGCGCGGCGCTTCTGGGCGCGGGCGTTCACGAACAGCCCGACCAGCGCGAGCAGGAAGCCCGCCGGCATCAGCATGCTCAGCCAGTACGCGGCCGTCGGCAGCGGCGTGAGGTGCAGGAACAGCGGGACGAAGGTGACCAGGGTGGCGAGCGCGCCCACGCCGAAGACGATCGCTCCGGCCCGGACGTAGGCGTCGCCGCGGTCGGCGCTCTGGCTGCTCACTTCTGCTCGCTCCTCGGGAGGTGCTCGGGGGTGCTCGGGGGTGCCTTCGGGTGCGCCCCGGGTGTCCGGCGGCGTTCCGGGCGCGGGGGGACGCGCCGGGGCACTCCAGTCTGGCAGAGCCGGCCGGGGTGCTCCCGGCCCGCCTCCCGCCGCACCGCTTCGGAGGCGAGCGCTTCGGTCACGTTGCGCAGTTTCCCGGGAGCTGGGAGTTTCGATCCCTGCTGAGCGGGGGTATGCACGGGTTGCCCAGGGGCGCGAGTGGCGCGCCCCGACTCTCCCGGAGCCGGAGGTGTGAGCCGCATGGACAGCGCTGAGCCGCGCCCAGGGCGCACCAGTACCGGCTCTCCCGTGATCGCGAGAGCCCCGCGGGCCCGGGTGCCCCAGCGCCGGACCGCGGAACGTCCGCGGAACGCGGATGAGGCAGTGACGGACCGTTAGTCTGCTCCTGGCAGTGTGCTGACCAATGAGCGCCCACGGGCGCCGAGCCCAGGTCGGCCCGCGCTTTCCACCACCCAGTGATCCCCGGCCAGGGCCGGGATCCCTCACACCCATTCGAGGACTGTTCGAGATGCCCACCGGTCAGGTCAAGTGGTTCAACGAGACGAAGGGCTTCGGCTTCCTGTCGCGCGACGACGGCGGCGACGTCTTCGTCCACACCAAGGCGCTGCCCACCGGTGTCACGAGTCTGAAGCCGGGCCAGCGGGTCGAGTTCGGCGTGGTCGCGGGCCACCGCGGCGACCAGGCGATGGCCGTCCAGCTGCTGGAGGCGCTGCCCTCGGTGGCCGCCGCCCAGCGCCGCAGCGCCGACGACATGGCGCCCATCGTCCAGGACCTGATCACCACGCTGGACGCGGTGCTCCCGGGCCTCCAGCACGGCCGTTACCCGGCGAAGCCGACCGGCCAGAAGCTGGCCGCCCTGCTGCGCGCGGTGGCCGACCAGTTCGACCTCTGAGCAGGCCCCCGAGGGGCGTCAGAACGCGAGCGCACCCGGGTCGAGCGGGGGCACCAGCCCCTCCGCGGCGGCCCGGGTGAGCAGCGCGCGGACGGCCGCGTAGCCCTCCTCGCCGAGGTCCGCGGTGAACTCGTTCACGTACAGCCCGATGTGCTGGTCGGCGACGGCCGGGTCCATCTCCTGGGCGTGCGCGAGCACGTACTCCCGGCTGGCCGCCGGGTCCGCCCAGGCCTGCCGGACGGACGCGCGGATCGCGTCGGTGAGCGTGCGAAGCCGCTCGGCGCCCAGCGAGCGCTTGGCGACGATCGCGCCGAGCGGGATCGGCAGGCCGGTCTCCCGCTCCCAGGCCTCGCCCATGTCGGCGAGGCTGTGCAGCCCGTACCGCTGGTAGGTGAACCGCGCCTCGTGGATCACGAGGCCGGCGTCCACCCGGCCGTCCCGGACGGCGGGCATGATCTCGTGGAACGGCAGGACGACGATCTCGCCGAAGCCCCCCGGCACGGCCTTCGCGGCCCAGAGCCGGAACAGCAGGTAGGCGGTGGACCGCTCGGACGGCACCGCCACGGTCTTCCCGGTGAGGTCCCCGGGGGCCGACACGCCCGGCCGGGTGAGCACCAGCGGCCCGCAGCCGCGGCCGAGCGCGCCGCCGCAGGGCAGCAGCGTGTACTCGTCGAGGACCCACGGCAGGGCGCCGTAGCTGATCTTCAGGACGTCCAGTTCGCCGCGCTCGGCCAGCCCGTTCGTGATGTCGATGTCCGCGAACGTCACCTCGGGGGCGTCCGCGCCGGCCACCAGGCCGTGCGCCCAGGCGTGGAAGACGAAGGTGTCGTTCGGGCAGGGCGAGTACGCGATGCTGAGCCGTTCAGCCACGGCCGGCCTCCTCGGCGAGGGTCTCGATGAGTGCGGGGACGGGCAGCGCGGCGAAGGCCCGCTCCAGGGCGGCCAGGGCGTCGCCGATGCGCCAGGCGGAACGGTCGCGCGGGCCCACCGGGTTGGAGACCGTCCGAAGCTCGAAGGCCGGCACGCCGAACCGGGCGGCGGCCTCGGCCACGCCGAAGCCCTCCATCGCCTCGGCCGCGGCGCCCGGGTGGCGGGCGGTCAGGGCGGCGGCCCGCCCGGCGCTGCCGGTGACGGTGGAGACGGTCAGGACGGGCCCGGTGACGGCCCCCAGGGCCCGCGCGGCGAGCGCGACGGCGGCGGGGGGAGGCGTGTGCCGGACGGTGCCGAAGCCGAGCTCGGTGACGTCGGCGAAGCCCTCGGGGGTCTCGGCGCCGAGGTCGGCGGCGACGATCGCGTCGGCCACCACGGTCGCGCCCACCGGGGCGTGCGGGGCGAACCCGCCCGCGATGCCGGCCGACGCGACCAGCCCGTAACGGGCCGCGCAGAGCGCCGAAGCGGCACCGGCCGCAGCGGCGGCCGGACCGACCCCGCCCGCCAGGACGTCCACGGCCCCGGCGCGGTGCAGTTCCCCGCCTGGCAGCGGCAGCCGCAGTGCGTGCTCCCCGCCCGGCAGGCCGCGCAGGACCGCCTCGGCCTCGACGGGCACCGCGACGACGACGAGCAGCCGGGCCCGCCCGGGGCCCGACCGCTCGTTCCGCCCGTCGGCGACGGCGTGCGCGGTCATCGCAGGACCGTCAGTTGTCCTGGGTGTTCAGCTGGAAGTACCAGACGGCGGTCGGGTTGTCCGAGTTCTTGTCGCCCTCGACCACGGTCACCAGCGTCTTGCCCGAGGCGTTCAGCAGCGTGCTCGCCGACTGCGAGCCCGAGTAGGTCGCGTTCTTGGCGTAGGAGAACAGGCTGAAGCGCCCGCCCTGGGCCTGCGAACCGCCGTTGGTGAAGGCCCACCAGCCCCGGTCGGCCACGTTCGGCGACACGCCGACGCCGACCTTGTCGCTGACGACGACGTCCGAGGTCGGGAGGGTGCCGTCCTTGAGGGCCTGGGTGGCCGTCTCCTGGCACTTCTGCTGGTCGTCCTCGGTCAGCGGGTTGCCGTCGTTCCAGCACAGCGGGTCCGCGGCGATCGAGGAGTCGCCCACGGTCAGGGTGGCGCGGTGGCTGTTGTGCGCGGTCTGGCCGGACGCGTAGGCGATGGACCCGCCGACCGTGCCGGCGCCGATCACGACGACGGCGCCGAGGGCGGCGATGACACGGGTATCGAGGCTCATGGGTCAGAATCTACCGGGCTTCGCCGATCACGCTACGCGGGGGTCGGCAACCGCGTGTTGCCGCCTCCCCGGTCAGGCGACCCGGGGCGCCGTCGGGTGCCGGCGCAGGCCCACCCGGAACAGCGAACGGATCGTCCACAGCAGCACCAGGCCGACCACCGCGGCGGCCACCGAGAGCCCCAGCTCGCCGTTGAGCGGCAGCAGGATGCCGACCGCGCCGCCGGCCACCCAGGACAGCTGCATCAGCGTCTCCGAACGGGCGAACGCCGAGGTCCGGACCGCCTCCGGGACGTCCCGCTGGATCAGCGCGTCCAGCGCCAGCTTGCCGAGCGAGGCAGCCAGACCGGCCGTCCCGGCGATCATGATCACCGTCACGGCGCCGTACCAGAGGGCCGAGGCCGCCGTCGCGCAGGTCGCGAGCAGCAGCATCGCGGTGACCGTCGCCTCCGGGCCGCGCGTGCGCAGCCACGACCCCAGGACGGAACCGAGCGCGTTGCCCGTGCCCGCCGCCAGGGCGACCAGCCCCAGCGCCAGCGTCGGCTGCAGGCCGCCGATCGGCTCTTCGCGCAGCAGGAACGCCAGGAACATCACCAGGAAGCCGACCAGCCACTTCATCGCCGCCATCGCCCGCAGCGCCAGCACCACCGACGGGCCGACCGTGCGCAGCGAGGTCTTGACCGGCGGCTTGTGGTGGATCAGGTGCGAGCCCTCGGTGTGCACCTCGGCGTGCAGCACGGCCCGCTGCTCGCCCTTCGCCGAGTCGACCGTGTGCGGCAGGTGGAAGGCCATCAGGGTGCCGATCACGAACACCAGGAACGCCCCGCGCAGCGGCCAGCCGGGCCCGATCAGGTGCAGCAGCCCGCCCACCGCGGCGGCCACGCCGGTGGCCAGCAGGCCGGCCAGGGTGACCCGGGAGTTCGCCTTCACCAGGGACAGCCGGTGCGGCAGCAGCCGGGGCACCACGACGCTGCGCACCACGCCGTACGCCTTGGACGCCACCAGCACGCCGAGCGCCTCCGGGTACAGCGCGATGCCGCCGCCCGCGATCACCCCGGCCATCGTCCAGGCGAGGACGGCGCGCGCCAGCATCGACATCGCCATGGCGGCGCGGCGGCCGTGCGGCAGGCGGTCCAGCAGCGGGCCGATCACGGGGGCCAGCACGGCGAACGGGGCCATCGTGATCAGCAGGTAGAGCGCCACCCGGCCGCGGGCCTCGCCGGTCGGGACGGAGAAGAAGATCGTCGAGGCCAGGGCGATGGTGATCAGCATGTCGCCGAAGGAGTTCAGCGCGTGCAGCTCGATCAGCTTCGCGAGGCCCGACTCGCCCGCGCCCTCGGCCGATGTGGCCCGGCGGATCCGGCGGCCGGTGCCGTGCACGACCTTGCCGGTGCGGACACCGGCGGCGGAGGCGGTGCGGAGGAGGAAGTTGCGGTGGGGGCCGGGGAACTCCTCGTCGGGGTTCTCTTCCGGATGTCCCGTGACCGGGGCGCCGTCCTGCTTCGTGAGGTCGACCCGCACGGGTGCGGACGTCCCGGAGCCGTCCGCCGGCTGCGGTTCGCCCGCAGGGTGGACCGGGGGCTGCTGTCGCGGCACCGCGTTCGCCTCGTCCGGGCCGCCGGCCTGCGAGGCGCGCAGTGCGTGCTGCGACGGGTTCTCGTCCGCCACAAGGCCATCCTGCCCCAGATTCGCTGATGCGACGCGGGATCCCGCGTCGCTCGGCGCGGCCCCCGGCGGTCCGTCGGAGCCCCGGACTGTGCCGGGGCGCCGACCGACGGGTAGCCTGCCCAGGGTCCGCCCGCCCAAGCTCCACGGCGCCGGCAGGCCCGGACGAGCGGCGCGGTCGGTACCCGCGGCGGCCCCTGGTCGCGCAGAATGGATGAGGTACACCGAGCCGCGACGAACAGGCAACACGCCGTGGGCGACAGATGAACTGGGAGAGAATCGACGCCGTGAGTGCTGCGATGCGAAGCCGTACCCCCGATCGGCTGTGTGCCGAGGCCGTCGAACTCGCCCGCCAGGCCGCCGAGGAGGCGGTCGGAGCGGAGACCGTGGGGACGCACCTCGGAGTCCAGGCGGACGCCGAACGTGTCGTGACCCACAGCTTCGAGTGCCTCGACGCGGCCTACCGCGGCTGGCACTGGGCGGTCACGGTCGCCCGCGCCCCGCGCGCCAAGAACGTCACCCTGGACGAGGTCGTCCTGCTGCCCGGCCCCGACGCCGTCCTCGCCCCCCAATGGGTGCCGTGGAGCCAGCGCCTGCGCCCCGGCGACATGGGCCCCGGCGACCTGCTGCCCACCGACGCCGACGACCTGCGCCTGGAGCCCGGCTGGACCGGCGAGGACGAACCCGCGCCGAACTCCGCGGTGGCCCAGGCCGCCGAGGAGGACGTCGTGCTCAGCGACAACGGCGTCCAGCCCGCCCCGGCCCGCGCGCAGATCAACGCCGTCGCCGCGGAACTCGGCATGGGCCGCAGCCGCGTGCTCTCGCGGCTCGGCCTGCACCTGGCCGCCGACCGCTGGGAGAAGGCCCACGGCCCGCAGACGCCGATGGCGCAGGCCGCGCCCGCGTCGTGCAACAGCTGCGGCTTCCTGATCCCGATCGGCGGCTCGCTCGGGCAGGCCTTCGGCGTGTGCGGCAACGAGTTCGGACCGGCCGACGGGCAGATCGTCTCCTTCGCGTACGGCTGCGGCGGGCACTCCGAGGCGGCCGTGATCCCGGCTCCGCCGGCGCCGTCCGAGCTGATCCTGGACGAGTTGGTGGTCGAGCCGCTGCAGCTCCACCCGGACCGCTCCTCCGGCTCCGTCGAGCCGGACGCCCCGGCCGAGGAGCTCGGCCACTCCTGACGCGTTCGGCCCCGGCCCGTCCCGCCACACCGGTGGGGCGGGCCAGGGTGTTTTCGGGGCGGGTTCCGGGGCCGGCGATCGGGGCGTCCGCGGGGTTGGGCGGGAGGTCGGGACCGGCGGCGCCCGGCCGAGTCCCGCGTCCGTCGGCGGGGGCGGCGCGGGCCGTGGTCGGGAGCAGTCGGTGGGGCAGGGAAGAATGCCCTACGACGTACAGGGCGGCGGAAGGCGGCAGGTCCAGTGGAACCTCGGATCATCGGCAGCGGCACGGACGAGCACCTCGCGGACCCCTTCGGGAGCGCTGTGCTGCGCCGGCGCGTGCTGGAGGCCTGGGCCGCCTCGCCGGCCCGGTTCCGGGAGGACGCCAACGCCGAGGAGGAGCTCGCCCTCGGCGGCTACCGCGACCGGCTGGTCGTCGAGTTGGCGCAGAACGCGGCCGACGCCGCCGTCCGCGCCGGGCGCGGGCCCGGCCGGCTGCGGCTGACCCTCGCCGACGGCGTCCTCGCCGCCGCCAACACCGGTGCCCCGCTCGACGCCGCCGCCGTCGAGTCGCTGTCCACCCTGCGCGCCTCCTCCAAGCGCGGCGAGGCGCCCAGCGTCGGCCGGTTCGGCGTCGGCTTCGCCGCCGTCCTCGCCGTCACCGACGAGCCCGCCGTGCTCGGCGCCGCTGGCGGGGTGCGCTGGTCGCTCGGCGAGGCCCGCGCGCTCGCCGAGGCGCAGCCCTCGCTGGCCGACGAGCTGCGCCGCCGCGACGGCCACGTGCCGCTGCTGCGGCTGCCGTTCGCGGCCGAGGGCCCGGCGCCCGAGGGCTACGACACGGTGGTCGTGCTGCCGCTGCGCGACGCCGCCGCCGAGGACCTGACGCGCCGCCTGCTGCTCGCCGTCGACGACGCGCTGCTGCTCACCCTCCCCGGCCTCGCCGAGATCGTCGTGGAGTCCCCGGACGGCACCCGCACGCTCACCCGCACGGCCTCCGAGCAGCGCCCCGACGGCGTCACCGAGGTGATCGTCACGGACGACGAGGGCGGCCGCCCCCGGCAGACGCTGTGGCAGACCGTCGGCGCCTCCGGCCGCCTCGACCCCGAACTGCTCGTCGACCGGCCCACCGAGGAGCGCGCCCGCCCGTACTGGACGGTCACCTGGGCCGTCCCGGTGGCCGAGGACGGCACGCCGCAGCTGCCCGGCGTCCTGCCCGTCCTGCACGCGCCGACGCCGAGCGACGAGCCGGTCGGCCTGCCCGCGCTGCTGATCGCCTCGTACCCGCTGGACTCCACCCGCCGGCACGTCGCCCCGGGCCCGCTCGCCGCGTTCCTGACCGAGCGCGCCGCCGACAGCTACGCCGACCTCCTGCGCGCCCGCGGCGGCGACCTCGGCTCGCTCGGCCTGGTGCCCGGCCCGCTCGGCGACGGCGCGCTGGACAACGAACTGCGCGCGGCGATCCTCCAGCGGCTGCCCGGCACGCCGTTCCTGCCGCACCCGGCGCCGGTCGAGGAGGGCACGCCCGCGCTGCGGCCCCGGGACGCGACGCTGCTGGAGGGCGCGGACGGCTCGGTGGTCGAGGCGCTGGCGCCGATCTTCCCCGGGTTGCTGCCGGCCGGCCTGGAGCGCCGCAGCGAGCTGCGCGTGCTGAACGTGCGCCGGGTGCCGCTGGCCGACGTGGTCGACCAGCTCGGCGGCCTGGACCGCGAGCCGGCCTGGTGGCGCAACCTGTACGCGGCGCTCGGCGCGGCCGACCCGGAGGCGCTCGGTGCGCTGCCCGTCCCGCTCGCCGACGGCCGGACGGTCACCGGGCCGCGGCGCGTCCTGCTGCCCTCCGACGCCGCCGACTGGGCGGCCTTCCCCGGCTATCCCGAGTCGTTGGCCGGGGCGCTCGCCGCGCTCGACCTGCGGCTCGCCCACCCGGAGGCGTCGCACCCGCTGCTGGCCAAGCTGGGCGCGGGCACCGCGACGCCGGCCGGCGTGCTCGACACGCCCGAGGTGCGGGCCGCTGTCGCCCGCTCCTTCGAGGTGGCCGAGGACGACCTCGACGCCGCCCTCGAACTGGCCGACGCCGTCCTCGCGCTGGTCCGGGCCGCCGCCCCGGCCGTCGGCGAGCACCCGTGGCTGGCCCGGCTGGCGCTGCTCGACGACGAGGGCGAGCCCGCTCGGGCCGGCGAACTCGTGCTGCCCGGCAGCCCGTTCGCGGCGCTCGCGCGCGAGGAGGACGCCGGCTGGGTGGACGACGACCTGCTGGAGCGCTGGGGCCCCGAGGTGCTCGGCGCGGTCGGCGTGCTGGCCGACTTCGTCCTCGTCCGGGCCGAGGACGTCGTGCTCGACCCGGACGACCTGGAGCGCCTCGACCCGACCGCCCCCGCCGACCGCGCGGCCGGCGGCCACCCCACCGGCCTGCTCGACGAGGCGCCGGACGGCCTCGCCGACTGGGCCGAGGACGCGCTCGACGCCCTGCACGCCGACGACGGCGACACCGTGGGCGTGCCCCCGGTGGCCGCCGAGCTGCTGGCCGTCCGCGACCTCGACCTGATCGACGACGACGCCTGGCCCGAGGCACTCGCCGCGCTCGCCCGCCCGCCGTACCGGGACGCCGTCGTCAACCCCGTCCGCACCCTGCTGCCGGACGGCTCCTACGCCGACCTGCCGCCGTACACCGCGTGGTGGCTGCGTGACCACCCCGTGCTGGACGGCCGCGAGCCCGCCGGCCTGCGCGCCGCCGGGGCGGACCCTCTGCTGCGCGGCCTGTACGACGAGGCCCGCACCACGCTGGACGAGCAGTTCCTGCACGCCCTGGGCGTGCGGACGACGCTCGCCGCGCTGCTCGCCGAGCCGCACGGGCCGGACGAGGTCCTGGACCGGCTCACCGACCCGGAGGCCGAGGTGGGCCACCGCCAGCTGCACGGCATCCACAGCGCGCTGGCGCGGGTCGACGCCGAGCGGATCGAAGCCCTGGACGTCGTACGGGCGTTGCCGCCGCTGGACCCGGAGACCGGCCGCCGTCCGGCGCACACGGTGGTCGTCGACGCGACCGAGGCGGTCGTCGCGGACGCCCCCGACCTCGTCCAGCTGCTGCACTCCCACCCGCTGCTGCCGGTCGCCCCGGCGCTCGCCGCGGACCTCGCCGAGCGCCTGCACGTGTCGCTGGCCAGCGAGGTGGCGGGCGGGCGCGTGCTCTCCGAGGGCGTGCTGCACCGGGTGCCGGCCGTGGTGCGGGAACTGCTGCCCGGCTGCCCGGTGGTGTACGAGGAGCACGAGGAGCTGCTCGTCGTCGGCCCGGACGGCCACGAGGCCGCGGTGGACTGGCGCCTCGACCGCGAGGCGGACGCGCCCGAGCCGCCGTACGATCCGGACGCGGCCGAAGCCGCCGACGAGGACGACGAGTTCGAGGTGCCGCCGGTGCCGGGCCTGCTGCACGCGGCCACCCCCGAGGGGCTGGCGGCCGGACTGGCCTGGTCGGTCGGGCAGTGGCACCGGCGGTTCGAGGTGCTGGCCGCGCTCAGCGAGCCGGACCGGGCCTACGAGCTCTCCGCGGCACGGGACTTCGAGGGCTGAGCAGGGCTGAGCGAGGCTGAGCAGGGCTGAGCCGGCTGGGTGCGTCGCCCGGGGTCAGCGGGTCCGTCCGCCGGGGCGGGCCCGCAGCCGCAGGTAGAGGGTGACGGTGACGGTCAGCCAGATCACACCGAGCGTCAGCATCCCGGCGGCCCGCAGTGACGGCTCGGACCTCGGCAGCGCGTGCAGGACCGTCAACGCCACGGCCGGCGGCGTGACCGCCAGCAGCCCGCCCAGGAAGGCGATGAACGCCTCCAACTCCCCACCCCTGCGCGCCAACACGGCACCCCCTCTCGAGGGCATCATCGCGTGTCGGGGCCGTGGTCTGCCAGTGGGGCGCGCTGGAGAGGGGGTAGGGGGCGGTGGGGCGGAGGCGGGGGCGCATCGCGTGTCGGGGCCGTGCTCTGCCAGTGGGGCGCGCCGGCGAGGGGTGGGCACGTGGGGCGAAGAGCGGAGGCAGGGGCCTGTCGGGCCGGGTGCGGCCGTCGCGTCACTCGTAGCCGCGGCGCTTCATGAAGCGCCAGGTGAGCTCCAGGACCACGCAGCAGATCACCGCGATGCCGACGCCCGTCCACGGGTCGCGGATGCCCACCAGGCGGAGCTGGAAGAAGTCGGACAGCCACGGCACCAGCAGGACCAGCGAGAACGCGCCGCCCATCGTGCCGATCAGCAGCAGGCGCCACCAGTTGTACGGGCGGGCGACGATGGCGAGCACCCAGATGGCGATCAGGAACAGCGTCAGCGTGGCCACGCTGGTGTCGGCCTTGAGGTCCGTCGCGTGGTTCGCCCTGGCCAGCGCATAGGACACGAACGTCCCGGTGCCCGCGATGACGCCGGCCGGGATCGCCAGCCGCAGCACGCGTTTGACGAAGCCGGTGCGGGCGCGCTCGTTGTTGGGGGCGAGCGCGAGGAAGAAGGCCGGCACGCCGATGGTGAGCGTGGACAGCACGGTCGAGTGCCGCGGCAGGAACGGGTACGGCGAGTGGGTGAAGATCACCAGCAGGGCCAGGAGGACCGAGTAGACGGTCTTGACCAGGAACAGACCGGCGACGCGCTCGATGTTGCCGATCACCCGGCGGCCCTCGGCCACCACCGAGGGGAGCGTCGCGAAGGAGTCGTTCAGCAGCACGATCTGGGCGACCGCCTTGGTCGCGTCGCTGCCGGTGCCCATCGCCACGCCGATGTCCGCGTCCTTGAGCGCGAGCACGTCGTTGACGCCGTCGCCCGTCATCGCCACGGTGTGCCCGCGCGACTGCAGCGCGCCGACCAGCTCGCGCTTCTGCTGCGGGGTGACGCGGCCGAACACGCTCGTCCGCTCGGCGGCGTCCGCGAGGGGCCCCGGCTCGGTCGGCAGCGTGCGGGCGTCCAGCGGGTGGTCCGCGCCCGGAAGGCCGAGGTGGGCGGCGACCGCGCCGACCGAGACCGCCGCGTCGCCGGAGATCACCTTCGCCCGGACCTCCTGGCCCTCGAAGTACCGCAGCGTGGCCGCCGCGTCGTCGCGCAGCCGCTGTTGCAGCACCACCAGGGCGAGCGGTGTGAGGCCCTCGGCGGGGTCGGGGGAGTCCAGCGGCACCGGATTGCGGCCGATCAGCAGCACCCGCAGGCCCTTGGCGCCCAGCTCGTCCACCTCGGCGAGCGCCGGGTGGCCGGCGGGCAGCAGGACGTCGGGGGCGCCGAGCAGCCAGGTGGCCTCGCCGCCCTGCGGCTCCAGCAACTGCACGCCGCTCCACTTGCGGGCGGAGGAGAACGGCATGGCCTCGATCACGCGCCAGCCGTTCGCGCCGGCGGCGCTTCCCGTTCCGGCCCGGGAGCCGTCCCCGTAGGCCGCGATGACGGCCTGCATGGACGGGTTCGGCCGGGCGTCGGCCCCGGCCATCACGCCGAGCGCGTGCTCGATCGTCCGTGGCCCGACCGCGCCGGGCACGCCGTCGCAGATCACGCGCAGGTCGATGACGTCCATGCCGCCCTCGGTGAGCGTGCCGGTCTTGTCCAGGCACACCGTGTCGACCCGGGCCAGCCCCTCGATCGCCGGTAGCTCCTGCACCAGGCACTGCTTGCGCCCGAGCCGGATCACGCCGATCGCGAAGGCGACCGAGGTGAGCAGCACCAGCCCCTCCGGGACCATCGGCACGATGCCGGCCACCATGCGGCGCACCGCCTCGCGCCAGTCCCGGCCCTCGACGGCCAGCTGGCTGATGACCAGGCCGATCGCGGTCGGGATCAGCAGGTAGGTGATGAACCGCAGGATGCTGTCGATGCCGGTGCGCAGCTCCGACTTCACCAGGGTGAACCGGCTGGCCTCCTCGGCCAGTTGCGCGGCGTAGGCCTCGCGCCCGACCTTCGTCGCGGTGAACGCGCCCGCGCCGGCCACCACGAAGCTGCCGGACATCACCTGGTCGCCGGGCTGCTTGAGGACGGGGTCGGGCTCGCCGGTGAGCAGCGACTCGTCGATCTCCAGGCCGTCCGCCTCGGTGACCTCGCCGTCGACGATCACCTTGTCGCCGATGCCGAGTAGCACGGTGTCGTCGAGCACGATCTCGCCGACGCCGATCTGCTGGACGGTGCCGTCCCGGCGCACCTGCGGGCGGGCCTCGCCGATCAGGGCCAGGCTGTCCAGGGTCTTCTTGGCGCGCAGCTCCTGGATGATGCCGATCGCCGTGTTGGCGACGATGACCAGGCCGAACAACCCGTCCTGGATCGGGCCGACGACCAGGATGATCCCGAACATCACGCCGATGATCGCGTTGAACCGGGTGAAGACGTTGGCCCGGACGATCTCCTTCGCGGAGCGGCTGGAGCGCACCGGGACGTCGTTGACCTGTCCGCGCGCGACCCGCTCGGCCACCTCCGCGCCGCTCAGCCCGCCGCGCCGGCCGGGCAACAGGCCGAGGGGGTGCGAACCGTCGCGGCGGTCGCCGTCGCCGGGCTGCTCTTCCGCGGGGTGGGCAGGCTGCGTCATGGCACCGACTCTACGGGCGCCTCATGTCCGATGCGTGCTACTAAAGGCCTATTCGGTCCGACCGGGTGGCCGGGGTCTACGGGGCCCCGTCCGGGCCCGCCCCTTCGGCGTCGGCGGCGGCGTCGGCCGAGGCGTCGGCGGCGCGGCTGCGGGCGATCGCGTCCCGACGGGCGCGGCAGTACCAGAGGCCGATCAGGCCGAGCAGTCCGCCGGACAGGCAGACCCAGGGCCAGGTGCCGTGGCCGTGGTCGGAGAGCGTGCCCTGGAAGGGGAGCAGCACCAGGAAGGCGACGAACCACAGCACCGTGCCGCCGCCGACGATCGCGACGTCGTTGGCCTCCAGCGGCGGAGGGGAGGGGTGCAGCGGGGTCTTGGGCATGGGGCCTAGAGTACGGGGCGTGGGCCCGCGGGGGATCATCCGGCGTCCACTCGGGGCGACTCGGCGCTCTACGCGCGAAGATAGCGCGGGTGCGATCCGGAAACCATACTTTTAGTTCTGCGCCCGGCCACCGTCGACCAGGGCGTCCGCCCCCTCTCCTCCGCCCCCCACAGAGGACGCACGCATGCCTGTGGTCCAGCCGACCACCGAGTCGCCCGAGCCCGCCGACGCCGCGCCCGAACCGCCCTCCGGCGCCCTCGACCGCTTCTTCCGGATCAGCGAGCGCGGATCCACCCTGCCGCGCGAGATCCGCGGCGGCGTGGCCACCTTCTTCACCATGGCCTACATCCTGGTGCTCAACCCGATCATCCTGGCCAGCGCCACGGACCTGAACGGGACCCACCTGGACAGCGCCCAGCTGGTCACCGCGACCGCCCTCACCGCGGGCCTCACCACCCTGCTGATGGGCGTCATCGGCAACGTGCCGATCGGCCTGGCCGCCGGCCTCGGCGTCAACACGATCGTGGCGCTCCAGCTCGCACCCAGGATGACCTGGCCGGACGCGATGGGCATGGTCGTCCTGGCCGGCTTCGCGATCATGCTGCTGGTCGCCACCGGGCTGCGCGAGCGGGTCATGAACGCCGTGCCGCTCGGCCTGCGCAAGGCCATCGCGATCGGGATCGGCCTGTTCATCAGCCTCGTCGGGCTGGTCGACTCCGGCTTCGTCAGCCGTGTCCCGGACGCCGCCCACACCACCGTGCCGCTCCAGCTCGGCGGCAACGGGCACCTGCTCGGCTGGCCGGTCCTGGTCTTCGTCGTCGGCCTGCTGCTGACCCTCGTCCTGGTGATCCGCAAGGTGCCCGGCGCGATCCTCATCAGCATCGCGGTCAGCACCGCCCTCGCCGTGGTGATCGACAAGTTCGCCGACATCCCGGCCCTCAAGTGGGGCCTCACCGTCCCCGCGTGGCCCGGCAACCCGGTCGCCGCCCCGGACTTCGGGCTGGTCGGCAAGGTCAGCCTGTTCGGCGGCTTCGAGAAGGTCGGCGTGCTGACCGGCGTGCTGTTCGTCTTCACGGTCCTCATGTCGTGCTTCTTCGACGCGATGGGCACCATCCTCGGCGTCGCCGACGAGGCCCACCTGCTCGACGAGAAGGGCGACCTGCCGGGCATCAACCGGATCCTCATGGTCGACGGCATCGCCACGGCGGCCGGCGGCGCCACCTCCGCGTCCGCGAACACCTGCTTCGTCGAGTCCACGGCCGGCGTCGGCGAGGGCGCCAGGACCGGCTTCGCCTCGATCGTCACGGGCCTGCTCTTCGTGGTGGCGCTCTTCCTCACCCCGCTCGCCACCATGGTCCCCGCCCAGGCCGCCACCCCGGCCCTGGTCACCGTCGGCTTCCTGATCCTGGCCAACTCGATCAAGGAGATCGACTGGGCCGACTACACCCTCTCGATCCCGGCGTTCCTGACGATCGTGATGATGCCGTTCACGTACTCGATCACCAACGGCTTGGGCATCGGGTTCATCACCTTCTGCGTCCTCCGCGTTGCCGCCGGTCGGGGACGTGAGGTGCCGGTCGCGATGTACGCGGTGGCCGGAGTCTTCACCTTCTACTACCTGCTGCCGGCCCTCGGGCTGCTCTGACGGCGCACGGCACCCGCGGCCCTGGCCTCCCCCGTGGCGGGCGGGGCCGCGGCGTTTTTCGGCCGCGCTACTGGACGCAGAACTCGTTGCCCTCGGGGTCGGCCATCACCGTCCACTCGCCGCCGTTCTCCTTCACCTGGCGCAGGACGGTGGCGCCGAGGGAGCACAGGCGGGCGACGGTGGCCTCGCGGGCCTCGGGGCCGGGGTGGAGGTCGAGGTGGAGGCGGTTCTTCGCCTCCTTGGGCTCGGGCACGGCCTGGAAGAGGATGCGACGGCCCAGGCCGGTGCCGGTCGCCGGGTCGAACGGGTCGTCCGGGTGGCGGACGGCGAGAAGGGCGCGGAAGGCGGCGCGGCCCTCGAACTCGGTCACGGCCTCCGGGGGGAGGGCGCCGGCCGCGAGGAGGCGGGTGACCAGGGCGCTGTTGTCCTCGACGGCGTAGTCGAGGGCGGCGGCCCAGAAGGCGGCCTGGCGCAGCGGATCGGCGCAGTCGATGACGAGCTTCCAGTGCAGGGGCATGCAACGGGTTCTACCGGCTACCGGTCCGGAGGGGCAATCGGACGCGGGAGAAAGGTGTCAAAAAGGTGACTGTGTAGCGGAGTTGGCCAGGGGCATACTGCCTGGACGGGGCGACGGGGAGGGGACGCGACCGATGGTGCAAGAGGATCCGCCCGGGGGAGACGAGGCCAAGCTGCTGCCGGACCTCTTCTGGACGGCGGACAGGGCCTCGCTGGACGGACAGCGCGAGACGCTCCGGTGGTACCGCGGGCTGATCGTGATGCTGGTGATCGCCGCCGTGATCGGCTCGTTCCCGGGGCCGGACAAGGCGGGCGACGGCGACATCGCGCCACTCTTCTCGGTGGTGGCCTTCCTGATCGCCGGCTACTTCTGGTCCCGGCTGCGCCGCAGCAACCCGCAGGGCCGCTGGTACGAGGCCAGGGCGGCGGCCGAGTCGGTGAAGACGCTCGCCTGGAAGTACTCGGTGCGCGCGCGCCCGTTCGACGGCGAGGCGGACTCGCCCGACGTGGACCGCGGCTACCTGCTGCAGCTCGAAGACGTGATGCGGGCCTTCGAGGACCAGGAGATCGTGCCGCCCGGCACCGTCCCCGAGATCACCCCCGAGATGCGGCTGGCCAGGGCCGGCTCGCTCACCGCCCGCCGGACGCTCTACCTCCGCACCCGGGTCGAGAGCCAGCGCACCTGGTACCGCTCCCGGGCCGAGGCGTGCGAGTCGCAGGCGGTGTCGTGGGGGCTCGGCATCGCGGCGCTGATCATCATCGGCGCGGCGGCGGCCATCGCGCAGGCGACCGGCGCGCTGCAGGTGCACGTCTTCGGCGCCAGCTCGGCCGCCGCGGCGTCGATCATCGCCTGGACGCAGCTCAAGCAGCTCCGCCCGCTGGCCGCCGCCTACCAGCTGGCCGCCCGCGAGCTGGAGAACGTCGGCAACCAGCTCTCCGACCTCGACCTCCGGGCGCCCGACGCGGAGGTCCGCTGGGCCCGCCTGGCCGCCGAGGCCGAGGACGCGGTCTCCCGCGAGCACACCACCTGGCGGGCCCGCCGGGCCTTCCCCCGATAACCCCGTTCCGGGGAACGGGGGAAGTCAACTCCGGGGAGGGGCTGGGGAGATCCCGCGAAGCGTGTGCCGTGCGGGGGCACAGGTGTGCAGGGTGCGTGAGGGTCGGGCGGGGGCGGGCCGACCGTAATCATTACGTGTCCATGTCCTGGTTTCATCGCCTCCGCGCGCGACCCCCAGTCCCCGTCGGAGGCCCCCTTGCGCATTCTCCTGATCGCCAGTGCGTTCAACAGCCTGACCCAGCGCGTCCACGCCGAACTGCGCGGGCGCGGCCACCAGGTCGCCGTCCAGCTCGCCCTCGGGGACGAGCAGGTGCGGACCGCGGTGGACCGCATCGACCCCGAGCTGATCGTCTGCCCGATGCTCACCCGGGCCGTCCCGGAGGACGTCTGGAGCGCCCGGACCGTCCTCATCGTGCACCCGGGCCCCAAGGGCGACCGGGGCCCGTCCTCGCTGGACTGGGCGATCACCGAGGGTGCCGAGCGCTGGGGCGTCACCGTCCTGCAGGCCGTCGGGGAGATGGACGCGGGCGACATCTGGGCGTCGGTCGACTTCGACGTCCCGGCCTGCGGCAAGAGCGAGCTGTACCGCAACGAGGTGGCCGACGCCGCCGTCGAGGCCGTCCTGCTGGCCGTCCAGCGCTTCGAGGGCGGGCTGTTCACCCCCGAGCCGCTCGACTACGACCGGCCCGACGTCCGCGGCCGGCTGCGCCCGTTCCTGCGGCAGGACGCGCGCCGGATCGACTGGTCCGCCGACGACACCGCCACCGTGCTCCGCAAGCTCCGCGCCGCCGACTCCCAGCCCGGCGTGCTCGACGAGCTGTACGGCCGCGAGTTCTTCCTGCACGGCGGCCACGCCGAGGACCAGCTGCGCGGCCCGGTGCCGGGCGCGGTGCTGGCGACCCGCGACGGCGCGATCTGCCGGGCCACCGTGGACGGCGCCGTGTGGATCCCGCAGCTGCGCCCGCGCCGCACCCCGGGCGGACCCGCCACCTTCAAGCTGCCCGCCGCGACCGTGCTCGCCGACGAGCTCCACCGCGTCCGCGAGGTGCCGGTGACCCCGGCCGAGGCGGCCCGCCGGGACACCTGGTCGGAGCTGCGCTACCACGAGGACGGCGACGTCGGCTTCCTCGAGTTCTCCCACACCGGCGGGGCGATGAGCACCGAGCAGTGCCGCCGCCTGCTCGCCGCCTACCGCGCGGCCGCCGACCGGCCCACCTCGGTGCTGGTGCTCGGCGCTGCCCGGGACTTCTACTCCAACGGCATCCACCTCAACGTCATCGAGGGCGCGTCCTTCCCGGCGCTGGAGTCGTGGGAGAACATCAACGCGATGGACGACCTGGTCGAGGCGATCCTCACCACGACCGACAAGCTGACCGTCTCCGCCCTCGCCGGGAACGCCGCCGCGGGCGGGCTGATGCTGGCGCTCGCCGCCGACGAGGTCTGGTGCCGCGAGTCGGCGGTGCTCAACCCGCACTACCGGCTGATGGGCCTGTACGGCTCCGAGTACTGGACGTACACCCTGCCGCGCCGGGTCGGCGACGAGTGGGCGCGGCGGCTGACCACCGAGGCGCTGCCGGTCGGGGCCGAACAGGCCCGCGGAATCGGCCTGGTGGACCGCACGGAGGGTGGGGACGCGGCCGGCTTCCGCCGCTGGGTGGCCCGGGAGGCGGCCCGCCTCGCCGCCTCGCCGGAGCTCACCGCGCGGCTGGTCGACAAGAAACGCCGGCTGGCCGCGGACGAGGACGAGCGCCCGCTCGCCGACCACCGCGCGGAGGAACTGCGGCACATGCACGCCAACTTCTACCGCGCGGGCGAGCCGTACCACGGGCTGCGGCGGGACTTCGTCCGCAAGGCGTGCCCGGTGGCCACGCCGGAGCACCTGACCGGGCTGCTCGGCCGGCCCGAGTAGCGGGACGCGCGGACGGAGGCCGGGCCCGGTGACTGCGGGCCCGGCCTCCGCCGTGCGTGCGCTGAGTGTCGGCGAGCACTCAGCGCCGGCGTGCGGCCAGTGGTGCGGCGTGGCCGACGACGACCGGTTGGGTGACGCTCTTGCTCGGCGACACCGCGAAGGCGAGCGCGCCGAAGAACACGTAGCAGCCGAGGCCGACCCCGAGCGGGAAGATGAACTCCAGCGCCATCACGCCGCCCTGGGTGTTCTGCGAGAAGTCGAGGTCGACGGAGAGCGCCGACATGCCCGTGTAGTGCATCGCGCACACGGCGACGCCCATCACCGGCGCCGCCGCCAGGACGGCCAGCGTGCCGCGGATGTTCAGCGCGGCCCACAGCGCGGCCGTCGCCGCGAAGACGGCGATGCCGACGGACAGCCCGACCGTCGTCCGGTCGTAGTGCACGTGTCCGGGCAGGACCATCGCGGCCATGCCGAGGTAGTGCATCGCCGCGACCCCGAGGCCCGTGGTCAGGCCGCCGGCGAGCAGCGACAGCACCGGGCGCCTGCTGTACCCGACGGTGAACAGGCCGACGCCCACGACGGCGATCGCGACCACCAGGCTGAGCACCGTCAGTCCGGGCCGGTAGGTGATGTCGACGCCGCTGACGGAGAAGCCGAGCATCGCGATGAAGTGCATGGACCAGATTCCGGCGCCGAGCGAAGTGGCCGCGAAGAGCAACCAGTTGGCCCGGGTGCGGCCCTGTGAGACGAGCGCCCAGCGGGCGCTGCGCAGGGCGACGAAGGCGCCGAGGCAGGCGACGAAGTACGAGACCGCCGGTGTTATCCAGCCGTGGTCGGCATGGTGGATCTCACCCAATGACAGCTCCCTGGACGGATGAGGGGGAAGAGGGCGCCAGGGCTCGGGCGGACGCGGGACGGCCGGGAGGAACGGTACGGCCGGTGGAACGCGTGCGGAGGCGTGCGGAGGGGGCACGGACGGGGGTCCGCCGAGGGGAGACCTGGCGTGTGGTGCCCCTGACAACGGGCACAGTAGCCACTGCCCGGTATCGGCACAATGTTCGGGGTTTTCGTGAAGTCCCAGGTCAGCGTGGATCTTTACGGGGTCTGCATGATCTTGGCACCAATCCCTGACACCCTCTGCGCAGGTCCGTCGGGGCCGTTCGTGGCTTACTCCAGGGGAGCTAGTCCGAACGGGTGGCCGGCTGGGTCGATCAGCACCTTGAGCGTCCGGCCGTGCTGGTACGTCGGCTCGGTGGCCCCGAGTTCCAGGGCGCGCCCGATGGCCTCGTCGAGGTCGTCGACGTAGAAGTCGAGGTGGAAGTGCTTGCCGCCGTCCGGCTCCGTCCAGGGCTCCGGCCGGTAGCCGGTGACCCGCCCGAAGGCCAGCGGGCTGCCGCCCTCGGGGTTGTCGAGGATGGCGAAGTGCTCGTCCGCGTGGCGGGTCTCCCAGCCGAGCAGTTCGCCGTAGAACCCGGCCAGCGCGACCGGATCGGCGCAGTCGATGGTGACCAGGGCGAGCCGGGCGAAGCCGGTGGCGTTCGGGGCGGCCTGGTCGGCGGCGAGGTCGGACATGTCTGGTCGGCCCTTCTGGGAGTCGAGACCTATGTCCAATATGGCACCGGGGCGATCTTCCGGCGCGGCGGTGGCCGTCGGGTGGCCGTGGGATGGCCGTCGGGTGGCCGCCGGTGGCCGCCGGTGGCCGTCGGTGGCCGGAGGGGAGGGTGGGGAGCGCGGGAACCGATTTTCGTTAGCGAGAGTAATGACGTAAGCTAAAGACCATGCCCGAGATGTCCGAGCAGGACCTCGTAGCGGTCAACCAGCTGCGATCGTCCACGATGCGCCTCTCCCGCCGGCTCAAGCACCAGCGGGTCGAGGAGTCGCTGAGCCCTACCGAGATGGGGGTGCTGGGCACCCTCGCCCGGTGCGGGAAGGCCACGCCGGGTGAGCTCGCCCGGAAGGAGCACGTGCAGCCGCCTTCGATGACCAGGATCGTCGCGATGCTGGAGGAGAAGGGGCTCGTGCGGCGCGAGCCGCACCCCGAGGACCGCCGCCAGGTGGTCGTCAGCAGCACCGAGCAGGCCGAGGCGATCCTGGCGGAGAGCCGCCGGCGTCGCAACGCCTGGCTCGCCGAGCTCGCCGAGGGGCTCGACGAGGAGGAATGGGCCGTCCTCCGGGAGGCCGCGCCCGTGCTCTACAAGCTCGCACACCTCTAGGCACACCCAGTCCGGCCGGCCGGCCGGGGAAGAAGGAGCACCGCATCACCGCAGGACCGACCACGAACACCAGGAGCGCGACGGCCGTTGTACGGGCCGTCGCGCCGCGAGGGGAGAACACCGTGACACCGCCGGCCGCAGCCGCCGCCGCCATCCGTACCGACGAGCCGACCACCGACCCCGCCGCGGCCAGCGCCGCGACCGCCGACAGCCAGGCACCCGCCCCCACGGGGCTGCCGGGCAACGGCGACGACGACCCCGACGAACGCACCGCGGCGGACTCCGCCGCTCCCGGCCGAAGCCACTCGGCCACGTCCCCCACAGGCGCCGACTTCACCCGGCCCCGGGGGATGTTCTCCTCACTGCGCGTTCGCAATTACCGCTACTACTTCGCCGGCCAGGTGGTCTCCAACACCGGTACCTGGATGCAGCGGATCGCCCAGGACTGGCTGGTGCTCAGCCTCACCGGCAGCCCGCTCGCCGTCGGCATCACCACCGCGATGCAGTTCCTGCCGATGCTGCTGCTCGGCCTGTTCGGCGGCGTGCTCGCCGACCGGATGCCCAAGCGCCGGCTGCTGATCTACACCCAGGGCGCCATGGGCCTGCTCGCCGCGGGCCTCGCCGTCATGACGATCGGCGGCGTCGTGACGCCGTACCACGTGTACGCCTTCGCCCTGCTGCTCGGCCTGGTCACCGTGGTGGACAACCCGACCCGGCAGGCCTTCGTGTCCGAGATGGTCGGCCCGAAGGACCTCGCCAACGCGGTCAGCCTGAACGCCGCCAACTTCCAGACCGCGCGCCTGGTCGGCCCCGCCGTCGCGGGCCTGCTGATCGCCGCGGTCGGCAGCGGCTGGGCGTTCGCCGTCAACGCGCTGTCCTTCGCCGCCGTGATCGGCGGACTGCTCGCGATGCGGGAGAGCGAGCTGCGCCCCACCGAGCCGATCGCCCGCGAGAAGGGGCAGCTGCGCGAGGGGCTGCGGTACGTGAAGGAGCGGCCCGAGCTGCTCTGGCCGATGGTGCTCGCCGGGTTCATCGGCACCTTCGGCTTCAACTTCCCGACGCTGCTGTCCGGCTTCGCGCACGACACCTTCAAGGTGGGCGCCGGGCAGTACGGCCTGCTGAACACCGCGATGGCGGTCGGTTCGCTGGCCGGCGCGCTGCTCGCGGCCCGCCGGGGCGCGCCGCGCCTGCGCGGACTGGTCGCGGCGGCGCTGGGCTTCGGCGCGCTGGAGGTCGTGGCCGCGTTCGCGCCGGACTACTGGACCTTCGCGGCGCTGCTGACGCTGATCGGGGTGTTCGGGCTGAGCTTCAACACCTCGGTCAACTCGATGCTGCAGCTGGCCACCGACCCCGAGATGCGGGGTCGGGTGATGGGCCTGCTGGTGCTGGTCTTCACCGGCGGCACGCCGATCGGCGCGCCGATCGTGGGCTGGGTCACCGCCTCGTACGGTCCCCGGCTCGGGCTGCTGGCCTGCGGGCTGGTGTCCGCGCTGGCGGCCGGCGCGGTGGGCCTGGTGCTCGCCCGCAGCGCGGACCTGAAGGTGCGCTTCGACCTGCACCCGGGCCGCGGCGGCCGGGTGGTGGCCGTCGTGCCGCGGACCCGGACCACGTCCAAGTCCCAGCTGGCGGCCGCCTGCTGATGGATCGTCAGGCCTCGGGTGCGGCAACGCCCCCGAGGCCTGTGGGGTACCCGGGGTGCCCCCTAGAGCCGGATCTCCAGGACCTGGCCGACCCACACGCCGTTCGGCTGCTCGACCTCGAAGGACTCGGTCTCGGTGAAGCCGAGGGCCCGGTACCGGCCGACCAGCTTGCGGTCGTCGCCGCCGTAGCAGTCCACCCGGAGCAGGCCGATGCCGCGTCGGCGGGCCTCGTCGAGCGCGTCGGCGATCAGCGCGGCGCCGATGCCCGAGCCCTTGCGGGTGCGGTCGGTCACCAGGTTGCGGACGTACAGCTCGCGCTCGTCCACGGCGGGGATGTGCTGCCCGCGCTCCTCGGACAGGACGCACGCGCCGACGGTGCGGCCCTCGTCGTCCACGGCGAGGCGCATCAGGAAGGGCTCGCGGCCGTACTTCTCGACGTGCGCCACCCGGGCCGGGACGGTGGAGAAGGGCCGGTCGCCCCACTGGCCGGTGCGGCCCTGACCGGCCAGCCAGGCCACGGCGCCGTCGAGCAGGGCGAGCAGGTCGGGCACGTCTTCGGGGCCCCCGTTGCGGATCTTCATGCAGAGAGTTCTAGTGCAGACGACGGCTCCGCGGAAGATGCCCCGGGTGCCTCGCATCGGAAGGAAGATTGGCTGTATGAGATTGTTCGTGGCGGTGCTCCCGCCGGTCGAGGCGTTGCAGGGGCTCTCCGACGCGGTGGCGCCGGTGCGCGGACTGCCCGGGGCGGACCGGCTGCGGTGGACCACGGTCGAGGGCTGGCACCTGACGCTGGCCTTCCTCGGGCAGGTGCCGGAGGACCGCCTGCCGGAGTTGGAGACGGCCCTGGCCGCCGTCGCCGAGGCCCACCCGGCGCACGAACTGCGGCTGGCCGGGGCCGGCCGGTTCGGTGACCGCGTGCTCTGGGTCGGGGTCGAGGGGCAGGCCTGGGCGCTGCGCCGGCTCGCCGAGGCCGTGAACGAGGCCACCGCGGACATCACCGGCGAGGTGGACGCGTTCGCCTTCCACCCGCACCTCACGCTCGCCCGGGCCGGGTCGTCGCGCGGGCACCGGAGGGCCGTCCAGCGGGTCGCGGCGGCTGAGCTGGAGGGGTTGGTGGCCGCGCTGGCCGACTACCGGGGGCCGCGGTGGGAGGCCGCCGAGCTGCACCTGATGAAGAGCGATCTGGACGGCGGCTTCGCGCACTACGAGACCGTCCGCGCCTGGCCGTTGGCGCGCTGGGCCGCCTCCTAGGGGTGCCCCGCAGGCCTACGGCCAGGCGCGCACCGCGGCGGCCGCGACCTGCTCCAGCTCCGCCCTCCCGGCCTCCGCCGACTCCCGGTGGATCACCGGCCAGAACATCGACGCCACCGGCGGGGCCGGACTCGGCGTCTAGCCAGGGGTGAGCCGGAGGTACGCTCGTTGACCGTGGATCCCAAGACTCGTATGCGCATCGTGACCGGCACCCTGGTGCTCCTGCTGGTCGTCGTCCTGGTCGGCTCGCTGGTCAACCGGTAGCGGCGGCACCCCGGCGAGCAGAACCCGGCGGCAAGGACGAGAGGGCCACCGCACGCGCGCGGTGGCCCTCTCGTCGTCGGGTCGGCCGGGTGTCAGAGCGCCTCGACCACGTAGTCGATGCACTGCGTGAGCGCCTCGACGTCCGCCGGGTCGATCGCCGGGAACATCGCGATGCGCAGCTGGTTGCGGCCGAGCTTGCGGTACGGCTCCGTGTCCACGATGCCGTTGGCACGCAGTGCCTTCGCGACCGCGGCGGCGTCCACCGACTCGTCGAAGTCGATCGTGCCGACCACCTGCGAGCGCTCGGCCGGGTTGGCGACGAACGGGGTCGCGTAGGAGGACTTCTCGGCCCAGCCGTACAGGCGGGAGGAGGAATCAGCCGTACGGGCGACGGCCCAGTCGAGCCCGCCGTTGCCGTTCAGCCACTCCAGCTGGTCGGCCAGCAGGAACAGCGTGGAGAGCGACGGGGTGTTGTACGTCTGGTCCTTCGACGAGTTGTCGATGGCCGTCGGCAGCGAGAAGAACGGCGGGACGTAGCGGCCGGAGGCGGCGATCTCGGCGGCGCGCTCCAGGGCGGCCGGGGAGAAGGTGGCCAGCCACAGGCCGCCCTCGGAGGCGAAGGACTTCTGCGGGGCGAAGTAGTAGACGTCGGTCTCGGTGATGTCGACCGGCAGGCCGCCGGCGCCCGAGGTGGCGTCCACCAGCACCAGCGAGCCCTCGTCCGCGCCCGCGGGGCGCTTGATCGGCATCGCGACGCCGGTCGAGGTCTCGTTGTGGGTGAGGCCGTAGACGTCCACACCGGCCTCGGCGACCGGCAGCGGGTGGGTGCCCGGAGCGGTCTTGATCACGCTCGGCTCGGCCAGCCACGGCGCGGCCCTGACCGAGGAGGCGAACTTCGAGGAGAACTCGCCGAAGTCCAGGTGCTGGGACTTCTCCCGCACCAGGCCGAAGGCGGCGATGTCCCAGAAGGCGGTGGAGCCGCCGTTGCCGAGCACCACCTCGTAGCCCTCGGGCAGCGAGAACAGCCTGCTCACGCCCTCGCGCACGCGCTTGACCAGGTTCTTCACCGGGGCCTGGCGGTGGGAGGTGCCGAGCAGGGAGGTCTGGGTGGCGGCGAGGGCACTCAGGGCCTCGGGGCGCACCTTGGACGGTCCGCAGCCGAAACGGCCGTCTGCGGGCTTGATGTCAGCGGGGATCTGGATCTGAGCCACGCGCCGCAGCCTACCGGCCGGGCCGCCGACGGGGATACGGTCGTCCGGGTCCTGAGACTGTGATCTCGACTGCTCCCGGACACGCCGCAGCGGGCCCGGCCGGAGCCGGACCCGCTGGTCAGGGGCGGTGCGTCAGGGCGGCGCAGCCGGCGACCCGAGTGCTCAGTGCGCGATGGCGTCCCAGCCCTCGATCTCCTCGGGGCGACGCGCGCCGGGGCCGATGTAGCGCGCGGAGGGGCGCACGAGCCGGCCCGTGCGCTTCTGCTCCAGGATGTGCGCCGACCACCCCGCCGTGCGCGCGCACGTGAACATCGAGGTGAACATGTGCGCGGGGACCTCGGCGAAGTCCAGCATGATGGCGGCCCAGAACTCGACGTTGGTGGCGAGGACGCGGTCCGGGCGGCGGTTGTGCAGCTCCTCCAGCGCGGCCTTCTCCAGCGCCTCGGCGACCTCGAAGCGCGGTGCGCCGAGCTCCTTGGCGGTGCGGCGCAGCACGCGGGCGCGCGGGTCCTCGGCGCGGTAGACGCGGTGGCCGAAGCCCATCAGGCGCTCGCCCTTGTCCAGCGCGTTCTTGACCCACTTGACGGCGTCGCCGGTGCGCTCGATCTCCTCGATCATGCCGAGCACGCGGGACGGCGCGCCGCCGTGCAGCGGGCCGGACATCGCGCCGACCGCGCCGGACAGCGCGGCGGCGACGTCGGCGCCGGTGGAGGCGATGACGCGGGCGGTGAAGGTCGAGGCGTTCATGCCGTGCTCGGCGGCGGAGGTCCAGTACGCGTCGACGGCCTTGACGTGCTTGGGGTCCGGCTCGCCGCGCCAGCGGATCATGAACCGCTCGACGACCGTCTCGGCCTTGTCGATCTCGCTCTGCGGGACCATCGGCAGGCCCTGGCCGCGGGCGGACTGGGCGACGTAGGACAGCGCCATGACGGCCGCGCGGGCGAGGTCGTCGCGGGCCTGCTCGGCGGAGATGTCGAGCAGCGGCTTGAGGCCCCAGACCGGGGCGAGCATGGCGAGCGCGGACTGGACGTCGACCCGGATGTCACCGGAGTGCACCGGGATCGGGAAGGGCTCGGCGGCCGGCAGGCCGGGGTTGAACTTGCCGTCCACCAGCAGGCCCCAGACGTGGCCGAAGGAGACCTTGCCGACCAGGTCGTCGATGTCGACACCGCGGTAGCGCAGGGCGCCGCCCTCGCGGTCGGGCTCCGCGATCTCGCTCTCGAACGCGACGACTCCCTCAAGCCCGGGTACGAAGTCGGACATGCGACGGCTCCTTCAGTTCTGCGATCGGCGCTCCGCCGTGGTGGGGCGGCACGCCAGTGACCGATTGGTGGTTGGCACTCGGTGCCAGAGTGGCAGGCACGGGGTGCATTGCGCCATACACCACCGTGGTGATGTTTCCCGCGGGCCCGCTTGACTTTTCCGTCGAGGGCCGGTCGTGCCCGGGAATCTCCGGAACCGAAAGCCGCGTTCCGGACGAATCACCGTACGACGGGCGGCCAAGCGGTGGCGAGCCACCTTATCTCCCACCGGGGTTTGTCTCGAGGTAGCGGTGCCGGTTGCTTGTCGTACGGGATGATGTTGGCGTGCAGACCCCGGAACGCGCCCAGTCGACGCCCCTGAGCCCCGCCACCCGGAACCCGGCCGAGGAGGCCCGGCCGGGCCCGGACCTCACGGTGATGCGCAAGCACTACACCCACGAGGGCCTGGTCGAGGAGTGGCTCGCGCCCGACCCGATCGGCCAGTTCACCCGCTGGTTCCACGAGGCGGCCGACGCCGGCGTGGTCGAGCCCAACGCCATGGTGCTCTCCACCGCGGACGCCCAGGGGCGGCCCAACTCGCGCACCGTCCTGCTCAAGGGCTACGACGCGCGCGGCTTCGTCTTCTTCACCAACTACGGCTCCACCAAGGGCGCGGAGCTCTCGGCCAACCCGCACGCGGCCCTGCTCTTCCCCTGGATCGCGCTGGCCCGCCAGGTCATCGTCCAGGGCCGGGTGGAGAAGGTCGGCCGGGACGAGACCGCCGCCTACTTCCGCACCCGCCCGCACGGCTCCCAGCTCGGCGCCTGGGCCAGTGAGCAGTCCAGTCCGGTCGCCGGCCGCGAGGTCCTCGAACGGCGCTACGCCGAACTCGAACGCCGCTACCCCGAGGGCGAGGGCGTGCCCGTCCCGCCGTTCTGGGGCGGCTACCGGGTGGTCCCCGAGAGCGTCGAGTTCTGGCAGGGCCGCGAGAACCGCCTCCACGACCGCCTCCGCTACCTCGCCGACCCCGCCGCCCCCACCGGCTGGCGCGTCGAACGCCTCTGCCCGTGAGGGCGGGGCGGGCGCGGCCGCGCAGTCGTCCTGACGGTCCGTCATGATCAAGGTGCGGCGTAGTAGCATTCTGCCCGCGCGGACCTGGGTCGGATCCCACCGGGGCACCAGCCCGCCGTGCCGACACGATCGAGTGAGGGACTGATGGGCGTCACCGGTGCGGAAACCGCCGCTGGACTCGGCTCTGACCTGGTCGACGTCACCGCCCTGCCGCTCGACGAACTCGACGCGCTGCCCGACACCGTCCTCGGCGACCTGCTGCGCCGGGTGGTCGCGGACGCGCTGACCCCCGGCGCGGAACCGCTCGCGGCGTTCCAGTCGGCGCTCGGCCGGTAGCGAGGGCGGTAGCGGGACCGGCCGGGGCGTGCGCCCCACCACCCGTTAAACCCCCCGGAGCCTCCGAGTTCGCCAACTTCCCCGCGCGACCGGTGGAGTTCACGACATGCTGGGTATGAAACCAGCGCCGTCGCGACACCGTAGGGCCTCGGGGGACAGAGTGCTTCAGCCTTACTTCTTCTTCAGCTACGCCCGTGTGGACTTCGAGGCGGAGGACGCCTTCGTCGACCAGTTCTTCAACGACCTGAGGGACGAGCTCGGCCGCATCGAACCCGCGGCCCGCGCCGATGAACTGGCGTACCGCGACACCGAGCAGCTGCGCGTCGGCGACGACTGGGCCGAGCAGCTCGCCACCATGCTGGGCCGCAGCCGCACGATGGTCGCGCTCTACTCGCCCGCCTACTTCGCCAGCCTCTACTGCGGCAAGGAGTGGACCGCCTTCCGCGGCCGCGTCCGGCGTCACCACGAGGACACCGGCGAGCTCATCCCGGCGCTGGTCCCGGTGCTCTGGGAGCCCGTCGTCCCGGGCGAGTTGGCCGCCGAGGTCACCAAGATCCAGTGGGCCCAGCCGGACATGGGCGAGGCCTACGCGCGGTACGGCCTGCGCGCGCTGCTGCGCACCGGGCCGCAGGGCGACGCCTACCGGCAGGTCGTCAAGGTCGTCGCCGAGCGCGTCCGCGACGCGGCCGCCCGCCGCCTCACCGAGCTCGCCGACTTCGACCTCGGCGCCGTGCGCGGCTACTTCCCCGGCCCGCAGCCGGTGGAGGCCACGGCCGGCGCGGGCATGGTCCGGCTGTTCATCGCGGCCGGCCGGGCCTCGGAGGCCGCCGCCGAGGGCGGCTCCTACGCCGGCGGCTGGTACGGGGCCAAGCCCTGGCACTGGGCGCCCTACCACCCGCCCAGAACGCCCTCCCTCGCGGTGCGCGCCCAGCAGGTGATCACCGCCGCCGGGCACACCACCACCCTGGAGGAGATCGGCACGGGCCTCGGCGAGAAGCTCGACCAGGCCCGCGAGGACAGCCAGGTCAGCGTCCTGCTGGTGGACCCCTGGGTGGCCGGGCACGTCCGCTACCGCGCCGCGCTGCGCGAGTACGACGACCAGAACCACCCCGTCACCGGCGTGATGGTCCCGATGGGCAGCGGCGACCCGGAGCGGGAGCGCGACGCGCTCTGGGCCGGCGTGCGCGGCGTGTTCCGCCGCAACTGGCTGCGCCGGAGCGACCCGGAGCACCTCTTCCGGGTCAAGGTGAACCGGGAGAACTTCGACTCCGACCTCACCATCATGGTGACGGTCGCCCAGAACAAGCTCATGGACGACAACCTGGACTGGGGGGACGATGACGGCGGCGCATTCGGCTTCGGCCCCGGCGGCACCGGCGAACGGGCGATCCCCGGGCTGGCCATCCCGTCCGGTCCGCAGCCGGCCCCGCGGACCCCGCCACGGGAACCGGGGCGCGGGCCCAACCCGCCCGACGTGCCGCACCCGCGCGACCACCACGACGACGCAGCGCCCCTGAGGGGAGACCAGGACGATGATCACTGAGTCCGGAACAGAGCCGGCCCGCGGCGGACCGGGATCGGTCGTCACGTTCTACTCCTTCAAGGGCGGCACCGGCCGCACCATGGCCCTCGCCAACGTCGGCTGGATCCTCGCCAGTCGTGGCCTGCGCGTCCTCGTCGTCGACTGGGACCTGGAGGCGCCCGGTCTCCACCGCTACTACCACCCGCTGCTGGTCGACCCCGAACTCCACTCCACCGAGGGCCTGATCGACCTCCTGCGCTCCTACGTCAAGCAGGCGCTGCCCTCCGCCGTCGGACCGAGCGGCCTGCCCCCGGCCGCCTGGCTCGACGAGCCGGGCCGGCTGGACGCCTACGTCTGCGGCCTCGCCCTCGACCTTCCGGCCGGCGGGCGCCTCGACTTCCTCCCGGCCGGCCGGCAGAACGCCGCCTACGCCGCCGCCGTCACCAGCTTCAACTGGCGCAGCTTCTACCACGGGCGGGACATCCGCGGCGGCGAGTTCCTGCGCGAACTGCGCGAACGCTGGTCCCGTGCGTACGACTACGTGCTCATCGACAGCCGCACCGGCGTCAGCGACACCTCCGGCATCTGCACCGTCCTGATGCCCGACGCCGTCGTCGACTGCTTCACCTTCAGCGCCCAGAACATCCGCGGCGGCGTCGACGCCGCCCGGGCCATCGCCGAGGCCGAGGAACGGGCCATCCGCGTCCTGCCGGTGCCGATGCGGGTCGAGGACGCCGAGCAGGAGCGCCTCGAAGCCGGCCGCGACTACGCCCGGGAGGCCTTCGCGCCCTACCTGGGCCGCTGGCTGCCCGCCGAACGCCGGGCCGGCTACTGGGCCGACGTCGAGGTGCCGTACAAGCCGTTCTACGCCTACGAGGAGGTGCCCGCCACCGTCGCCGACCGGCCCCAGGAGGCCCGCAGCCTGCTCAACGCCTTCGAGCGGCTGGCCGGCTGGATCACCGACGGCAGGGTCCGCACCCTGCGTCCGCTCAGCTCCGAGACCCGCCGCCGCCTCTACGGCGCCTACCTGCGCTCCGCCCGCGCCGTGCCCCGACAGGTCTTCGTCAGCTACGCGCCCGAGGACCGGATGTGGGCCGAGTGGGCCGCCGGCACCCTCACCCGCTTCGGCTACCAGGCCTCCCTGCACAACGCCGCCGAGCCGTACACCGGCGGCCGCCCGCCCGAGGTCGCCGGGCCGCTCGACGGCCAGGGCCGGCTGCTCGCCCTGCTCTCGCCCGAGTACACCGCGCTGCCCCGCGCCGCCGAGGTCTGGCAACTGCTCCAGGGCCGCGAACTCGCCTCCGGCTCCCCGGCCCTCGTCGCCCTGCGGCTGCAGGACTCGGACGAGCCGGTGCCCCGCCCGTTCATCGGCCAGGCCGCGCCCGACCTCGTCCGCTCCTCCGCCGTGGCCGCCGAGTCCCAGCTCTACGGCGAGCTCGGCCCGCCGCCCGGCAGCGCCCGCCAGTCCGACTCCGACAGCGGCGAGTTCCTCGCCCCCGCCCGCTTCCCCGGCACCGCCCCGCAGGTCCAGGAGGCGCCCTCGCGCAACGCCTCCTTCATCGGCCGCGGCAAGCTCCTCGAACTGCTCCGCAACCGCTTCACCGGCGGCCCGGGCGCCGTGCTCAGCCAGGTCCTGTACGGCTTCGGCGGCGCCGGCAAGTCGCAGATCGCCGCCGAGTACGCACACCGCTTCAAGGCCGCCTACGACGTCGTCTGGTGGGTGCCCGCCGAGGAGCCCGCCAACATCCCGCAGAAGCTCGCCGAACTCGCCCCGCGGCTCGGCGTGCCCACCAGCGACGACGTCGCGCACACCGCCGCCGCCGTCCTCGACGCGCTGCGCCGCGGCCAGCCCTACCGCCGCTGGCTGCTCGTCTTCGACAACGCCGGCACCCCCGAGGAACTCGCCCCCTGGCAGCCGGTCGGCTCCTCCGGCGGGCACGTCCTGATCACCTCCCGCAACCAGGGCTGGGCCCGGCACGCCGGGCTCGTCGAGGTCGACGTCTTCCTCCGCGAGGAGAGCATCCGGCTGCTGCGCCGCTTCAACAGCGGCCTCTCCCTGGAGGACGCCGACCAGGTCGCCCACCGCCTCGGCGACCTGCCCCTCGCCGTCGGCCAGGCGGCCGTCTGGCTGCAGGAGACGTCCATGCCGATCGCCACCTACCTCGAACTGCTCGACGAAGAGCTCACCGAGATGCTGGAGCGCACCGCGCTGCGCACCGCCGACTACCCGCACTCCGCCGCGGCCACCTGGCGCATCTCGGTCGAGGAACTGCGCCGGATGAACGCCCCGGCCGCCCAGATCCTGGAGATCTGCGCCTTCTTCGGCCCCGACGCCATCCCCATGCGGCTGCTCTACAGCCGCGCCGTCACCCGGGCCCTGCGGCTGCCCCCGCGCGCGCCCCGCGACAAGCTCGCGATCGGCGAATTCCTGCGCGCCATCAACCGGTTCGGGCTCGCCCGCACCGACCAGGGCAGCGAGACCATCACCGTCCACCGGCTCGTCCAGGCCGTGCTCCGGGACCAGGTCGAGGAGGAGCGGCGGGCCGAACTGCGCGGCGTCGTCCACGCGGCGCTCGCCACCGCCAACCCCGGCGACCCCGACGTCCCCGCCAACTGGGCCGAGTACGCGGAACTCCTGCCCCACCTGTGGCCCTCCGGCGCCGTCGACAGCGCCGACGAGGACGTCCGGCAGTGGATCATCGACTCCGTCCGCTACCAGTGGAAGCGCAGCCTGCACGAGTCGGGCCGGGAACTCGCCGAGCGGACGCTCGACCACTGGGGGCGGGACGGTTACGGCGGACCCGGCTTCGACGTCGACAACGACGCCCAGACGCTCATGCTGCGCACCCAGCTCAGCAACATCCGGCGGTCCCAGGGCGCCCTCCAGGAGGCGTACGAGATGGACCGCGACATCCTGGACCGGTTCACCGCGACCCTCGGCCCCGAGCACTCGCACACCCTCGCCGTCGCCAACAGCCTCGGCGCCGACCTGCGCTTCCTCGGCCGCTACGACGAGGCCAGGGCGCTGGACCGCCGCACCCTGGACGCGGCCCGTCGCACCCTGGGGCCCGACCACCCGCGAACGCTCATGATCACCAACAACCTGGCCGTCTCCGACTACCTCGCGGGGGACCGCCGGGCGGCGCTGGAGCGCCACCGCAGCAACTACCTCCAGCAGCGCGACGCCCTCGGCGCGCACAGCCTCTACGCGCTGTCGTCCGCCTCCAACTACGCGCGCGACCTGCGTGAGACCGGCCGCCTGCGGGAGGCCCTGGACCTGCTGGAGGAGACCGTCCGGATCTACCAGCAGACCATCGGCGACGGCCACACCGACACCCTCCGCGCCCGCAAGAACCTCGCCGTGGCCCTGCGGCGGGCCGGCCGCTACAACGAGGCCCTGGAGATAGACGAGGACATCTACCAGCGCTACCTGGACATCAACGGCCCCGAGCACCCCGACACCCTCGCCGCCGCCACCAACCTGGCCAGCGACCTCAACGCCCTCGGCCTCACCGAGCGGGCCATCCCGCTCGCCGAGCGGGCCCTCGCGCGGTACCGGGACTACCTGGGCGAGAACCACCCGGTGACGCTCGCGGGCGCCAACAACCTCTCGGTGTACCTGCGGTTGGCGGGCCGGGGCGAGGAGGCGAAGGCGCTGTCCGGGCGGACCCTGGCACAGTTCCGGACGGTCCTCGGGGATCACCACCTGTACATCCCGATCGCGATGATGAACCACGCGAACGACCTGGCCCTGGCCGGGGAGACGCAGGAGGCGCTGGCCCTCGAACTGGAGGCGGCGCCCCTCATGACCGCGACGCTGGGGCCGGACCACTACGACTCGATCGGGATCAACTCCAACCTCTCGCTGTCGCTCGCCACGGCGGGCCAGACCGAGCGGGCGGCCGAGCTGCGGGCGGACTGCATCCGCCGGGCCAGGGCGACGCTGGGGGAGGAGCACCCGACGACCGTGGCGGTGAAGGCGGGGCTTCGGCTCGACTCGGACGTGGAGCCGCCGCACGTGTGACGTCCCGTCAAGGGCGCCGCCGGTCTGCCGTTAGGCTCGCTGCATGGTGCCGTTCCGGCAGTTCCTGCTGAAGATCCACAGTCGGTGCAACCTGGCCTGCGACTACTGCTACGTCTACGAGGCCGCGGACCGGAGCTGGCGGGACCGGCCCCGGCGGATGGAGCTGCCGGTGGTCCGGCGCACCGCGCGGCGGATCGCCGAGCACGCGGCCGAGCACGGGCTCGACGAGGTCGCCGTGGTGCTGCACGGCGGGGAGCCGCTGCTCGTCGGGGCTGGTCATCTCGACGCCCTGTTGGGAGAGTTGGCGGACTTGGGAGGGGTGGCGGGGGCCGGGCCGCGGGTGCGGTTCAGCCTGCAGACCAACGGGCTGCGGCTGCTCGACGAGCCGGCGCTCCTGGACGTCCTGCACCGGTACCAGGTCGGTGTCGGGGTCTCGCTGGACGGCACGCGCGCCGACCACGACCGGCACCGTCTGCTGCCCTCCGGCGCGGGCAGCTGGGAGCGGACCGCCGAGGCGGTGCGGTTGCTCGGCTCGCCCGAACACCGCTCGCTGTTCGCCGGGCTGCTGTGCGTCGTCGATCTTTCGGCGGATCCGGTGGCCACGTACGAGGCTCTGTTGGAGTTCGCTCCGCCGCGGCTCGATCTGCTGCTGCCCCATGCGACGTGGCAGGAGCAGCCGGCGGGCGTGCGGCGCGCCCTGCCGTCGGCGCCGCCTGGTGGCGGGGAGGACGCGCCGTACGGGGAGTGGCTGATCGCCGCGTTCGACCGTTGGTTCGACGCGCCCCGGCGGGAGACCGGGGTGCGGCTCTTCGAGGAGCTCGCCGTGCTGGTGCTCGGTGGGCGTGCAGCCAGTGAGGCGGTCGGGTTGGCGCCGGTGGACCTCGTGGTGATCGAGGCGGACGGGGCGATCGAGCAGGCGGACAGTCTGAAGGTGGCGTTCGACGGGGCTGCGGCGACGGGGCTGGACGTGTGGCGGCACGGGTTCGCGGATGCTGCGGCGCATCCTGCGTTCCTGGCGCGCCAGCGTGGGGTGGACGGGCTCGGGGCGGTTTGTGGGGGGTGTCCGGTGGTCCGGGTGTGTGGGGGCGGGCTCTATGCGCATCGGTATGCGGGGGGTGGGGGTGCGGGTGGGCATGGGCATGGGCATGGGCATGGGGGTGAGGCTGGGCGTGGGTTTGGGCATCCTTCGGTGTACTGCGTGGATTTGGATCGGTTGATTCGGCATGTGGTGGGGCGGTTGAGGGGGGCGGTGGGGGCCGCTGCGCGGGGCTTGTCCGTGGGGGTGGGCTCTCGGGTGGGTGGGTGCGGGGCGGTTCCGGGGGTGGCCGCTCCGGGGGCTGGATGATTTTCCGACTGCCGACTCTGTGGGTGGGGTCGTCTCGCCGTCGGCAGTCTGAAAATCACCCGTCACGCCCCTCTCCGCAGCCACCCCCTCCACCGCCCCTCCCGCAGCACACCCTCTCGCGGGGGTTGGAGGGGAGGGGGTGGGTTGAGGTCGGTGGGGTCGTGTGGGGGCGTGAGGGGGTGAGGGGGCGAGAGATGGGGTGAGGGGGTGCGGGGGTGGGGTGGTGCGGGGGAGGTGGGGTCGGCCGTTCGGGTTACTCCTCGCTGTTGGCGGCGTTTCCTGTCGGCCTAGGGGGTGACACTGCGGGCTGGCGTCGGACTGGGAGGACGGAACGGTGACGGGTGCGGGTGAGGCTGTGGTGGCGGTCGGGGTGCCGGGGGCGCGGGGGGCGGATGGGGTGCCCCGGCACGGGGTGGACCGGGGGACGTTTCTTTCGATCGCGGGTGGGCGGGGTGGGGCGGGGGCCGTTCGTGTGGTGCGGGCGGGGCAGTTGAGCAAGCGGGCCCTGCTGCTGGTGGCGCTGCGTCGGGTGGCTCCGGAGGGCGACGGGTACCACGCGGCGTACGCCGAGGTGCGGGCCTTGCAGCGGGCGGACCGGGCGCGGTGGGAAGAGGTGTTGCTGCGACCGGAGTTGGACGCCTGGGCCGCCGACTGCCTCCGGGGCCTGGCCCTTGGTGAGGATGTGCGGCTGGGCGGGCTGGGTGAGTTCGTGCGGTCCGGTGCCGGGTGTCCGCTGGTGCTGGAGTGTGACGGACTGCGCTGGGCTCCGGTGATCGACCACGTCGGGCCGTGGCGGGTGGACTACGGACGTCCGCCGGCCGGGCCGCTGACGTCGGCCGAGCTGGGTGAGTGGCGGGCGCGGTTGGCGGCTGCCTGGGCTGTGCTCGTGCGGCGGCACCGGCTGCACGCGGAAGCTGTGGCCGCCTGTGTCACCACGATCGTCCCGCTCCGGGCGGCCCCCGGCGGGGAGGCGGTGAGCGCTGCCGCCCGGCGGGCGTACGGTGCGGTGGCGGCTTCGCTGCCGGACGATCCGGTGCTGCTGGCGCTGGCCCTGGTGCACGAGTTCCTGCACGTCCAACTCGGTGCCCTGCTCGACCTCGTGCCGCTCCACCGGCCCAACGGCGCCGCCGTCTACCACGCGCCCTGGCGGCCCGACCTGCGCCCGGTCGGCGCGCTGCTTCAGGGGACGTACGCCCACCTGGGGGTCGCCGACTTCTGGCGGGCCGAGGCCCTCGCGGGGGTCGGCCGGGAGCGTGCGGAGCGCGAGTACGAGCGCTGGCGGGCGCACACGCTCTCGGCGGGTGAGACGCTTCTGGCGAGCGGCGAACTCACCGACTACGGTCTGGAGTTCACCGCGGAGGTGGTGCGGTCCGTCCACGGGCAGGGTGGGGAGTGACCGGCCGGTCCGGAAATCGCGCTTCGGCGCGCGCCACGGCGAAGTGCGCGACCGCCGAACGGGTGAATTCTCGGGGCCCTACGCGCCGCCGCACGGCGTCGGACCGTTGCGGAGACCAACTCGAAACCGCAAGGTGCCGCGTTGGCGCCTCGCGGGCACTACATTGGTCGCAACCGGGTGGCTTACCCACCCTCGGCAGGTCGTAACCGCGCCTAAGGAAACGAATATGACACCGGTAACCAGCATGAGGCCGGCCGGCAACCTGACTGACCCTCAGGAGACGCCGGAGCGCCCCTCCCTCGCCGATCTGGCCGCACTGGGCGCGGAGGAGCTCGCCGAGAGCCTGCGGCGCGCACTCCCCGGCGCGGAATCCGGTCTCGTGCCGGTCGCGGCCTTCAACTCCTCGATCTGACCGGCGGGCCGAGACCGACCCTTCGAGTCAGACCATGACGACGCGAATTCCCCTGACGCAATTCGTGGTCAAGATGCACAGCCGGTGTGATCTCGCCTGCGACCACTGCTACGTCTACGAGCACGCCGACAGCAGCTGGCGCACCCGGCCGAAGAACGTCGGTGACGAGATCCTGGCCAAGGCCGCCGAACGCATCGGCGAGCACGCGGCCGCCCACCGGCTGCCCGTCGTCCGGGTCGTCCTGCACGGGGGAGAACCCCTGCTCGCCGGCCCGGACCGGCTGCGCCGCGCCGCCGAGGCGCTCCGGGCGGCTCTCCCGCCCGGCTGCGCCCTCGACCTGCGCATCCACACGAACGGCGTGCTGCTGAGCCGCGCCTTCTGCGACCTGTTCGCCGAACTGGGCGTCCGCGTCGGCGTCTCGCTCGACGGCGACCGGGCCGCCAACGACCGGCACCGGCGCTTCGCCGACGGGCGCAGCAGCCACCCGCAGGTCCTGCGGGCCGTCGCGCTGCTGCGCGAGCCCGCGTACCGGCACCTGTTCGCCGGACTGCTGTGCACGATCGACGTCGAGAACGATCCGGTCGCCGTCTACCGGGCCCTGGTCGAACTCCGCCCCCCCGCGGTCGACTTCCTGCTGCCGCACGCGACCTGGGACGATCCGCCGAAACGTCCCTCCACGCTCGGGCCGACCCCGTACGCCGACTGGCTGCTCGCCGTCCACGAGCGGTGGGAGGCGGACCGGCGGCCCTTCGCGGTGCGGACCTTCGAGTCCGTCCACCGGACGCGGCGCGGCTTCTCCAGCCTCACCGAGTCGCTCGGCCTGGAGCCCTCCGACCTCGCGGTGCTGGAGACGGACGGGACCTTCGAGCAGGCCGACAGCCTGAAGACCGCGTACGACGGCGCCCCCGCCACCGGGCTGAACGTCTTCGACCACAGCCTCGACGACCTCGCCGGGCACCCCGGCATCGTGGCCCGCCAGTCCGGTCTCGCCGGCCTCTCCGGCACCTGCCGCGCCTGCCCCGTCGTGCGGAGTTGCGGAGGCGGTCTGTACGCCCACCGCTATCGGAGCGACGATGGGGGAGGCGGCTTCGACAATCCCTCCGTCTACTGCGGGGACCTCATGGCGCTCATCAACGGCGTGGCGGCGTACGGCGGCACGGTGGCCGTCCCCGCCCGGAGCGCCGCGCCGGTCGTGCCGGCGGCGCTCGCCGACCACCAGCTCGACGAGCTCGCCCGCGGCTACGGGAGCGCGGACACCGTCCGCGCCCTCGGCCGCTCCCAACTCGCCCTCACCCGGGCGATGCTGGCCGCCGCCTGGGACGCCTCCGGACAGGGGCGGCCCGAGGCGTGGTCCCTGCTCGCCGCGCTGGACGTGGCCGCCCCCGCGGCCGTCGACGCCGTCCTCGCCCATCCGTACGCGCGCGCCTGGGCCGCCCGGCGCCTCGCCGGGGACCTCGGCACCGGGCTCGGGCCGCTGGCCGCGCTCGCCGCGGCCGCCGCGGTGCGGGCCGGCCGGGGCGACGCGGTGGCCGTGCCGGTGCGCGGCGGGTGGCTGCACCTGCCGACGCTCGGGCGCCTCGCCCTCCCGGACGGCGAGGCCGTCGTGACGGGTACGGCGGACGGTTTCACGGTTCGCGCGTCGGACGGGTCCGTCCTCTCGTCGCTGGACGAGCCGCTGCGGCTCGTCCGGCTGGCGGGCGGCTGGGAGGTCGCGCTGGAGGATGTCGACCCGCTGCGCGACAGCCACGCCCACGCGGTGTCGGAGCGGCTTTCGAACGGCGAACTCCTCGACTGGACGGGCGCGTTGCGCGAGGCCTGGGAGCTGCTCGGGCGGGACCTGCCCGGGTACGCGGAGGGCATCCGGGCCGGCCTCACGACGGTGACCCCGTTGCGGCCGGGCCCCGCGGGCCGGGACATCAGCTCGGCGGCGCGGCAGGCCTTCGGCGCGGTGGGCATCGCCCGCCCGGCGACGGCGCCGACGCTCGCCCTCCTGCTGGCCCACGAGTTCCAGCACGTGAAGTTGGGCGCGGTGCTCGACCTCACGGACCTGTACGACCGAGGCGACGACACGCTGTACTTCGCGCCCTGGCGGCCCGACCCCCGGCCGCTGGAGGGCCTGCTCCAGGGAACGTACGCCCACCTGGCGGTCACGGAGTACTGGGGCACCCGCACGCTCGCGTACGACGGGCTGCCGGGCGAGGCCGCGGACCGGGCCCGGCGCGAGTTCGCGCTGTGGCGGCGGTACACCGCGGAAGCCGTCGAGCGGCTGGCCGGTTCGGGCGCGCTGACGCCGCTCGGCTCGCGCTTCGCCGACGGCATGCGTGCCACCGTGGCCCCCTGGCTGGCCGTGCCGCTGCCCGCGGCGGCCGAACGGGCGGCCGATCGGACCCGGCGGGAACGCGCCGCGGTCTGACCACCATCCACCCGCCCCGGGGCTCCCTCACCCCGGGGCCCTCGACCCCGGGGAAGCGTCATCCTCACCGAATTCCGCGCGGGCAGCGCCGCCGCCGCCCCGCTCGCCCTGCTCGCCCGTGAGTTCACCGAACTCGGCGTCCGCCCGGGCATGGTGCTCCACGCCCAGGCGTCCCTGCGCGCACTCGGCCCGGTGCCCGGCGGCGCGACGACCGTGGTGGACGCCCTGCTCGACGCGCTGGGGCACGAGGGCACGCTCGTCGCCTACACGGCGACCCCGGAGAACTCGGCCACCTCGCGCATCCACCGGGCCGAGACCGCCGGCCTCTCCCCGGAGGGCGTGGACGACTACCTCTCCCGGATGCCGCGGTTCGACCCGGCCACCACCCCGGCGTCCCCCACGATGGGCACCCTCTCGGAGGCGATCCGCACGCATCCGGACGCCCTGCGCAGCGCGCACCCCCAGACGTCATGGGCGGCCATCGGCCCGCACGCCCTGGCGATCACGTCGAGTCACCCGCTGAACTGCCACCTCGGCCCCGAATCCCCGCTCGGCCGCCTCTACGACCTCGACGCCCGGGTCCTGACCATCGGCGTCCCGATCGCCCGCTTCACCGGTTTCCACCTCGCCGACCTGCGGATGCCCGACGTCCCGCAGCGCGAGTACCGCTGTGTCGGCGCGGAGGGCTGGACGACGTTCAAGGCCCCGGACCTCGACGACCTCCACTTCGCCACCCTGGGCGCCCAGGTGCTCGCGGCGGCCACCACCGTCACCACCCGCCCCATCGGCAGCGCCACCTGCCGCCTGATCCCCCTGCGAGAGGCCGTGGACCTCGCCGAACACTTCCTCCGCCTCGCCCGCTCCTGACGTCCCGCGCCGCAGCCGTCCGACACGTCCGGACGGTGTCCGAAGGGCCCCCGGCGCCGCCGCCGGGGCCCTTCGGGGCGGCGGTCAGGCGGTGAAGTGGTCGAACTCGCCGGCCTTGGCGCCCTGGAGCCAGGCGTGGAGCTTGGCGCGGGTGGTGGTGATGATGACGGTGGGGTCGTCGGATTCGCGGATGTGGACCAGCTCACCTGAAGAAGCGATCTCGACGCAGTTGGCCTGGTCGCCGCTGAAGCTGGACTTCTGCCAGTTGAGCTGGTGCATGGCTATCTTCCCTGGACCTTGTAGCGGACGTGCTGGATCAAGCCCAACGAATCGCGACGGGCTGTTGATGACGAGGGTGTGGCGACGGACAGGGGAGGAAGGGCCAGGCTCCTCAGCCGATCGAACTTCCGGTCAAATGTCGCCACGGCCTCAGGATCTCCTATGAAGGCCGAGCCATGCGGGTGTTCGAGCAGAACTGTGCCAAGTCGGGCGTGAGGACCGCTGATCAGCATGAACGGTGTCTCGCTCGACGCGTATGTGGTGCAGTCGAACGGGAGGATCTGGATCGTCACGTTCGGCTGCTTGCTCATTTCGATCAGGTGGTCCAACTGCTCGCGCATGACGGTCGGCCCTCCGAACATCATGTGGAGAGCCGCTTCGTGGATCACTGCGCGGAGCGGGGGCGGGTTCACGCCCGACAGTAGCTCCTGGCGTCGGAGGCGGAACTCGACCTTCCTCTCGCTGTATCCGAGGATGACTTCGCTGTAGCCCTTGGTCTGGAGCAGCCCCGGGATCATGAGGGTCTCGTAGGTGTCCAGGCTGGTGGCGTTCGACTCGAATTCGGCGAGGTCGAGCGCGGATGGCACGACGTGGTGTCGGTAGCCGTTCCACCAACCCTTGCCGCTGCTCCGGCTCAGGACCGTGAGGCCGGCTCGGTAGGCGGGGTCCGTGACGTTGCAGAGGTCGAGCCAGATGTTCAGCCGGTCAATATTTAGGCCCATCCTGCCAGCCTCGATGTGGCTGACAGCTGGACCCTTGACGCCGATCGCGCGTCCGATCTCCAAAGCGGGAAGGCCTGCGGCATCGCGTGCGCGGCGAAGTTCCTCGCCAAGCCGACGCTGTCGTTCGCTGATCCCAGAACTGAAGCCCATGGAACGTGCCTTCCTCGCGACTGCGATCCTTGCGGAAAGTGTAGGGGCATGTGCAGAGCGTGTTGCCAACTTCACTTTCCTGGCCCTAAAGTCTTAGTGAACCGCGCACCGGACGGGTAGTCAGTAACGTCCGCAATCAGGGCAGTTGGTACCGTCTGTCCGGGCTCCGCAGAGCACTCGCATCGCGAACTGGCTCACGGCGACCCACTCAACGGGTGCGCCCCCTCCACTGCACCGCTGGGAGATTCCCCATGTGTAACCCCATGCTCAACTCCCCCTCCCTCACCGTCTCCCGCGAGGCGTTGCGCGACGCGATGGCGCGCGCCGGGTACGGCCCCTCCGTCATCGCGGACGCCGAGCTGGCGCTCGTCGAGCTGGTCGTGAACGCGTGGCGGCACGGGCGGACCGCCACGCCCGTCGTGCTCGTCGTCATCGTCGGCGGGACCCTCCGGGTGACCGTCGCCGACCGCAGTTCCGCCCTCCCCGAACAGCGCGAGCCCGTCGGCCTCGCCGAGAACGGGAGAGGGCTCCAGCTGGTCGAAGGGCTCACGCACCGGTGGGGTGCGGAGCCGCAGGGGCTCGGCAAGCGCGTCTGGTTCGAGCTGGACGGTGTCGCGTGAACGCCCTCCACCCGCTCCACCCCTCCGACCCGGCGATCAAGCACCTCACCAGTCGGCAGATCACCGAGCTGATCGTCGAACTCCGCACCGAGGGAAGGCGGTACGGGATCCTCTGGCCCTCCGCCCGGCCCGGGGAGAGCGTCATCGACGGTCGGGTCCTCGTCCACCTGGGGAACGTTCCGGCCAGCACCGTGATCAACCTCCTCGCGCTCCTCCGCGCGTACCGGCGTGACCGGGGATAGGTGTCGTCCATCGCACACGGCCCGTCCGGCCGCGCGGGCGGGCTCGGCGCATAGGATCCGCACGGGTGTTCGTCGTGTGAAGGGTTGATCGTGATCTTCAAGCGGGCTGCTGTCGGCGCTGGGGTCCTCGCGGCCCTGGTCGCGCTCGCCGGGTGTGGGGACGGCGGGAAGACGGGCGGCGCTGCCGGTTCGAGTCCTTCCGCCACCGCCGAGCGGCTGGAGTCGGCGACCGGGGGGACGATCCTGGCGGAGGGGCACAAGGTGTTCTCGAAGGCGGCCTCGGTGAAGATCACCGGGAGTGAGGTCGAGTCGGGGGACAGGACGGCGTTCGTGCTGTCGGTGGCCGAGAACGGTGACTGTGCCGGGACGTTCGACTTCGGGGACTCGGGCAGGCTCGAGGTGCTGCTCGGCCACGGGCAGACGCTGTTCAAGGAGGACGACCGGCTGCTTTCCAAGGCCGGCGGGGACAAGGCCGTCGCGTTGGGCAGGGGGCGGTGGCTGCGCGTGAAGCCGGGGGACGCGCAGGAGAAGGTGACGTCGTTCTGCGACCTCAAGAGCACGCCCGTCTTCGGGGACGGCGACTGGTACCGGCAGGTCCTCTCCGAGGGCACCACCACGGTGAACGGGCGGAAGGTGGTGTCCATCATGTCGATCAGCCAGGCCAACGGCAGCTTCGACGGTTACGTCGCCACCGACGGCCCGGCGCACCCCGTCCGGGTCGAGACGTCGCGGATCGACGGGACCACGGACGGCTTGACCATGGACTTCTCCGACTACGACGCTCCGGTCACCGTCAGCCTCCCGGCTGCCGATCAGATCATCGACCTGGACTCCCTCAGGCAGGGCTGACCAGCACGTCGTTTCGGTCATGTCAATTCGTGCGAGTCGTTGTGCTATTCCATTGGGGCCTCAGTCGTTCCTACACTGAAGCCCCCGCGCACGGGGGCTGCGGGAAACAGGTTGCCGGCGGGCCCGGGGGAGGCGCGTGTGAACGACCGGGGCTGGGACGAGGACGACACCCGACCGTACTTCTTCCTCTCCTACGCCCACACCCCGAGGTCGGGCGCGCGCGGTGCCGGGGACCCGAACCACTGGGTGCGCCAGCTGTACCGCGACCTGTGCGAGGCGGTGCTCCAACTGACCGCCGCGCCCGCCGGGGTGCCGGTGGGGTTCATGGACGAGTCCATGCACCAGGGCGAGTTGTGGGCGGAGCGGCTGTCGGAGGAGCTGGCCAACTGCCGGGTGTTCGTGCCGCTGTACTCGCCGCGGTACTTCAACAGCGTTCCGTGCGGCCAGGAGTGGCACGCCTTCACCCGCCGCCCCGTCTACCCGGCGAACCTCGACTCCGAGCGCACCAGCGGGATCGTGCCGGTCCTGTGGGCGCCGATGAGCCGCTACCGGCTGCCCAAGGTGGCCAGCGACCTCCAGTTCAACCACACGAGCTTCGGGCCGGACTACGCCACCGAGGGCCTGTACGCGCTGATGAAGCTCACCTACTTCCGCTCCGCCTACGAGCTGGCCGTGCACCGGCTGGCGGCCCGGATCGTGCAGGTCGCCGAGGAGACGGTGATCCCGGTCGGGCGGCGGCTGGACTTCAACGCCCTGCCCAGCGCGTTCAACGTCACCGCACCGACCAAGCAGCTCCGGATCTCCGTCCTCTCCTACCACCAGGGCGAGTTGCCCGAGGACCGCAGCCCCGACTACTACGGCGCCAAGCGCACCGACTGGCACCCCTACCGCCCCGCCGGCTCCCCGATCGCCCAGCACGCGGTGCGCCTCGCCCGGCAGTTGGGCTTCCAGCCGACCGTGCACGAGTTCGACGACGAGGCCGAGGCGATCATCGGCGGCGAGGCCGCCGCGCCCGGCCTGCTCCTGCTGGACCGGTGGGCGCTGTGCGACGAGCGCCGCCGCGAACTGGTCCGGCGCTTCGACCGCTCGGACGCCACCTGGGTGAGCGTCCTGGAGCCGTGGAACACGGACGACCCGGAGTGCCGGGAACGCGAGGGCGAAATCGGCGAGTTGAGCGACAGTACGCTGCGGATCACGCGCCGGGCCAGCCGCCCGAGCTTCCTCGGCGCGACCGGCACCCCCGGGCTCACCACCCTCGACGACTTCGACGACGCGCTGCCCCGGGCCGCGATGAAGGCCAAGTACGCCTTCGAGAGCCGCACCCGGGCCGAGCCGGACGACCCCCCGGCGCCGCGGCCCAGCCTGCGGGACGCGTTCCGGCGCGAACCCGACCCCTTCGACCACGACCACCGTCCAGACCGTGACGACCCCGATGACGACCCCGGCTACGGGATGGCGCCCGTGGGAGGACCCAGATGAGTGACAACACCACCAGGAACCTCCGACTCGGGGGGCTCACCGCCGCCGACCTGGCCGCGCGGCACGATGCCCGCGGCCGCGCGGAGGAGCAGGACCGGGGCGGGCGGATCGTCACGTTCTACTCCTACAAGGGCGGCACAGGCCGCACCATGGCGCTCGCCAACACGGCCTGGATCCTGGCCGCCAACGGCTACCGGGTGCTCACCGTCGACTGGGACCTGGAGGCGCCCGGCCTGGCCAAGTTCTTCCACCCCTTCCTCGACCCCGCCTCCCTCGCCGGCACCACCGGCATGATGGACCTGATCGCCGAGTACCGGGAGGAGGCGCTGCGCCCGGTCGAGCACGCCGAGGGCTGGCACCTGGACTTCGCCCGCGTCCACCCGCACGCCCTGTCGCTGTCCTGGCCCCTGTTCCCGCGCGGCGGCAGCCTCGACTTCCTCTCCGCCGGCCAGTTCAACCGGGACTACTCGGAGGCCGTCACCCACCTGGACTGGGACATCTTCTACGACCGGTTCGACGGCGGGCAGTTCTTCGACGCCCTCAAGGCCGACATGGCCAAGCGCTACGACTACGTCCTGATCGACTCCCGCACCGGCCTGTCCGACATCGCCGAGATCTGCACCGTGCAGATGCCCGACGACCTCGTCGTCTGCTTCACCCTCAGCGACCAGTCGATCGACGGCGCGGCCCGGATCGCCCAGCACATCCACGACCGCTACCGCGAGCGCGGCATCCGCATCCTGCCCGTCCCGATGCGCATCGACGAGGGCGAGAAGGAGAAGGCGGACGCCGGCCGCGCCCTCGCCCGGGTGCGCTTCGACGGACTGCCGGCCGGCCTGGGCAGCGAGGAACTCGCCCAGTACTGGGGCTCGGTGGAGATCCCGTACCGGCCGTTCTACGCCTACGAGGAGATCCTCGCGACCTTCGGCGACCAGCCCGGCACGCCCACCTCGATGCTCGCCGCCTGCGAGCGCCTGACCTCCGTCATCACCGAGGGCCGGGTCACCAACCTGCCGGCGGTGGACGAGGAGGTGCGGCTGCGCTACGTCGACGCGTTCACCCGCCGCCGCCCCTCGGTGCCCGCCGACCTCTACCTGTCGTACGTGCCCGAGGACCGGATGTGGGCGGACTGGATCGAGTCCGTCCTCACCCGGGCCGGCTTCCGGGTGCTCCCTCGGGACCTCAGCGCCGGCACCGACCCGCGCGAGGAGACCGAACGCGGCATCGACGCCGCCTACCGGACGGTCGCCGTGCTCTCGCCCGCCTACCAGCGCTCCCCGCAGGCCCGGGCGCTGTGGGAGTCCGTGGTCAGCTCCGACCCGTCCGGCACGCGCCGCCAGCTCGTGCCCGTCCGGGTCGGCGACGTCCGGCTCACCGCGCCGTTCAGCAACCGCAACCCGGTCGACCTGGTCGGCCGCGACGAGGCCCAGTCCGTCCAGACGCTGCTGCGCGCGCTCGGCCGCGGCGAAGCCGTCCTGCCGGAGACCAACGGCAGCGGACCGCGCTTCCCCGGCAGCAAGCCCGCCGTGTGGGACGTCCCGCCGCGCAACCCCTCCTTCACCGGCCGCGCCGCCGTCCTGGAGCAGCTGCGCAACCAGCTGCGCGGCGGCATGGCGGCCGTCCTGCCCACCCCGCAGACGCTGTACGGGCTCGGCGGCGTCGGAAAGACCCAGGTCGCCCTGGAGTACGCCCACCGCTTCATGTCCGACTACGACCTGGTGTGGTGGATCGACGCCGAGCAGACCGAGCTCGTCGCCCCCGCCCTCGCCGACCTCGCCCGGCGCCTGGGCCTGCGCGTCGGCGACTCCGTCACCGAAGCCGCCGAGGCCGCCCGCGAGGCGCTGCGCCGCGGCGTGCCCACCCCGCGCTGGCTGCTGATCTTCGACAACGCCGACGAGCCGTCCGAGATCCGCCGCTTCTTCCCCGGCGGCTCAGGCCACATCCTGGTCACCTCCCGCAACCAGGCCTGGACCGGGCACGCCGAGGCCCTGGAGGTCGACGTCTTCACCCGCGGCGAGAGCGTGGAGCACCTGTGCCGGCGCGCCCGCGGCCTGTCCCGGGCGGACGCCGACCGGGTCGCCGAAGCCGTCGGCGACCTGCCGCTCGCCGTCGAGGTCGCCGCCGCGTGGCTGGACACCACCGGCACCCCGGTCGAGACGTACGTCACCCAGCTGCACGCCGAGGCCGCCCGCGCGCTGGCCGTCGCCCGGCCCGCCGACTACCCGACCCCGGTCGGCGCCACCTGGAACGTCTCCATCGGCCGGCTGCGCCAGCAGTCCCCGGCCGCCGTGCGGCTGCTCCAGCTGTGCGCGTTCTTCGCGCCCGAGCCGATCTCGATGAACCTCTTCTACAGCGACCAGATGATCCGGGCGCTGGTGAAGTACGACGCCGACCTCAGCGACAAGTTCATGCTGGGCAAGGTCATCCAGGCCATCGGCCGCTACGCGCTCGCCAAGGTGGACGCCGGCAGCAACAGCTTCCAGGTGCACCGGCTCGTCCAGGCGGTGATCCGGGCCGAGATGACCGACGAGGAGCAGGAGGTCGCCGTCCACGAGGTGCACCGCATCCTCACCGGCGCCCGGCCCGTCCTCGGCGACACCGACGACCCCGCCAACTGGCCCGCCTTCGACGAGATCTGGCCCCACCTGTCGCCCTCCAAGGCGCACAACTGCGACGAGGCCGACACCCGCCAGCTGCTCATCGACCGCGTCCGCTACCTGTGGAAGCGCGGCGAGCTCGACCGCGCCCGCGACCTCGGCCACGCCCTCGACACCGAGTGGACCCGCAAGCTCGGCGAGGGCGACCGGCAGACCCTCCTGCTGCGCTTCCAGCTCGCCAACGTCCTGCGCTCCCAGGGCAACTACGCCGAGGCCCTGGCCCTGGACGAGGACACCCTGGAGCGCCAGCGCGGCCTGCTCGGCGAGCACCACGCCTACACCCTGATGACGGCCGGCTCGCTCGGCGCCGACCGCCGGGCCCTCGGCCGCTTCCAGGCCGCCCTGGAACTCGACCGCGAGATCCTCTCCCAGTTCCGCGAGCTGTTCGGCGACGACCACCCGCGCACCCTCGCCATGGCCAACAACCTGGCGATCGACTACCGGCTCGTCGGCGAGAGCGAACTCGCCCGTGAACTCGATCAGGAGACCCTCGACCGGCGCACCGCCGTCCTCGGGCCCAAACACCCGTACACCCTGTCCACCAAGTCCAACCTCGCCCGCGACCTGCGCGAACTCGGCGACTACCAGGGCTCGGTGGAGCTCCTCCAGGAAGTCACCGCCGACCTCGGCGACGTCCTCGACCCCGACCTGCCGGAGAACCTGCGCAACGCCAAGTCGCTGGCCGTCTCGCTGCGCCGGATCGGCCAGCTCGCCGAGGCCCGCCGGATCACCAAGGAGACCTACGAGCGCTACCTGGAGCGCTACGGCGCCGACGCGCCCGACGCGCTCGCCTGCGCGCTCAACCTGGCGGCCGACCACAGCGCCTCCGGCGACAAGGAGACCGCCCGGGACCTGTGCGCCACCGTGTTCGAGGGTCACCGGCGGCTGTTCGGCGACGAGCACCCGTTCACCCTGGCCTGTGCCAACAACCTCGGCATCTACCTGCGCGGCAGCGGCGACGTCCCGGGCGCCATCGAGCGCGGCCGGGCCACCGTCGACGGGCTCACCCGGTCGGTCGGGCCGGACCACCCGTACACCCTCAACGCGATGATCAACCTGGCCAACGCCTACGGCGACGACGGGCAGATCCAGCGCGCCGAGGAGCTGGGCCGCGCCGCCTACGAGGGCCTGTGCGCCCGCTACACCCCCCGGCACCCGGACGCCGTCGCCTGCGAGGCCAACCTGGCGATCACCGTGCGGGCGGCCGGCCGGCACGGCCAGGCGGCCGAACTGCGGGCCCGCTCGATCGCCGAGCTGATCCGGCAGTTCGGCGAGGAGCACCCCAACACGGTGTCGGCGCGGGGCTGGAAGCGGATCAACCGGGACCTGGAGCCGCAGCCGGTGTGAGGCGTTCGGGGACGCTCAGGGGGCTGTTCACAGGGCTGTTCAGGGGCCGGGGGTACGCTGCGGGACCATGAGTGAGCTCCCGCCCCCGGTCCTGGTCACCCGCCGCCTCGCGCCCGGCGTGATCGAACGGCTCACCGCGCACCACGTCGTCACCTGCCACGACCGGGACCGGTCGATGCCCCGGGCGGAGCTGCTGGCCGCCCTGCCCGGCCGCCGGGCCGTCCTCACCACCCTGGACGACCGGGTGGACGTCGAGTTCCTGGACGCCGCCGGGCCGCGGCTGCGGATCGTCGCCAACCACGCCGTCGGCTACCACAACGTCGACGTGGCGGCCTGCGCGGAACGAGGGGTGCTGGTCACCAACACCCCCGGCGTGCTCACCACCGCCACCGCCGACATGGCCTGGGCGCTGCTGCTCGCCGCCACCCGCCGGCTCGGCGAGGGCGAACGGCTGCTGCGCTCCGGGCAGCCGTGGGTGTGGGCGCCGAACTTCCTGCTCGGCATGGAGCTGTCCGGCACCCCGCTCGGCATCCTCGGCATGGGCCGGATCGGGCAGGCCGTCGCCCGGCGGGCGCGCGGCTTCGACATGCCCGTGAGCTACCACAACCGGAGCGAACTGCCGCCGGAGCGGGCCGAGGGCGCGGACTGGAAGCCGCTGGACGAGCTGCTCGCGACGTCCACGGTGCTGGTCGTCACCTGCCCGCTCAGCGCGGCCACCCGGCACCTGCTGGACGCCCGGCGGCTCGCGCAACTGCCCCGCGGGGCCGTCGTGGTGAGCATGACGGCGGGCGTGGTCGACGAGGAGGCACTGGCGGCCGCCCTGGAGACCGGCGCGCTGTTCGCCGCCGCCGTCGACAACTTCGAGCACGAGCCCGCGGTGCCGTCCGCCCTGCTCGCCCAGGAGCGCGCCGTGCTGGCCCCGCATCTCGGCAGCGCGACCGTCCGCACCCGGCAGGCGATGGGCGGGCTGGCGGTCGACAACATCCTCGCCGTGCTGGCCGGGGGCGAGCCCCTGACGCCGGTGAAGGACTGAGGCCCTAGCCGGCCGCCCAGGCCAGGGCGGTGGTCAGCACCCGGAAGGCGCCGAAGTGCGCGGCGCCGGGCTCGAGGAAGAGCTCGGCGCCCGGAATGTGGTCGGCCAGCCAGCGGGAGTGCTCGACCGGCGAGAACTGGTCGTCCGCGCCGTGCCACAGCCAGGTCGGCACCGCGATGTCCTCGCACTTGAAGCCCCAGTCGGCGGTGAACGCGAGCACGTCGTCGATCCAGCCGTCCGCGCCGTGCCGGAACGCCTCCCGGTAGTTGCTCTGCAGCATCCGGCGCAGCCCGCTGTCGGCCACCACCATCCGGTCGGCGGGCGACAGTTCGGGCCGCAGGCCGTTCAGCAGCCGCACCGGGTCGTCCTTGATCTGGCGGGAGCGGAACTCCATCGTGTCCGCGATCCGGTCGTGGCCGCGCTCGGCCTCCCGGTAGGCGCGGACGTTCGAGGGGGTCATCCCCGCGTACCAGTCCAGGCCGGTCGCGTTGCGCGGCGCGAGGCCCACCAGCACCGCCACCCGGCTCACCCGCTCCGGCAGCAGCGCCGCGCAGGCCAGCGCGTGCGGGCCGCCGCCGGAGCGGCCCAGCACCGCGAAGCCCTCCAGACCGAGGTCGTCCGCGATGGTCCGCACGTCGGCCGCGGCCGCGCTCACCCGCCGCCCGACCTGCCGGGTCGAATCGCCGTACCCGGGCCGGTCGTAGGAGATCAGCCGCACCCCCAGCCGGTACAGCACGGTGCTGCGCGGGTGCGGGCCGACCCGGCTGCCGGGCATGCCGTGCAGCAGGAACACCGGACGGCCGCGCGGATCGCCCAGGGACTCCACGGCGAGCGCGCGTCCGCCCGGGGCCTTGACCATTCGTAACGCCACGCGCCTGCCTCCTGAGTGTCCCCGGCTGACGGTCACCGGTCGGTGGTGGTGCGGATCTCCCGGCGGGCCTGCCAGGTGGTGTGCTCCCGGGACACCGCGTCCTCGGCGTCCCGGGCCAGCCGGGCCCAGATCTCCTCGGCGTCCGCCGACTCCAGGTCCAGCGCCGTCAGTTGGCGCCGGATCTGGTCGAGCTCGTCGGCCGCGAGGCCGTACGCCGCGGCCAGCGGCCGGTACTGGCGCAGCTGCGCCCACGCGGCGACGGACGCGGCCACCGCCGAGACCGTGCCGAGCGCGTCGTAGCTGAACGCGCCGAGCGCCCGCAGCACCGCGAGCACCAGCCCGAGCGCGGGCAGCACCACGCCGAGCACGCCGGTCCAGAAGCCGGCCCGGGCGCAGTACCGGGACTTCGAGCGGTACCACGCGTACTGCACCTCGATCCGCTCGCGCAGGTACACCTCGCGGCGCACGGCCAGCGGCTGCGCGCGCAGGTCGCGCATCGCGTCGGTGATCCCGCCGGGCTCCGGGCCGGTGCCCGCGCCCGGCCGCGGCGCGACCGCCGGGCCGCCGCGGAAGGCGCCCAGCACCCGGCCGAGCTGGAAGCGGTACAGGCCCTCGGCGTCCGGCAGGGCGCGCGGCGGCGGCTGGTAGGCGTCGGCCCGGACGGCGAACTTCCAGGCGAGCGTCTTCACCGACTCGGCGGCGGCCCGGCCCTCGTACCAGAGGCCCTGCGGGTTCTGCCGGCCGATCACCACGGCGAAGCCGATAGCGCCGAGGTAGGCGACGGCGGCCGGCCAGGCCCACGCCTCGCCGTCGGCGGAGCCGGTCGCGGCGGCGACGAGCAGGAGGACCAGCTCCCACGCGGAGAGCACCACCGAGCGGTGCTGGCCGCGCAGCGAGGCGGAGTCGGCGGCCCAGAAGAGGTCGGGCAGGAGGTCGCGCTCCCGCACCCACCCGGTACGCCCCGCACCAGACGCCATGTTCGGCCCCCACCCGTCGCTCCGGTCGCACCGCTTCCCTGCCCCGGCGGGCTCCCCGGTACGCCTGCCGCCCGGCCGCCCGGCCCGCAATGGCCGGGAACCCCCCGGTGGTTGTCCGGCGGGCGGCCGGGCTCAGTAGGTGTAGAAGATCCGCTCCGCGTTGTCGCTCATCTGCCGGTCGTTCCACTCCGTCCCGCCCGGCACGTTGCCCGAGCGGAACAGCGGCGGCGCCTGCGCCTCGCCGGCCTCCGCCGCCTGCGCCAGGCGGCCCACCGCGGAGGCGACCACGGCCTGCATCAGGGCGCTGGTGACGATCGTGGAGACCGGGCCGAACGTCGTCCGGGCGCCGGGGTGGGTCAGCTCGCCGTCTCCGACCGCGATCTTGCTGTCCAGCACGACGTCGCAGTTGTCCTTCAGGTACGTCCCCGACGGGTGCGCCGAGGGCACCTCGCCCGGGTACGCGAGCGAGGTGACCCCGATCACCTTCAGCCCGCGGTCGCGCGCGTACCGGGCCAGCTCGACCGGCATCACCTGGCGCCCGGACAGCGAGATCACGAAGAGCACGTCGCCCGCCGTCGCCGGGGTGAGGTCCAGGCTCGTCGTGGCCAGCCCGGACACCCGCTCCAGGGCGCTGGCCAGCGGCGCGGGCATCACCGTCACCCCGGCCATCCCGGGCACGTTCAGCAGGTTGACCGGCACCAGGCCGCCGGCCCGGTAGACCACGTCCTGCGCCGGCAGCGAGGAGTGCCCGGCACCGAAGGTGAAGACCCGGCGGCCCTCGGCGACCGCCTCGGCGAGCAGCGTGGCGGCGGCCTCGATCGGCTCGGCCTCCTCCTCGCGGACCCGCTGGAGATGGGCGATCGCGGCGTCGAAGTACCGGCCGACCAGGTCGTTCATCTGGTGCCTCCGCTCTCTGCCGGTGAGGGAGCCGGCCCGGGTGGGGCGGCCGGGGTGCCCCGGGCCGCCAGTGGAGAAAGCTACGGCGAGCACGGTGGTGCCTCGGCCGCACCGCTGTCAACAGGAACGAAAACCGGTACCGGAAGCCCCTGGGCGGGCCCGGTTGTCGGCCCGGTACGTCAGAATTGGCGGTGAGGACACCGAAGAACGGAGCCAGCGGCGATGTCTGGGCTGATCGACACCACTGAGATGTACCTTCGCACCATCCTGGAGCTGGAGGAGGAAGGCATCGTCCCGATGCGCGCCCGGATCGCCGAGCGTCTGGAGCAGAGCGGCCCCACCGTCAGCCAGACGGTCGGCCGGATGGAGCGCGACGGGCTCCTCCAGGTCGCCGGCGACCGCCACCTGGAGCTCACCGAGGAGGGCCGCCGGCTCGCGGTGCGCGTCATGCGCAAGCACCGCATCGCCGAGTGCCTGCTGGTCGACGTGATCGGCCTGGAGTGGGAGCAGGTGCACGAGGAGGCGTGCCGCTGGGAGCACGTCATGAGCGAGACGGTCGAGCGCAAGGTGCTCGCCATGCTCGGCCACCCGACCCAGTCCCCGTACGGCAACCCGATCCCGGGCCTCGACGAGCTCGGCGACGCCAAGGCCGAGGGCGAGGGCTTCGACGCCGCGCTGGTCCAGCTCGACTCGGTCAAGCCGGGCGAGGAGGGCGTCAGCGTGGTGGTCCGCCGGATCGGCGAGCCGATCCAGACCGACGAGGGCCTGATGCGCACGCTGCGCCGGGCGGGCGTCCGGCCGGGCTCGACGGTCATGGTGAGCCCCGGCGTCGGCGGCGTCCTGGTGGGCACCGGCGAGGACGCCGCGGAACTGGGCAAGGACATCGCCCAGCACGTGTTCGTCGCCCAGGCCTGAGCCGCCGGACCGGGGCTGCCCGCCCCCCCGGTCGCGGGCGGCGCACGACGGCGCACGCGAGGGCACACGGCGGCACACCGCGGCACGGGTCCGTCCGAGGTCATGAAGAGGTCGCACACGACGAAGAGGGCCCGCTGCTCCCCGTGCAGCGGGCCCTTCCGTCCTCCCCGGTCCCCCTCTTCCCTCCCGTCCCCTCCGTCCCTCCCGTTTCCCCTCCGTACCGCCCCGCCCGGCTTCCCCGTCCGAGCGTCCCTTTCGGCGTCCCCTCGCACCGGATTTCTCCCCTCGGCCGATCATGGCAATCCTTGAGCGCTGTCACTCGTACGAGGGGCTTGTCCGGTTGACCAGCGGGTAGACCGGAGTCTTATCCGCACATGCGTATGACGGGCCCCGTCTCCGGTGGGAGACAAGGCCCGTCACGAGCGCGCGTTGTGTCGCGCGGCGCACGCCCTCACCCGATAGGCGCAGGGCGGCTGTCCGGGGGAGGGTGAATCCGGCTCGGCCGGACGGCCCGGCCGGACGTCCCTCCGGCGCACGACGGCGGGCGGGGGTCCGACGACGGGCCCTCAGTGCACCGCCGCCGGCTGGGCGTGCTGCGGGCGGGCCGAGGGGGCCTCGCGCCCGCACGCGTACGCCAGCGGGCTGATCAGCTCCGCGGCGTCCGGGAGCCAGCGGTTGAGCGCCGAGGGGGAGCGGGCCCACTGGGCGTACCCGGTGCTGCCGACCCGGGACGGCGGGGCGACCGTCCAGTCCCCCTCGCCGCGGGCGACCAGGTCGAGCCGGCCGGGCGGCCAGCCGAGCTTGCGGAGCATCTCCGGGAGCTTGGCCGCGACCCCGGGCAGCACCAGGAAGTGCAGCCGGCGCCCGATCCGGCCCGGGGAGGCGGGGACGGCCACGACCGGGCCGAGCTGGAGGTCCTGCCGCTCCATCCGGGCCAGCGCCAGGCAGCCGGCCACCTCCGGGACGTCCAGGACGTCGAACGAACGGCCGGTGGGCAGCAGGATGGAGGCCTGCGGCCGTTCGGTCCACCAGCGCCGCACCGCCCCGGGGCCGGCGCTCGCCTTGCGGGCCCAGTCCGCGTCGAGCGGATGGGCGCCGGGCAGCGGGCAGCGCGGGTCACCGCAGGAGCAGAGGGCGGGCCCGTCGCCGTCGATCAGCCAGGCGCCCGGGGCGACCTCCCAGTGGCGGTTCTCGGCGTAGCTGACGGCTTCGATGAGCAGCGGGGGCAGTCCGGCGTTCTTGCCCTGGTCGGGGGAGTCGGCGATGTCTTCCACGCGCTGCTCAACTACCGTGTGTGAGCCTGGTTACGGCCCCGCCTTGCCCGGATGGGCGCATGATGGCAATGTCACCCGAACCGGTGACTCAAGCGAGTTGGGGCGGGCGGGGGTGGGCGCAGAGGGGGCGCACGGGAGCATTCCCCAGGGCGCGTGGGGGGTGCGGTTCGTCACCGTGGGTATCCCGCTGGCGTTGCTGATCGCTAACCTGGTGTCAGATTCCTTGGACGGTCGGACAGTCGGCAACAGATCAGCAGAATCGTCGCCCGCCGGCCGGGACCGGAGGGTGTGGGGAGGCGAAGCCCAATGGCCGCGAGACCACTCGTCGCACGACAGCCCAACGAGCGTCTGCAGCAACTGATCCAGGAGGCCAGCTGCTCCAACGCCGGCCTGGCCCGGAGGGTCAACCTCTGCGGCGCCGAGCACGGACTGGACCTGCGCTACGACAAGACCTCCGTCGCCCGGTGGCTGCGCGGTCAACAGCCGCGCGGGCAGGCGCCGGCGGTGATCGCCGAGGCCCTGGGCCGCAAGCTCGGCCGCAGCGTGTCGGTCGAGGAGATCGGCATGGCGGACGGCAAGAACCTCAGCTCCGGCATCGGGCTGCAGTTCGCGCCCACCCTGGGCGCGGCGCTGGAGCAGGTCTGCGAGCTCTGGCGCAGCGACGTCGGCCGGCGGGACTTCCTGACCGGGGCGACGGTCGCCGCCTCCGCGCTGGTGGAGCCCAGCCGGGACTGGCTGATCACCCCGCCGGACCCGGTCGTGGCGCGCACCGGCGGCCCGCGGGTCGGCCCGACGGACGTCGCCGCGATCAGGGCGACCACGACGATGCTGGTGGACCTGGACCACCGCTTCGGCAGCGGGCACGTGCGCCCGGTCGTCGTCCACTACCTCAACTCGGTGGTCTCCGGCCTGCTCGGCGGCGCCTACCGCGAGGAGACCGGGCGCCAACTCTTCGCCGCCGTGGCGAGGTTGACCGAACTGGCCGGCTACATGGCGGTGGACACCGGACAGCCCGGACTCGCCCAGCGCTACTACATCCAGGCGCTGCGCCTCGCGCAGGCGGCGGACGACCGCGGTTACGGCGGCTACGTCCTCGCGGCCTCGATGAGCCACCTCGCGGCGACGCTCGGCAACCCGCGCGAGATCGCCCAACTCGCCCGCGCCGCGCAGGAGGGCGCGCGGACGGTGGCCACCCCGACGGCGATGGCGATGTTCTACGCCGCCGAGGCCCGCGGCCACGCGCTGCTCGGGGACGCCCGCTCGTGCGAGGCGGTCGCGGCCAAGGCGCTGGAGATGATGGAGAAGCGCCGCCCGGAGGACGACCCGGACTGGATCGTCCACTTCGACGACGCCTACCTCGCCGACGAGCTGGCCCACTGCCACCGGGACCTGGAACAGGCCGGCCAGGCCGAGCACTACGCCCGCCGGGCGCTCGACCTGCACCCGCCCACGCGCGTGCGCCGCCGCGCGGTGGACCTCGTCCTGCTGGCCACGGCGCAGCTGCAGCAGCGGGACCTCGAGCGCGCCTGCGAGACGGGCGCGCAGGCGGTCCGGCTGCTGAGCGGGCTGCGGTCCAACCGGGGCGTGGAGTACCTGGACGAGTTCCGGCGCCGGCTGGAGCCCTACCGGGAGCAGCGGGTGGTCCGCGAGTTCCACGCCAGGGCGGACGCGGAGGCCGCCTGAGCGGATCGGCCCCCGCGGGGGAGCAGATCGTGATGTCCCGCCCACGTGGTCACCCGGTGAGGCGAACCGGTAGCGTGGGCGCGACGTCCAAGGAACTGTGATGCTCCCAAGAACCGACGAGATGTGGTCCGCCGTCAGCGCGCGGTCGTGCACAGGTGAGGAATCGCGTTGAGCCAGCGCCGCTCGTACCCCAACTCGGGTGACTTCAACCTGGACGACCTGTTCCGCCCGGAGCCCGGCCAGCAGCAGGGCGGCCAGCCCGGCCAGCCACAGGGCGCCCCGGGCCAGCAGATGCCACCGGTGGGGCAGCCGTCCGGGCAGCCGGAGTACCTGGGCGAGGGCGGGCACGCGCTGCCGACGCAGGCCGTGCCGGCCCAGGGCGCGCCGTGGGGCGGCGCACCCGCCCCCGGCGTCCAGGGCTACCAGCAGGGTGCCCCGGCGCCCGAGACCCAGCACCTCCCGCCGTACCCGGCCGTGGACCCGCACGCCGGCGGCTACCCGGCCGCCCCCGGCTACCCGCAGCAGGCGCCCGGATACGCACCGCAGCCGGACCAGGGCTACGGCCACCAGGGCCCCCCGCCGGCCGCCCACCCGCAGCCGGTCCAGCCCGGCTACGGCGGCGCCGAGTACCAGACCACCGCCGTGCCGGTCCGCGAGGAGCGCGGTGGCGCACGCCCGTCCTCGAAGCTGATCATCGGTGGCGTGGTGGCCGGCTGCGCCGCGGCCGGGATCCTCGTCGCGGTGCTGATGAGCGGCGGTGACGACAACACGAGCGGCGACAAGAAGAAGACCCCGCCGGCGGCCTCGGCGGGCAGCGCCTCGAGCGGTTCGGCGAGCGCGAGCGGCTCGGCGGCCCCCGTCGACCCGGAGGCCAAGGCGCAGGCGCAGCCGCTGTCGGACCTGCTGGGCACGGCGAGCGACAGCCGCTCGGCGGTGGTGAACGCCGTGGGCGCCGTGCAGAAGTGCAACCAGCTGCCGGAGTCGCAGCAGGCGCTGACCGCCGCGGCCGGCAAGCGGCGCGAGCTGCAGACCAAGCTCGGCCAGCTGAAGACCGACAAGCTGCCCGGCGGTGCGGCGCTGGTCGAGCAGCTCAACGCGGCCTGGACGGCCTCCGCGCAGGCGGACGACGAGTACGCGGCCTGGGCCTCGGACTCGCAGGCCCCGGGCGCGTGCGGCAAGACGGACAACCAGCACTACAAGAACGCGGTCACGGCCAGCGGCACGGCGACGAACGCCAAGAAGCAGGCCTCCACGCTCTGGAACGCGATAGCGACGCAGACCGGCCTGCCGAGCCGCAGCGACGGCGACCTGTAGGAGGGCGCCGCAGGGGCGGGCCGCCCACGTTCCACGAGGGCGGCCCGCACGCCGTCACGCCGGGGGCTTGCTGCCCGTGAGCACCCAGCGGACATCGACGAAGCCCGGCTGCTGCAGGGTCATCCGGCCGCCCTTCACCACCTGGTAGGTCACCCAGGTGTTCACCAGCCGCGGGGACTCGGTGCTGGGCAGCATGTTGGTGGTGCCCCAGCTGAGCGGCGGGGTGAGGCCGACGTCGATGCCCTCGCCGCTGTCCAGCAGGGCGGTGATCGTCTTCGCGTCGACCGTCTTGCCGGCCGAGGTCAGCTTGTCGGAGAGGACGCGGAACACCTCGTAGGCGACCCAGGTGGTCTCCACGCCGGGGTCGGACACGTCGATGGTCCGGCCGCCGCTGGGGTCGGCGCGCACGACGTCGCGCAGCCCGTCCCACACCTTGGCCGATTCCGGCGGGTACCAGCTGGTGACGAACGCGCCGCCGAGCGGGCCGTTGTCGCCGCCGGTGGAGTCGACCACCGACTGCTGCACGCTGCCGATCACCGAGGCGATCCTGGTGTTCTTCGGGCCCTGCCGCCGGTAGGCGTCCAGCAGGTTGCCGGTCGGCTCGGCGCCGAGCGCGATGGTGATGCAGTTCCCGGGCTCGTCCTTGCCGATCGCCTTGCGCACCACCGGCGTGTAGTCGTTGGACTTCTCGGGTGCCTTGACGTCGAGCAGCTTGAGCCCGGCCGGCTTGAGCGCGTTGGCCAGGTAGCCGAGCAGGTTGTCGCCGGCCGGGGTGTCCGGGCGGACCAGCGAAACGTTCTTGCAGCCGGCGTCGACCAGCTGGCGGCCGCTGCCGCCGATCAGCGCGGGCATGCCGCCGTCCACCGGGTAGGACAGCGGGCTGCTGAACTCCGGCTGGGAGAGGCCGTAGCCGCCGATCAGCGGGATCCCGGCCCGCTCCAGGACGGGCATGAAGGCGTCGCCCCACTGGCTGGAGGAGCCGATGACGGCGACCGCCTTGTTGTCCACCGCCTGCTGCGCGCACGCCTTGGCGCCGGCGGCGTCGTTGTGCTCGTTGCAGGTGAGCACCCGCAGCCGTCGTCCGTTTAACCCGCCCTTGTTGTTCACGTCGCGTCCGATGGCCTCGGCGAGCGCCGTCATGCCGGGCCGGTCGGCCGAGCCGGTGCCGGCCGGCGCCCAGGTCATGACGGTGAGGTCGGAGCCGGTCGTGGCATCGGCCGGTCCGCCGCACGCGGAGGTCGTGAAGAGGGTGGGGAGCAGGGCCGCGGCGGTCGCGGCGGCGGCGATCGGGCGGCGTCGCGCGATCTGGTTCCGGGCCTGGGAGGCTTCCCTACGGCGGGTCATCGGTCTTCCCTCTCTGGGGCGCCCTCCGGCGCACCGGAGCAAGCCAAGCCCCGGTGCCACAAGCCGAGAGAGCCGAAGTGTGAACAACCGGAAAACGGATGTCGAACTCCCGACGGGAACGCGTGTAGATCCCGCGAGTGGAGCACGAACAGCACGGGAACGTACGATCCTTCCCCATGTCCGCCAGCACAGATTCTTCGCACCGGTCCGCCCGAAACCCTTCTCGTCCGGGCCACCGCTCCAGCACGATGGACGGCATGCCGCTCAACGACCTGCCCTGGTGGCGCTGGCGAGCCCGACTGCGCTCGGCCCTGCACATGCTGTCCGACCCCGCCTTCCAGCAGGAGGCCTGGCTGACCGGCCGGGAGGGGTACGGGGACGTGACCGACGCCGTCTACCGCCTGGTGGAGGACACCTGGCTGGACCGCTGGTCCGCCGAGAAGTACGTCGGCGCGATCTTCCGCGACGCGGCCGAGGCCGCCCTGGTGGACGTCGCCGTGCTGCGGGTGGTCAGCCTGCTGCACGAGGTCGGCGCGGACGCCCCGGCCACCGCCTACGTCGGCCACCCCGGCTGGCCCGAGGCCGTCCGGGCCGCACGCGAGGCACACGTGCTGCTGGCGGTCAACGACGGGGACGACCCGGACGCGGCGCCCAAGTCGCTGGACGTGCTGCGGATCCTGACCTCGGTCTGAGCCCGGGAGCACCACGGGCCCGTCCTGCGGGGCGGGCGGTGCCGTCCCGCAGTACGGGCACCGGGACGGGCGCTGTCCAGGATGTGACACGCTGGACCATTCAGGAAACGCACGACCTTAGGACGGGATACCCCCACGTGGAACAGCAGCCGGCCAGTGCCCAGTACGTCCTCACGCTGTCCTGCCCCGACAAGCAGGGCATCGTCCACGCGGTCTCCAGCTACCTCTTCATGACCGGCTGCAACATCATCGACAGCCAGCAGTTCGGGGACGGGGAGAGCGGCCTGTTCTTCATGCGGGTGCACTTCTCGGCCGCCGAGCCGGTCACCGCGGACAAGCTGCGGGCCAGCTTCGCCGCGATCGGCGCCTCGTTCGGGATGGAGTGGCAGATCCACCCGACCGAGGAGCGGATGCGGATCGTCCTCATGGTCAGCAAGTTCGGGCACTGCCTCAACGACCTGCTGTTCCGCAGCCGGATCGGCGCGCTGCCGGTGGAGATCGCCGCGGTGGTCTCCAACCACACCGACTTCCGCGACCTCACCGAGGGATTCGGCATCCCCTTCCACCACATCCCCGTCACCCGGGACACCAAGGCCGACGCCGAGCGGCAGCTGCTCGACCTGGTGGAGCGCGAGAACGTCGAACTCGTCGTGCTGGCGCGCTACATGCAGGTGCTCTCGGACGACCTGTGCAAGGCGCTGTCCGGCCGGGTGATCAACATCCACCACTCGTTCCTGCCGAGCTTCAAGGGCGCCAAGCCCTACCACCAGGCGCACGCCCGCGGCGTGAAGCTGATCGGCGCCACCGCGCACTACGTCACCGCCGACCTGGACGAGGGCCCGATCATCGAGCAGGAGGTCGCCCGGGTGACCCACGACATCACCCCGGACCAGCTGGTCGCGCTCGGCCGGGACGTCGAGTGCCAGGCGCTGGCCCGCGCGGTCAAGTGGCACAGCGAGCACCGCGTGCTGCTCAACGGCAGCCGGACGGTCGTCTTCGCGTAGCGCCGTACGGTGTCAGGGCCGCGACAGCAGCGGCACCGCGTGCAGCACCTCGCGGATCGCGGCGCGGTCGCCGTGCTCGCCGACCGGCACCCGCTCCGGATCGCGGTGCGCGGCGGCCAGCTGGCAGAACTCCAGCCCGTCCAGCACCATCGACGCCACCGGCGCCCCGCCCGGCTCGCCGCCCCGCGGGGCGTGCGCCCGGCCGTCGCCCGGGCCGTCCAGCGGGATCAGCCACTCGCCGGCCGCCGGACCGTCGATCACCAGCCGCAGCCGCCGCCCGCCCCGCCCGTCCGCTGCCGGCGCCGGTGCCCCGGCCGGCTGGGCGGCCCGCAGCCCGGCCAGCGCGTGCGGGACCATCCGGACCGCCAGCTCCACCATCTGCCGCAGGTGCTGCGGCGCGGGCGGGTCGTACGGGTAGGCCACCGCGCGGGCCACGTCCTCGCCGTGCACGAAGCACTCGAAGGCGCGGTCCACGAACGCGTCGCGCAGCGGGACGGCGGCGAAGCCGAAGTCCACCGGGGTGTTGCCCTGCGGGGTGAGGGCGGCGGTGCGCACCAGGTCGTGGGTCTGCTGGCGCCAGCGGGCCCGCACCGACTGCGGCGGAGCGCCGGCCGCCCCGGCGAGCAGCCGCGCGGTGCGCGCGGTGATCCCGGCGTACCGGCCGCCCTGCGGTGCCACCCTGGGCGGCCGCGGCCCGGCGTCCGGCTCCTGCGGCGGCACCCGGCGCTCGACCGGCGCGGCGGCGGTGCCCGGCGGGGCCGGCACCGGGTCCGGCAGGCCGAGGGCGAGCGCCACGTAGCCGTCCACGGCGGTCAGGTGGCACAGCACCTCGGCCGGGCGCAGGTACTCGGTGCCGCCGTGCCACGGGAGTTCGGCGACCTCCTGCCACTCCTCCGGGCCGAGGTCGCGCAGCAGCGCGTCGAGCTTCGCGGTCTCCGCCGCGTACGGAACTCCCCAGGCGGGGACGGGCAGTTCGGCCGGACGGCGGGCCAGGCACCAGTCGATCACCTGCTGGCGCAGCGGGCCCGGCTGGTCGAGCGGCTCGTCCACGGCGAGCCAGCCGGCCGCCTCGCGCAGCCGCGCGGCCTCCTCGGCGCACTCCGGGCAGGCGCGCAGGTGGAGTTCGAGTCCGGCGGCCTCGGCGGGCGGGCAGGCGCCGAGGGCCCAGGCGCCGAGCAGCGAGCGCAGGGCGTCGTGCTGCTCCCCGGTGGTCGTCACGTGCCCCCGTCCCCGTCCTGTGCGCTCCGGCCGCAGGCCCCGTCCACCGCGCCCGCGCGGCAGTGGCGGGCGCGCTCCTCGGCCAGTTCGGTGGCGAGCAGCTCCAGGCCGAGCCGCATCCGCTGCTTGGCGGCCTGCTCGCTGATGCCGAGTCGGCGGGCCGTCTCCTGGTAGGTGCGGCCGTCGTAGTAGGTCACGGCGATGGTCTCACGCAGGCTGTGGGGGAGGGAGTCGACCACGTACTGCATGCGCGCGGCGGTGGCGACCTCGCGGATCTCGTCCTCGGCGGACCCGGCGCCGGCGCCCGGTTCGGCGGCCCGGCGCAGGCGCAGCCGGTCGACGGCGCGGCGGTGGGTGAGGGCGCCGAGCCAGGAGCGCAGCGAGCCCTGGGCGGGGTCGAAGGCCTCGGGGTGCTCCCACACGTGGGCGAAGACCTCGCGGGTGAGCTGGGCGGCGGCCGCCTGGTCGGCCAGTATCCGTCCGGCGAGCCCGTGCACCATCGGGGCGAGCCGGTCGTAGAGTTCGCCGAGCGCGGTCTCCTCGCCGCGGGCGAGGCGCCGCTGGAGCTGCTCGTCCCAGCGGGGGACGGCGTCCGGGGCCGTCGCGGCGCCGCGGTCCGGGGTGGCCATCGGGCCGTGGGCGGCCATCGCACACCACCCTCCTGACCGGGGTCCGCTGGCTTACTCAACGGTATCTTGCGGCCGTCGGGCGGCGGGAGGAATCCCGGAACAAGGGAGCGCCGAGTTTCGGATCGTCACATGGTGGGACGTTCGGTTCGTGCAACCGTCCGCCGATGCCGCTGTTCGAGAGTGGTCGGACATATGTCGCACGGGTGGTTCGCGAGTGGCGGGCCGGGTGTCGGGGGTGCGCGGCGGTAGGTTCGCCACTGCCGGTCCGGCGTGGTCGGCCGCGGTCCGGCCGAGCGTCGGTGCGAGGTTCGCCAGAGTGAACGGGACAGTATGCACTGCCCTGTCCCCCGATCGCTGGAATATGCCCGAAGCGCTTGCTGCGGTCCGTCCGCCCGCTCATCCTGAGGCGTATTCGTGTCGCGGCCAGCACCGGGTGGGACGTGCGAGGGCCCTGCCGGCCGGCCGAACCGGCCCGACGGGACGATGGCCGAACTGCGAGTGCGGGTGGTGGAGCGGTGCAGGTTCTTCAGGTACAGCTGGCGGTGCAGGCGGATCCCGCCGAGGTGGGCCGGGCCCGCAGGTGGGTGCGCTCGCGGCTGTTGAACCACGGGGTCGACCCGGACGCGCCGATGGCCGAGACGGTGGTGCTGGTGGTCTCCGAGCTGGTGACCAACGCCGTGGTGCACACCGGCTGTCCGGCGGTCCTGCGGCTGTGCCTGCCGGTGGACTGCGCCGCCCCGGCGGGCGCCCCGGCGCCGGCCGTCCCGCTGCGGGTGGAGGTCGCGGACGCCAGCCAGGTGGCGCCCGCCCCCCGGCACGCGGGCGCGGACGCCGACGCCACCAACGGGCGCGGCCTGGAGCTGGTCGAGCTGCTCTGCGAGCGCTGGGGCTGGTACCCGGACGGCTCGGGCAAGCGGGTGTGGTGCGAGATCGGGGCGGACGCCCGGCCTGCGGACCCGTTCGCGGGCGTGGACTGGGCGGCGCTCGCGCAGTAGGTGCGGCGCGCGATCAGCGGGCCGACCAGGGGCGCGGCCGCCGCAACGATCACCGGCCGAAACCTGACGCAACCATTCCGAATTTCCGACAACCCATTGACGTGACGTATCCGACTGATCACGCTTGGGTGCAGCTCTCCGTCGCGAGGGGACGCCGAGGGGACACCCGTACGGCCGTCGTGGTGCTGCTGTCCAGGGGGATCGTGCCAGCAGGGGGGATCACGGCCGGCCGGAGGTGCGACCTCCTCGGCGAGTGCGGAGCGCCGTGCGCGGCTTCAGGGCCCGTGCGTTGCGATCGGATGGCGGCCCGCCGTGCCGCGCTCGGGGTGTGCGCGGCGGGTCGCCGTCCGATTCGTCTGTCATCCGCCCGTGGGATCGCCGTCGAGTTCAGGACACGGCCCGGAACGTCCTGCGGTAGGCGCTCGGCGCGACGTCGAGGCGGCCGCGCAGCTGGAGCCGCAGCGAGGTCGCGGTGCCGAAGCCGGACTCCCGGGCCACCTGGTCGATCGTCAGGTCGGTGCGCTCCAGCAACTGCCGCGCCCGCTCGGTGCGCTGGACGGTGAGCCACTGGCCCGGACTGCTGCCGGTCTCCTCGCGGAAGCGCCGGGTGAACGTCCGCACGCTCATCCCCGCGCGGTCGGCGAGCTGGCGCAGGGCGAGCGGCTCGTCCAGGTGCTCCAGCGCCCACGCGCGCACCGCCGCCGTGCCGGTGCCGCCGTGCTCCATTGGGCTCGGGGCCTCCACGTACTGCTTCTGACCGCCCTCGCGCCACGGCGGGACGAGGCAGTTGCGGGCCACCGCGTTGGCGACGGCGCTGCCGTGGTCGCGCCGCACCACGTGCAGGCACAGGTCCACCCCGGCGGCCACCCCGCCGGAGGTGAGGACGTCGCCGTCGTCGGTGTAGAGCACGTCCGGGTCCAGCCGCACCTGCGGGTACAGCTCGGCGAAGCGCTCGGTGTAGCGCCAGTGCGTGGTGGCCGGGCGGCCGTCCAGCAGGCCGGCGGCGGCCAGCAGGAAGGAACCGGTGCAGATCGACAGCAGCCGGGTGCCGGGCCGGATCCGGGCGAACGCGGCGGCCAGTTCGGGGGTGTAGGCGGCGTCGGCGGTGGTCGGACCGGCGTCGGCGGAGGCCGGGATCACCACCGTGTCGGCCCGCTCCAGGAGTTCGGGCCCGTGGTCGACGGCCACGCGGAAGTCGGCGCTCGTGGCGACCGGCCGGCCGTCCAGCGTGCAGGTCGCCACCTCGTACAGCGGCTCGCCGCCGGGCCCCTTCGCCCCGCCGAAGATCCTTGCGGGGATGCCGAGTTCGAAGGCGATGACCCCGTCCAGGGCCAGGACCGCCACCAGGTGCGCCATCTCGTTCGTTCCCTCCGCCGTGACCCGTCTGACCCGCGTGGCCCGCACGCCCGCGGCCCGGCGCCAGCCTAGGCCAGTCCGTGGCCCGATTCTTTCGAAAGCTGGCATTCAGGCCACTCGTCGTCGTCCGGGCGCCCCGGGAGACTCGTCCGCGTGACCGAACGCAACGTCCTCGCCCCCACCCCCGCCCCCTCCGCGCAGACGCCCGCCCGCCCCGCCCGGCGCGTGCACTACGCCTGGGTGGTCGCCGGCGTCTCCCTGCTGGTGCTGCTCGGCTCGGCCGGCTTCCGCTCCACGCCCGGCCTCATGATGGACGCCCTGCACAACGAGTTCGGCTGGTCGCTCGGGACCATCTCCAGCGCCACCTCCGTCAACCTCGCCCTCTACGGCCTCACCGCCCCCTTCGCCGCCGCCCTGATGGACCGTTTCGGTGTGCGCCTGGTCGTCGTCTGCGCGCTGCTCACCATCTCGGTCGGCTCCGGGCTCACCATGTTGATGCGCGAGCCGTGGCAACTGGTGCTCTGCTGGGGCGTGCTGGTCGGCCTCGGCAGCGGCTCGATGGCCGGCGCGTTCGCCACCACCATCACCGGCCGCTGGTTCCGCGCCCGCCAGGGCCTGGTCACCGGCGTGCTGACGGCCGCCGGAGCCGCGGGCAACCTGATCTTCCTGCCGGTCGGCGCCTGGCTGGTCGAGCACCACGGCTGGCGCTCGGCGGTGGTCGTCGTCTCGCTCGCGGCCAGCGCGGTCGCCGTCCCGGTCCTGTTCCTGATGCGCGAGCGGCCCGCCGACATCGGCCTCCTGCCGTACGGCGCCACCGAGGCCCCGCCCGCCCCCGCCGCCGACGGCCGGGCGCTGGTCCGGACCCTGCGCGTGCTGCGTGTCGCCGCCCGCACCAAGGCGTTCTGGCTGCTCGCCGGCTCCTTCGCGATCTGCGGCGCCACCACGGCCGGCCTGGTCGGCACCCATTTCATCCCGGCCGCCCACGACCACGGCATGCCCGTCACGACGGCCGCGAGCCTGCTCGCCATGATCGGCCTGTTCGACGTGGTCGGCACCATCGCCAGCGGCTGGTTCACGGACCGCGTCGACTCCCGTCTCCTGCTGGTCGTCTATTACGGGCTGCGCGGGATCTCCCTGCTCCTCCTGCCGCAACTGCTGGCCGGCTCGCTCCAGCCGCCGATCCTCGCCTTCGTGATCTTCTACGGCCTGGACTGGGTGGCCACCGTGCCGCCGACCGTCGCCCTGTGCCGCCGGCACTTCGGCGAGGACGCGCCGATCGTCTTCGGCTGGGTGCTCGCCGGCCACCAGATCGGCGCGGCCGTGGTGGCCGGGCTGGCCGGCTTCGCCCGGGACGCGCTCGGCGACTACGACGCCACCTGGTACGGCGCCGGCGCCCTGTGCGCGATCGCCGTCGGCCTCTGCCTCGCGCTCCGCGGCACCGGCGGCAAGGCCTCGTCCGCCGTCGCCCTGTCGTCATGACCCACTAGGCTCCGCACTCATGACGCTCACCTTCACCCTCGACCCGAAGCCCGACCCCGACCTGCGGGCCGCGATCGTCGGCCTGTGGGCCGACGTCACCAACGCCGGCGGGGCCGTCGGCTTCGTGGCACCGGTCACGGAGGACGACGTCTGGGACACCGCCGACCACCACTTCGCCGGGCTGTCCCCCGAGGGGCCGGACCGCCTGCTGGTCGCCCACGAGACGGAGACCGGCCGGCTGGTCGGGGTGCTGTTCTTCGAGTCGATGCGCTTCAACCTCATGGAGCACTGGCGGATGCTCAAGCGCGTCATGGTCCACCCCGACACCCAGGGCCGCGGCTACGGCCTCCGGTTGATGGCGGAGGCCGAGCGGGTCGCCCGGGAGTGGGGGCTGGACGGCCTGCGGCTGACGGCGCGCGGCGGCCAGGGCCTGGAGCGGTTCTACGCCCGCTGCGGCTACCGCGAGGTCGGCCGGGTCCCGGGCGCGATCCGGGTCGCGCCGGGGGACGACCGCGACGACATCACCTTCTGGCTCGACCTGCGCTGACGGCCGCGCCGGCCGCCGTGGCGAAGGGACCGGAGCGGGGGACGGGCGACCCGTCCCCCGCTGCGCCCGTCGGGCATGCTTCACTGGGAGACCGGCCCCGACCCCCAGCGCAGTGAAGGACGTGCCCCAGTGAGCAGCAGCAACGGCCCCGCCAAGTCGCACGCCACGCTCCGCTACACCTCCCTGCGGGTCAGCATCTTCCTCGGCTGCCTGCTGGTGGCCCTCCTGCTCGGCCACTTCGGGGTCATCCCGGTCAGCGGCCAGACCGGCGTGATCTTCCTCTTCCTGCTGGCCGCGATCGCCTCCGCGCCGCTCAGCTACGTGCTGCTGAGCCGCCAGCGCGACGACATGTCGGCCCAGATCACCACCAAGGTCTCCGGGATGCGCAGCCGCACCGCCGAGCGGATCGCCGCGCAGAACGCCGAGGAGGACGCGGCCGACGAGGCCGCCCGCGCCGCCGCGCGGAACTGAGGCCGGACCGCCCGGACCCGCTCCCGCCGCCGTGCCCGCCTCCGCCGAGCTCCCGCAGGCCCCCGAGCCGCCCGCCGACGCCGCCTCCGGCACCTGGCCCGCCCCCGCGAGGCGGCCCACCGGCCGGGACGTCGCCCGGCTCGCCGGGGTCTCGCAGGCCACCGTCTCGCTCGTGTTCTCCGGCTCCGAGGCCGGCTCCCGCGTCTCCGACGCCACCCGCGAACGCGTCCGCGAAGCCGCCCGCAGCCTCGGCTACCGCCCGCAGGCGGCCGGCCGCCAGCTGCGCCTGGGCCGCAGCGGGATGATCCTGCTGGCCGTCCCCAACCTCCTCGGCCCGTTCTTCGGGCGGGTGCTGGAGGGCGTCCACGAGGAGGCCGGGCGGCACGGCCTGGCCGTCGTGGTCAGCTCCGGCTGGGGCAGCGCCACCCTCGCCGAGGCCGCCACCACCAGCCGCTTCGACGGCCTGCTGATCTGCTCGCCGGACGACAGCCAGCTCGGCGACCTGCCCGCCGACACCCCCGCCGTCTTCCTCGACGCCGACCCCGGCACCGACCGCGCCCGGCCCACCATCGAGCTCGACGTCGCGGGCGGCATGCGGGCCGCGGTCGAGCACCTCGCCGCGCTCGGCCACCGCCGGATCGGTCGGCTGCGCTCGATCCACTCCGCCTACACCTTCCGGGCGCGGCAGGCCGCCTTCGAGCAAGCCGTGGCCGAACTCGGCCTGGACATCGTCGAGTTGGGAGTGCGCCTGAACGAAGGGCACCCGGCCGCCCGGAGCGTCGCCCGCGGGATGCTGGAGCGCCCGGACGCGCCGCGCGCGGTGATCTGCGACGACGACGTGGTGGCGTCGGGGGTCTACCAGGCCGCCGCCGAACTGGGCGTGCGGGTGCCGGACGACCTGTCCGTGGTCGGCATGGACAACGTCGCGGTCGCCGCCCTGCTCGCCCCGCCGCTGACCACGGTCGACCTGCCCGGCGAGGAACTCGGCCGGGCGGGCACCGCCGCCCTGGCCGGCCTGCTGCGCGGCGAGCGGGTGGTCCCGCCGCCACCGCTCGCGACCTCGCTCGTGCTGCGCTCGTCCACCGCCGGGGCCCGCTGACCCGTCCGCACCGTCAGGCGCGCATGACTGTGCCCCGCCGGTCCAGACCTCCGGCGGGGCACAGTCGTCCAGGGGCGTGTCCTTCGGCTCAGGCCGGTGCCGCCACGCCAGGGCACGCCCGCGGGCTGGTCAGCCCACGGGCACCGGCTGCGGCACCGGCGCGAGCGGCACCGCCCGGAACCACCGGCGCGCGCCGAACAGCAGCAGCCCGCCCAGCCCGATCCCGCCCGCCGCGCACAGCGCCACCGGCCGCAGCGAGCCCTCGGCGAGGTTGCCGGACACCGCGTAGCCCAGCGAGTTGCCGGTCGCGAACAGCGTCACCAGCCAGGCGAACGCCTCCGTCACCGTCCCGGTCGGCGCCAGCTCCGCGACCAGCACGAACGCCGCCGCCAGCAGCGGGGCCAGCACGATTCCGGACACGAACGCCAGCACGGCCATCGGGTACGGGCCGGGCAGCACCACCAGCGGCAGGTAGGACGCGGCCATCACCAGCGCCATCACCCACGTCCGGGTGCCCGTGCCGCTGCGCCACCTGACCGCCCCGTACGCGAGCGCGCCCAGCAGTCCGCCGAGCGCCGCCAGCGCCAGCAGGGTGCCGGCGCCGCCGGGCAGGGCACCCGCGTGGTGCTCGGCGTAGGCGATGAACAGCACGTTCTGCGCGCCGACCGCCCAGCCGGCGCCGGCCAGCCCGACCAGCAGCAGCACCAGGCCGGGGGAGCGCAGCGGGCCCAGCAGCCCGGCCGAGTGCTCGCGGGCCGGGGCCCGCCACGCCCGCGCCGGCGCGGCGGTGGCGACGACGAGCGCGCCCGCGAGGCCCAGTCCGGCCGCCACCCACAGGGCCGCGACGGGACTGAAGAAGCCCGCGATCCCGGCCACGGCCAGCGGCCCGGCGACGTAGAGGATCTGCTGCGAGGCGGAGTCGAAGGCGTAGGCGGTGTCCAACTGCTCCTCGTCGACCACGGCCGGCCACAGCGAGCGCAGGCAGGGTTCGAGCGGGGGCATCGCGAGTCCGGCGATCGCGGCGCCGACCGGTGCGGCGAGCACCGAGCCGGGGGCGAGGGCGAGCAGCGCGTACCCGCCACCAGCGAGGACCGCGGAGGCGATCAGCACGCGCGGTTGCCCGGTGAGGTCGACGATCCGGCCGAGCACGGGCCCGCCGACGGCGGCCGCCAGGGCGTACACGGCGGTGGCCAGGCCGATCCGGCCGTAGGGCGCGCCGGCCTCGCGCAGGGCGAGGGCGATGACCAGGGCGGTCATGCCGGCGGGCAGGCGGCCGAGCAGGGTGCCGAAGAGGAGGCGGCTGACGTGGGGGGCGCGGAGCAGGGCGAGGTAGCCCATCGGCGGATCTCCGGTGGGGGAGTCTGGGGGCGGGTGGGGGTGGGGCCTTGATGGCGATGTCAAAGTTATACGTATAACTGCGGGCGGTCAATCGAGCCGGAGCGGCCGCCTGATGGCACGTCAGGCTCGTTCGTGTCCGGATCTCGCTCTTGTGCCGCCCTGATCTCAAACAAGTACTTTGAACATCTCAAACCTTTACTGCTAACGTGTCGCCCATGACCCCCTCGGACGCACCCCGGATGCACGGCCTGGGCACCCCGCCCACCGCCGCCCGCGCGCGCCGTCTGCCGGGAGCCGTGGACAGCCCGCGCCGTTGTCGCGCCGCCCGCTGTATTCCGGCGGCACGCCCCTGACCGGGGCCGGGCCCTCACCGCCCGGCCCGCGCGCCGTGCCGCCGTCCCCGCCGCACCCCACCGTCAGCACCGCCCTCCCCCGGAGTCGCACCCCCATGTCCACAGCGCCCGAGGCGACCTCGTCGCCGTCCGTGCTCGCCCGCATCCGCAAGACGCCGTTCTGGGTGCAGATCGTCGCCGGCCTCGTGCTCGGCGTCGGCCTCGGCTACGTCGCCCGCGCCGCCGACGTCTCCTGGCTGGCCACCACCCTGGAGACCATCGGCAAGACCTTCGTCCAGCTGCTCAAGCTGGCCGTCCCGCCGCTGGTGTTCACCGCGATCGTGGTGAGCGTCGCCAACCTGCGGGGCGTCACCAACGCGGCCCGCCTGGCCGTCCGCACCCTGCTCTGGTTCCTGATCACCTCGCTGATCGCCGTCGCCATCGGCCTCGGCCTCGGCCTGCTCACCGACCCGGGCAAGGGCACCAACCTCAGCACCGAGGGCCTCAAGGCGCCCAAGGGCGGCGGCACCTGGGTCGACTTCCTGACCGGCATCTTCCCGACCAACATCGTCACCGCGTTCACCGAGGTGAACGTGCTTCAGATCGTCTTCATGGCGGTCGTCGTCGGCGCCGCGGTCATCAAGCTCGGCGCCAAGGCCGAGCCCGTCCTCAAGCTCAGCGAATCGGTCCTGGAGCTGACCCAGACCGCCCTGTGGTGGGTCATCCGGCTCTCCCCGCTCGGCACCCTCGGCCTGATCGGCAAGTCCGTCGCCAAGTACGGCTGGGACCTGCTCAAGCCCTTCGCGACGCTCACCCTCGACATCTACGTCGGCTGCGCGCTGGTGCTGTTCGTGGTCTACTCGCTGCTGCTGAAGTTCGCCGGCGGCCTCAACCCGCTCAACTTCTACCGGGGCGCCTGGCCCGCCATCCAGCTGGCCTTCGTCTCCCGCTCCTCGGTCGGCACCCTGCCGGTCACCCGCCGCGTCACCGAGCGCCTCGGTGTCCCGAGCGAGTACGCGTCCTTCGCCGTCCCGTTCGGCGCCACCACCAAGATGGACGGTTGCGCGGCGATCTACCCGTCGATCGCCGCGATCTTCGTCGCGCAGGTCTACAACATCGACCTGGGCGTCAAGGACTACATCCTGATCGCCTTCGTCTCGGTCATCGGCTCGGCGGCCACCGCGGGCCTCACCGGCGCGATCGTCATGCTGACCCTGACCCTCTCCACCCTGGGCCTGCCCCTGGAGGGCGTCGGCCTGCTGCTCGCCATCGACCCGATCCTGGACATGATGCGCACCGCGACGAACGTCGCCGGTCAAGTTGTAACGCCGATCATCGTGGCTGCTCGCGAAGGCATCCTCGACCGCACGGCCTACAACAAGCCGCACGGTGATCTGCTGGACGAGCCGGCCGCCGTCCCGGCGGAGGCCGCTGCCGCGGTCTGAGGCCGCGGGCGGAGGCCCGCCCCCGTGCCCGACCGGCGCGGGGGCGGGCCTCCGCGCGTCCGGGGTGGGGGTGACGGCGTGACGGGTGACGGCATGACGGGGAAAGAGGCAGGGGGCCCGCCGTGTGGTGGGCCCCCTTGGGTGTTGCTCTTGTGCTCATCGTGGCGGCTGTCGGGAGCCGCCTGCGGACCCGTGGGGGTCCCGAGCGATCAGATCATCAGAGGATGGTCAGATAGCGGTGACGTTCTCCGCCTGCGGGCCCTTCGGGCCCTGGGTGACGTCAAAGCTGACCGCCTGATTCTCCTCCAGCGAGCGGAAGCCGCTCGCGTTGATGGCGGAGTAGTGGACGAAGACGTCGGGGCCGCCGCCCTCCTGGGCGATGAAGCCGAAGCCCTTCTCAGCGTTGAACCACTTGACGGTTCCCGTGGCCATGCCGTTCTCCTTGCGAGGCGTGTCGGGGGCCACACCGTGTGGCTCCCGGTCCGCTGCGCTGATCGCCCTGCCTCCGGACGAGTCCGAAGTTTTTCGATATTGCTGAAAAACTACAAAAAGCCTGCGGTTACATGCTCCGCAGGCTTCAAGTACTGCAAGGGGAATCAAACTGCAACTGAGGGCAACGCTAGCATGCGGTTGCGGTGACGACCAGGGGTGAACTGCGGTGCGCACGGCGCGTGTCGGGAGGGCGGGTGCGAGCCGTTCACGACACCGGGCATACGCTGCGGGGAGGCGCACGAAGAGCAAGGGAGCGGCGCAGTGGAGCACACCCCGGAGGAACGCACCCCGGTCAGGCCGAGGGTCGGACACATTCAGTTCCTGAACTGCGTACCCCTCTACTGGGGACTCGCCAGGACCGGAAATCTGCTCGACCTCGACCTCACCAAGGACACCCCCGAGAAGCTCAGCGACCAGCTGGTCGACGGCACGCTCGACATCGGCCCGATCACCTGCGTGGAATACCTGCGGCACGCCGACGAACTGCTCGTCCTGCCCGACATCGCGGTCGGCAGCGACGGCCCCGTGATGTCCTGCGTGATCGTCAGCAAGGTGCCGCTCGCCGACCTCGACGGCCGCCGGGTCGCCCTCGGCTCCACCAGCCGCACCTCCGTCCGGCTCGCCCGCCTGCTCCTGGAGGAGCGCGAGGGCGTCCGCCCCGCGTACTTCAGCTGCCCGCCCGACCTCGCCCACATGCTCGCCGAGGCCGACGCCGCCGTCCTCATCGGCGACCCCGCGCTCCGCGCGTACCTCGGCCAGGCCGCCGACCTCGGGCTCACCGTCCACGACCTCGGTGCGATGTGGAAGGAGTGGACCGGCCTGCCCTTCGTCTTCGCGGTCTGGGCGGTGCGCCGCGACTTCGCCGCGCGCCGGCCCGAACTGACCGCCGCCGTCCACCGGGCCTTCCTGGAGTCCCGCGACCTGTCGCTGGTCGAGGCGGCCAAGGTCGCCGAGCAGGCCGCCCGCTGGGAGGCCTTCGGCGCCGACGTGCTGGAGCGTTACTTCAGCGAGGCGCTCGACTTCTCGCTCGGCGAGCGGCAGTTGGCCGGCGTCGCCGAGTTCGCCCGCCGGGTGGCGCACGACAGCGGCTTCGCGCCGGACGTCGCCGTGCGGCTGCTGGAGCCGGTGGCGGGCCTGGAGCCCGCGGTGGTCGGCTGAGGTTCCCCCGGTCCGGCCCCGCGGACCCCATCGGTCGGCCGGTGCCGGTACGGTCTGCTCCCGGGCCCGCGGTGCGGGCCTCCGGGAGCGGCCCGGTCGAAGAGCCGCCCGTCGGCGAGGGGAGCGTGCGGGGGATGCAGGCACTGGGGTCGGACGACCCGCGCCAGGTGGGCGCCTACCGGCTGCTGCGCCGGCTCGGCGCCGGCGGCATGGGCCGGGTCTACCTCGGCCGGACGGCGGGCGGGCGCACCGTCGCCGTCAAGCTCGTGCGCGGCGAACTCGCCGACGACGCCGAGTTCCGCGCCCGCTTCCGCCAGGAGGTCGCCGCCGCGCGCCGGGTCGGCGGCGCCTGGACGGCGCCCGTCCTGGACGCCGACACCGAGGGCGAACAGCCCTGGGTCGCCACCGGCTACGTCGCCGGGCCCCCGCTCGGCACCGCCGTCCACGACGGCGGGCCGCTGCCCGAGGCCGCCGTGCGCGCCCTCGGCGTCGGGCTCGCCGAGGCCCTCGCCCACGTCCACGGCCTCGGCCTGGTGCACCGCGACGTCAAGCCGTCCAACGTGCTGCTGACCCTGGACGGCCCGCGGCTGATCGACTTCGGCATCGCCCGCGCCCTGGACGCCGCCAGCGGATTCACCCAGTCGGGTTACGTCGTCGGCTCACCCGGCTTCATGTCGCCCGAACAGGCGAACGGGCAGGCCGTCGGACCGGCCGGCGACGTCTTCTCCCTCGGCGCGGTGCTCGCCTTCGCGGCCACCGGCGTCCACCCCTTCGGCGAGGGCGTCAGCGCGGCCGTCCTCCTCTACCGCGTGCTGCACGAGCAGCCGGACGTCCCCGGGCTGAGCGGGCCGCTGCGCTCGATCGTCCTCGACTGCCTCGCCAAGGAGCCGGCCGACCGGCCCACCCCGCAGCAACTGCGCGCCCGGCTGGACCCGGAGGGGGAAGCCGCCCTGCGGCTGCGACAGGGCGGCTGGCTGCCGCCCGCGCTCGCGGCGGGGGTGGGGCGCAGCGCGATCGAACTGCTGGACCTGGAGGGGGAGTCGGAGAGCGTGTCGGCGGACGTGCCGCCGGCGGCCCGGGGGCCGGTGTCCGGGTCGGCTGCCGGCGCGGTTGCAGGACCGGCCGGCGGAACGGACTCCGGTCCGGTCTCCGGGGCGTTTCCCGGGGCGTTTCCAGGAGTCGAGCGGACGCCGACCTACGTGCCGCCGGCCGCCGGGGCCGGCGCCCGGCCGCGCCGCACCGTGCCGGCCGCGGCGCTGGCGGCCGCGCTCGTGGTGCTCGTGGGCGGCGCGTACGGGACGTACCGGTGGCTCAATCCGGCGGCTCCGGTGGTGACGGCCACGGGCAGCGGCTCGCCCGCCGCCCCGTCCGGGAGCGGCAGCGCCGCACCGGAGCCCGCGCCGGCGTCGGACGGGCCGACCGAGGCGGCGAGCACCTCGGGCACGCCGGGCACCTCGGGCGGGCCGAACGCGGTGCCGGCCGCGTTCCTCGGCACCTGGACCGGGGACATGGTCACCGACAAGGGCCTGCCCGCGGGCACCACCCGGCTCACCGTCGGGCCGGCCGCGATCGGGCAGGAGAACACCACCAGCCAGAACGGCATGTCCGGCATCATCTCGATCAGCTGCGAGGGCGTCTGGAAGCTGCGGGAGGCGGGCCCGAAGAAGCTCGTGTTCCAGTCCCGGCTGGTCCGCTCCAGCCTGCCCGGCGCGTGCTCCGGCGGCGCGTACACCGAGACGCTCACCCTGCAGGACGACGGGACGGTCCGCTTCACCTCCGCCGACCCGGTGGCGGGCAACCCGGCCGGGACGATGCACCGCACGGGCGCGGCCCCGTCCGACGGTTCGCCGCGCTAGTGGCGTGCTCCCGGTCGCCGGGTACACAGGGGGACCGGATACATAGGGGGACAGGAGACGGGAACGGGCCGGGCGGCGGGCTGGCGCAGGGGCCGGAATCAGCTGGCGTAGGCTGGTTCGGCCGTACCCGGAAGCACCCGTGACCGGGGCCGACGCGCAGAGAACAGCAGTACCCGAGCAGTCCCGAGAGAGAGAAGGCCGCCAGGTGTCCGAGCTCGCAGCGACCACCCTCGATGCGCCCAGCACCGACCTGCAGGCCGTGCTCGACCGCGCCGCCGCCGGCGGCCGGATCACCCCCGAGGAGGCGCTGGAGCTCTACCGCTCCGCGCCCCTGCACGCCCTCGGCTCGGCGGCCGACGCGGTGCGCCGCCGCCGCTACGCCGGCACCGAGCACATCGCGACCTACATCATCGAGCGCAACATCAACTACACGAACGTCTGCGTGACGGCGTGCAAGTTCTGCGCCTTCTACGTGCCGCCGAAGAGCGACAAGGGCTGGTCGCGCGAGCTCGACGAGATCCTGCGCCGCTGCGCGGAGACGGTCGAGCTGGGCGGCACCCAGATCATGTTCCAGGGCGGCCACCACCCGGACTACGGCGTCGAGTACTACGAGCGGGCGTTCTCGGCGATCAAGGCGGACTTCCCGCAGCTGGTGATCCACTCGCTGGGTGCCTCCGAGGTCGAGCACATGTCACGGATCTCGGGCGTCTCCGTCGAGGAGGCCATCACCCGCATCCACCGGGCGGGCCTGGACTCCTTCGCCGGCGCCGGCGCCGAGCTGCTGCCGGAGCGCCCGCGCAAGGCGATCGCCCCGCTGAAGGAGTCCGGCGAGCGCTGGCTGGAGATCATGGAGGCCGCGCACGGCCTCGGCGTGGAGTCCACCTCCACGATGCTGATGGGCACCGGTGAGACCAACGCCGAGCGGATCGAGCACCTGCGGATGATCCGCGACGTGCAGGACCGCACGGGCGGCTTCCGCGCGTTCATCCCGTACACCTACCAGCCGCAGAACAACCACCTGAAGGGCTCGACGCAGGCGACCGTCTTCGAGTACCTGCGGATGATCGCGATCGCGCGCCTCTTCCTCGACAACGTCGCCCACATCCAGGGCTCCTGGCTCACCACCGGCAAGGAGGCGGGCCAGCTGTCGCTGCACTACGGCGCGGACGACCTCGGCTCCGTGATGCTGGAGGAGAACGTCGTCTCGGCGGCCGGTGCCAAGCACCGCTCCAACCTGACCGAGCTGATCCACCTCATCCGGGCCGCCGACCGCGTCCCGGCGCAGCGCTCGACCACGTACGAGCACCTGCGGGTGCTGGACGACCCGGCGAACGACCCGGTCGACCCGCGCGTCGCCTCGCACATCGCCTCGACGGCGATCGAGGGCGGCACCGCCCACCCCGAGCTGAAGATCCTGGACAACTGAGCGCCCCCGCAGCGGCGGCCGTGACCCCCGCCCCCGTGCCGGGAGCGGGGGCGGCGCCGTGCTGACCCTGCACCGGGCGGGCTTCGTGCTGCCCGATCCGGGCAGGGCCGGCACCGTGCTCGCCGACGGCGCGGTGCTGGTGCGCGGCGAACTCGTCGAGGCGGTCGGCCCGTTCGGCGAACTCGCGGCGGCGCACCCGGGCGCCCGGGTGCGGGACTGGGGTGCGGCCGTGCTCGCGCCCGGGCTGCGCAACCCGTACGGCGCCTGGCTGCTGGAGCGCGCCTACCACCCGGACCCGCGCGAGGAGATCGGCGTCGAGCCGGTGCCGGGCGGGCTGGACGCGGAGACCGACGACGTGCGGTGCGGGGCGAGCGCCCGGCGCGGCCTGCAGCGGCTGCTGGGCTTTGGGGTGACGGCCGTGGCCGGGTCCTTCGCGCGGGCGTCGGTGCGGACGGCGGTCGCGCGCTCCGGGCTGGCCGCGCTCGCTCCCGCGGGCGGCACGGACGCCGCCGAGGGCCCGTTGGACCCGCTCGCCGTGCTGCCGCTCGCGCAGGCCGCGCACGGGCCGGTCGCGGCGGGGGGACGGGCGGACTTCGCGGTCTTCGCGTGCGACGGGGACGCTCCCGTGCCGCTGCCGGGAGGCTGTCTGGCGACCGTGCTGGGCGGTCGGTTGGTGTACCGACGGCGCTGACGGCGCGGCCGGGTCGGACCCCTGATCTGTCGTCGACCCGTCCGCGGTCCGACTTCCTTGCCGCGCAAGGGACTTCCTTCGTGTGCGGCCGAACTCCGGGCCGCGCGGCGCCGGGTGATCGCCCCTTCGCCGTGACCTGAGGGCCCGCCAGCGGATACGATCCCGGACAGCTCACTCCGTACCCCCACCACACCACCGCCCGTGCCCGCGGGAGGCGGGGCCGCGTCCCCGGCCCCGACGCAAGCCAGGACAAGGAACCATGCGACCCGCGACCGTCCCCCCGCCGCGCACCCCGCGGTTGGGCCGTGGCTGGTACCTCGCCGCCGTGCTCAGCGCCGTGCTCGCCGTGGGCATGTGCCTGCTCGGCTGGCGCCAGGCCGACCAGGCCGACCGGATCGAGGCCCACCCGGTGCGGGTCGAGGGCGTCGTCACCCAGCTCCCGAGCGGCGGCGGCTCCTACAGCGCCGTCAGCTACCGGGTCGGCGGCCAGGCGCACACCGCCGCCGCCCTGCCGCTCGCGGACGGCACCAAGGTCGGCGACACGATCTGCCTGGAGCACGCCGCCGACGACGCGGGCGCGGTGCGGATCTGCGGCGACACCTACCCGCAGCCGGTGGGCGTCGGGCTGGCCCGGTTCAGCGTGCCGGTGGCGGTCGTGCTCTTCCTGGTCTGCGTGTGGCGGATCCGGCAGCACCGGCGGGCGGTCGCCGTCCGCATCCGGCAGGGGCGGCTCGCGACCACCGTCGCCCTCGCGACCGGGGCTCTGGCCGACGGGATGCCGGCGATAACGGACGGCAAGCGCTCGCGCCGCAAGCGGCGTGCGGGCGGGCGGCGCGCACTGCACTGACGGGCGTGTCGAGAAGAACACCCGGGAGTGCCCGGCGAGGTGCCCCCGAAAGGGTGCCCGGCGAGGCGCGTCGGGCGGCCTACCAGGGGCGCGCGGAGGGGCGCTGGTGAGCTGCGAGGGGCGTGGGCCGCGGGCACTGCGCCGCCCCGTTGCTCCGGGCGCGGGCGCCAGGGTGAAGAATGGGGGCGTGACCCGAGCCTCTCTGGACAAGCAGCCGCACGAAGTCGCCGCCATGTTCGACGACGTCGCGGCCAGGTACGACCGCACCAACGACGTGCTCTCCCTCGGCCAGGCCCGCGCCTGGCGCCGGGCGGTGGCCGAGGCGGTGGCCGCCGGGCCCGGGGACCTCGTGCTCGACCTCGGGGCCGGCACCGGCACCTCCTCGCTGCCCTTCGCCGAGGCCGGCGCCCGGGTCGTCCCGTGCGACTTCTCCGTCGGCATGCTCGCCGAGGGCAAGCAGCGCCACCCCGAGCTGCCGCTCACCGCCGGCGACGCGACCCGTCTGCCGTTCGCGGACGACACCTTCGACTCGGTGACGATCTCCTTCGCGCTGCGCAACGTCCACGACACCGACGCGGCGCTGCGCGAGATGCACCGGGTCACCAAGCCCGGTGGCAAGCTCGTGCTGTGCGAGTTCTCCACGCCGACCTGGACGCCGTTGCGCACGGTCTACACCGAGTACCTGATGCGCGCCCTGCCGCCGGTCGCCACCGCGGTCAGCAGCAACCCCGACGCCTACGTCTACCTCGCCGAGTCGATCCGGGCCTGGCCGGACCAGCCGGCGATGGCGGCCCGGCTGCAGGAGGCCGGCTGGTCGAAGGTGGCCTGGCGGAACCTGACCGGCGGGATCGTCGCGCTGCACCGCGCGTACAAGACCGCCGCCGCGTAGCCGTCGTCCGCTTCCGCCCCGTAAGCGCACCTAGACTGCCCGGGGCGGCAGCCGCCGTTCACCCGTCGTCGTAGTCCCAGCCGTCGTTCCAGGAGAGTGCCCACCGTGTCCGAGACCGCAGCCGACCCGACGAAGCCGGGCAGCACCGTCGAGAGCGCGGCGGACGTCATCGTCGTCGGCGCGGGTCCGGCCGGTGCCACCACCGCGTACTACCTCGCGCAGGCCGGCCTGGACGTGCTGCTGCTGGAGAAGACCTCCTTCCCCCGCGAGAAGGTGTGCGGCGACGGCCTCACCCCGCGCGCCACCAAGCAGCTCGTGGACATGGGCATCGACGTCTCCACCGAGAACGGCTGGCTGCACAACAAGGGCCTGCGCATCGTCGGCGGCGGCGTGCGGCTGCAGCTCGACTGGCCCGAGCTGTCCTCCTTCCCCGACTACGGCCTGGTCCGCAAGCGCGCCGACTTCGACGAGCTGCTGGCCCGTCAGGCCGAGAAGGCCGGCGCCCGCCTCTACGAGCGCTGCAACGTCAGCGGCCCCGTGCTGGACGACCGCACCGGGCGCATCGTCGGCGTCACCGCCAAGCTCGGCGAGGAGAAGCGGGAGGTGACCTTCCGCGCGCCGCTCGTCGTCGCCGCCGACGGCAACTCCACCCGGCTCTCCCTCGCCATGGGCCTGCACCGGCGCGAGGACCGGCCGATGGGCGTCGCCTACCGGACGTACTTCACCTCGCCGCGCCACGACGACGACTACCTGGAGTCCTGGCTGGAGCTGTGGGACACCCGCGGCGGCCAGCGCCGCCTGCTGCCCGGCTACGGCTGGATCTTCGGCATGGGCGACGGCACCTCCAACGTCGGCCTCGGCATCCTCAACTCCTCGCCCGCGTTCGGCGAGCTGGACTGGCGTGAGGTCCTCAAGGCCTGGTGCGCCGGCATGCCCGAGGAGTGGGGCTACACCCCCGAGAACATGACCGACCCGATCCGTGGCGCCGCGCTGCCGATGGCCTTCAACCGCCAGCCGCACTACACCCGCGGACTGCTGCTCGTCGGCGACGCCGGCGGCATGGTCAACCCGTTCAACGGCGAGGGCATCGCCTACGCGATGGAATCCGGCAAGATCGCCGCCGGCGTCATCGTCCAGGCCGGCGCCCGTGTCACCGACGGCGGCCGCGAGCGCGCGCTGCAGGCCTACCCGCGCATCCTCAAGGACGTCTACGGCGGCTACTACACGCTCGGCCGCGCCTTCGTGAAGCTCATCGGCAATCCGCAGGTCATGCAGATCGCCACCCAGCGCGGGCTCACCCACCCGATGCTGATGCGCTTCGTCCTCAAGCTGCTCGCGAACCTCACCGACCCCCAGGGCGGCGACGCCATGGACCGCGTCATCAACGGCCTCGCCAGGGTCGCCCCGAACGCCTGACGGACGGCACCGTGGGCGGACGGCACCCCACCGTCCGCCCGCAGCAACAAATTTGATCAAGCATCGCCAAGAACCGCACACGGGCGAAGGCCAGTTGCTAGCCTGACAGCCATGCGGATAGGCGTGAACGTCCCCAACTTCGGTCCCGGAACGCACCCGGAGCACCTCGCCCGATGGGCCAAGACCGTCGAGGGCCTGGGGTTCGACCTCCTGATGGTCTCCGACCACGTCGCGATCACCCCGGACGTCGCCAAACAGTATCCGGCGCCGTTCTTCGAGCCCTTCACCACGCTCTCCTGGCTCGCGGGCATCACCACCCGCGTCCAGCTGGGCACCACCGTCCTCATCGTGCCCTACCGCCACCCCCTGCTGATGGCCCGGATGGCCGCCAACCTGCAGCAACTCAGCGGCGGACGGCTGATCCTCGGCGTCGGCGTGGGCTGGGCCAAGGAGGAGTTCGCGGCGCTCGGAGTGCCCTTCGAACGGCGCGGCAAGCTGACCGACGAGTACCTGGACACCATGCGGACCGCCTGGGACGACGAGGCCGACTACGGCAGCGGACGGATCCCGGTCTGGGTCGGCGGCAACAGCGACGCCGCCCTGCGCCGGGCGGTGCGCCTCGGCGCGCCCTGGCACCCGCTGCGGTTCACCATGCCGTGGTTCACGGAGGCGGTGGGCCGTCTGAAGGTCATCGCCGACGAGGCGCGGCGGCCGGTGCCCGAGCTGGCGCCGCGCATCCTCCTGAAGCTGACCGACCGGCCCGTCGACGGGCCGGACCGCAAGGCCGGCGAAGGCACCATCGAGCAGATCCTCGGCGACATCGAGCGGTTGCGTCTGACCGGCGCCGAGACCGTGCTGCTCGACCCCTACCTCGGCGACCCGGACGAGACCCTGCGGCCCGAGGCGGCGTGGCAGGCCCTGGCCACCGTCGCGGCGCACCGGTCGTAGGCGTCCGTCCGTAGCCGTTCGTTCGTATCACCGCCCCCGAGAGACGGAGTACCCGTGGCCAGCAACGCCCACGACCTGCACGAGAGCGATGTCGCCGGCGCCGCCGCCGTGACCGAGTCCGACCTGCCCTACCTGCGCCGCTGCGTGGAGCTGGCGACCGAGGCCGTGGAGGCCGGCGACTTCCCGTTCGGCTCCGTGCTCGTCTCGGCGGACGGCAAGGTCCTCGCGGAGGACCGCAACCGCGAGTCCAGCACCGGGGACCCGACCCGTCACCCGGAGTTCGAGCTGGCCCGCTGGGGCGCGGTCAACCTGAGCCCCGAGGAGCGGGCGAAGGCGACCGTCTACACCTCCGGCGAGCACTGCCCGATGTGCGCGGCCGCGCACGGCTGGGCGGGCCTCGGCCGGATCGTCTACGTCAGCTCGACGCGGCAGTACCGCGGCTGGCTGGCCGAGTGGGGCGTGGCGATCACCTCGCCGCTGAACCCGCTGTCGGTGCGGGAGGTCGTCCCCGGGCTGGAGGTGGCCGGGCCGTCGCTCGAACTGGCCGCTGAGGTGCGCGAGTTGCAGCGCCGCTTCCGCGGCATCGACGCTGCGCTCTGAGCCTTCGCCGTTCCACGCCATCCGCCGCCACCGGCCCCGGTGGCGGCGGATCGCGTGGTGATGACTGCGGAGCGAACGGAACCGGGCCCGACAGCGATCCGCTGTCGGGCCCGGTTCACGTGCTCCGGCCGGCCGCCGGTGATCAGACCATCCGCTGGTCGTACTTGGCCATGTGCTCCTGCAGCTCCTCCAGGCTGGGGTTGCGGCCGTTGGCCGTGAGGCGCTCCAGGCCGCGGAAGTAGTCCTCCCGGTTGAAGATCGGGTAGAACATGATCAGCAGGGTGGCGTCCTCCTTGCCCCGGTTGGTGAAGCCGTGCGGCGCACCCTTGGGGACGTAGGCGAAGGCACCGGGCTCACCGACGACCTTCTCGTCGCCGATGGTGAACTCGATCTCACCCTTGACGACGTAGAACATCTCGGTGGACTGGTCGTGGATGTGCGGGGCGGCGCCGTTGGCCTCCGGGGCCATGTGGTGCTCGAAGAAGCCGAACTCCCCGTTGGACTGCTCGGTGGTGAGCTTGAAGTAGGTCTTCTTGCGGCCGTCGCGGATGCTCGCGAACTCGCCGCCACCGGCCGGAACATACAGGGGGATGGACATGTCTCTCCTCAGTGTGTTTCACAAGGGCCGACCCGTCGGACGGGCCGGGTCTTTCGGTGGTCGGTTGCTTCGGTGGTCGGGGCGCCGGTGATCAGGTGGCCTCGGCCAGGGCGGTCTCCTCCTGCGGTGCCCGGGCGTCGGCCTGGGCCTGCGCCCACCGGCCGATCGCCGGCGCGGCGAGGCCGCAGGCGGCGAACAGGGCGGCGAGCACGACCCAGCCGGCGGCCCCGGTCGTGACGACCAGGCTGACCAGGATCGGTGCGGCGATCTGCTGGACGGCCAGGCCGAGCCAGAAGACCGAGAGGTAGACGCCCTCCTGGCCGGGCACCGCGAGCAGGTAGGAGGCGCCCCACCCGCCGGCGGACTGCCACAGCTCCCCGCCGGTCAGCGCGACCATGGCCAGGAGCAGGACGCCGACCGCCAGCACGACCGGCAGCTCGGGCGCCGCGGTCAGCAGCAGGCAGCAGATGGCCAGTGAGAACCCGGCCCGGACCAGGGCCTTGGCGGCCCCGGCGATGGTGTCGGTCCCGCGGCTCGCCCGCACCTGGAGGGCGACGGCGAGGACGGTGTTGACCGCCACCAGCGGGGAGATCAGCGCGGACGACACGTGGGTGTGGCCGGTGATCCACATCGGGATGCCGATGCTCAGCAGGGTCATGTGCATCGTCAGCACCGCGTTGATCCCGGTGAACGACAGGAACGACCCGTCCCGCAGCACGCTCATCGAGAACCGGCGCCGCAGGCTCGTCGCCGGCGCGTTCAGCACCGGGAGCTGCGAGGCCAGCAGGGCCAGCACCGCGAGCGTCGTGGCGTTCAGCAGCAGGATTCCAGTATACCCCGCCCGGGTATTGATCAACAGTCCGATCCCACCGGCGAGGGCGCCGACGGTGAAGCCGACGTTGCGGATCGAGCGCAGGATCGCGATCATCTTGATCCGCTCGTCGCTCGACACCGCCTGCCCCACCAGCGCCTGCTCCATCGGGGCGGCGGCCTTGTCGACCAGCCCCAGAACGCAGACCACGGCCAGGAATTCCCACAGGTTCCGGACGAACGGGTACACGACGAAGCAGACGCTGCGCCACAGGCTGACCCCGACCAGGACCTTCTTCGGACCGATCCGGTCGGCGAGGACGCCGATCGGGATCGCCGTGCCCAGGGCGATGGTCGCGGACAGGGTCAGGCCGAGGCCGAGGTCTCCCTCGGACAGGCCCACCGATCTGGTGATGAAGGGCACCGACACGGACAGGAAGGCGCCCGTGCCGACCGCGTTGATCGTCGCCATGACGGCCAGACGCCAGCCGACCGAGCCGCCCGGCATGGACCCGTGCAGGCCGCGGACGCGCTGCCACAGAACAGACATGTCGTTCCTCAGTCCGTTGCGATGCGGATGGCGGCGTCCGCGTCCAGCACGCGCCGGAGCGTGCCGGCCGCGTCCGGCCCGGTGGCGATGACGTGCCCGGCGCGGTCCCAGGACGACGCCCACGGGCGGACCTCCTGGCCGACCACGACGTCCACCTCGGCGTCGTGCACGCCGGGCAGCCCCTTGGCGGTCTCCAGGCCGGAGACCTCCGTGACGGTGCCCGGCTCGGCGGCCAGGAACCTGATCGCCGAGGTGCGCCGCGCGGCGCTGGGCAGGCTGACCGGCCGGCCCGCGAGCAGGTCGATCAGCGTCAGCCGGATCTTCGTGTCGTAGGCCAGGTCGACCAGGTCGATCAGGTAGTCGCCCGGGCAGCGGCCCGCGCACTCCACCAGCGTCGGGCCCTCCTCGGTGAGGATCCACTCGGCGTGCAGGATGCCGGTGCGAAAGCCCGTGGCCGCCACCAGCCGGCGGATCGCCGTGGCGAACGCCGCCTGCGTGTCGTCGTCGAGCGGGGCGGGCAGCAGGTGGCCGAGCTCGACCGGGTGCGGACCCTCGATCACGGACTTGGCGGTGACGTTCTCGAAGACGACCTCACCGTCTCGCACCAGCGCTTCGATGCTGAACTCCGGCCCCTGAAGGCGCTCTTCGGCCAGGAAGCGCCAGCGAAGCTCACGGTCGGGCACCTGCTCGTACTCCGAGGCGGACGATGTCCGCTCCCAGGCCAGCGCCGCGCCTTCGGCGTCGACCGAGTCGAGCAGCTGCACGCCCACGCTCGCCTGCCGGTTCGCCGGCTTGACGACCACCGGGCCGTCACCGGCGAACTCCAGGATGTCCTCGGGGCCGAAGACCTCCCGCCAACGCGGGTTGCGCACGCCGCCGGCGGCGGAGACCTCGCGCAGCCGGGCCTTGTCGCGCAGCGCCTGCGCGGCCTCCTCGGTGGCGCCGGGCAGCCCGAGCTTCTCTGCCAGGGCGGCCGCCGCCGGGACGGCGTACTCCAGGCCCGGCACGACGGCGGCGACCGGACGCTCGGCGGCCAGCCCGGCCGCCAGGTCCAGGGCCTCGCTCGACTGCTGGTAGCCGGCCGCGACGATGCGCTCCAGGCAGTCGAAGCGCGACGCCGCGTCCTGCAGCTCCCGCTTGCGGATGATGTCGGGTTCCTCGATCACCACGACGGACCCGCTCGGGACCTTCCCGTCGATGGCGCGCAGGTACGCCGCGTTGTAGCCGACGAACACCACCTGAGCGTTCGGGTCGGGGGCGGTCATGCCAACCTCCTGGTTGCTGGTACGGAGCACTGACTGAACACGGCGGGATCCGTGCCGGGGCGGCTCATGCGCAGGCCCCGGCCGCGCGCGACGGCACGCCGTCGACGACGACCTCGACGGTGGCGAGCACCTCGGCGAGCCGGGCCCGCGCCTCCTCGGGGGAGGCGCCGGACACCACCACGTGCCCGTGCCGGCTCTTGGAGTCGCGGACCTGCGGGGCGGTGTCCCCGGGCCGCAGGCGGATGCTCAGCTCGTCGACGAAGCCGAGCCGCCGGGCCTCCTCCACGCCGCGGACCTCGTCGACCCGGCCGGACGGGAAGGTGAAGAAGTGGACCAGTGCCGTCGCCGTCGGGGCCGGCACCTGCGTCGGCGTGCCCGCCATGCTCGCGAAGATCGCCCGCTCCACGTCCAGGCCGGTGGCCAGTTCGACGAGCCGCGGGATGCGGTCGCCGCCCAGGCGGGCCTGGGACTCGACGATGCGCGGACCGCGTCCGGTGAGGATCACCTCGGTGTGCGCGGGGCCGAACCGGTAGCCGCAGGCCGTGAGGAAGTCCGTGGTCAGCCGCTCGATCGCCGCGCGGTCGCCGTCGGACAGCGGCGCCGGGTGGACGTGCCCGGCCTCCACGAACAGCGGAGGCGGGCCGAGCACCTTCGCGGTGATCCCGACGACCCGGTGACGGCCGTCCTCGCTCAGCGTCTCGACGCTGAACTCGGGGCCGCGCAGGTACTCCTCGACCAGGAACGGGCCGTCGTAGCCGTACTCGTCGACCAGCGCGGTCCACACGGCCAGGTCCTCCGGGTCCTGCCACAGGAACACGCCGCGGCTGCCGGCGAGCGCGGAGGGCTTGACCACGACCGGCAGGCCGATCCGCTCGACCGCGCCCGGCACGTCCCGGCGGGTCGGCGCGGCCTCGAAGGCCACGGGGGACAGGTCGCGCCCGGCCAGCAGGTCGCGCATCGCGTGCTTGTCGGCCAGGTAGCGCACCGCCGACGCCGGGTTGAGCTCCGCCCCCAGCTCCTCGGCCGCCTCGTACGCGGTGACCATCGTCTCCTCGCGGCCGATGTGGTACACCACCGAGGCGCCCTGTTCCTTCGCCACCTCGCGGATGGTGCGGGCGAGTTGCCCGTGGTCCTCGAAGTCGGCCAGGACGAAGAAGTCCGCGAGCTCGCGCACGTCGTCCAGGTACTGCGGGGACTCCAGGCGGGCGTCCCAGATCGCGCCGACCCAGTAACCCTCGGCCTGCGCCTTCCGGACGAACTGGCGGTAGGGCATCACCATCAGCAGTCGCGGCCGGGTGTCGGCTCGGTCGGTGCCGTCGGCCTCCACGTTCGGCACGGCGGTCCCGTCGGTCCCGTCGGTCCCGTCGGTCACGGAGCTCAACGGGCACCGTCCCCGGCGGCGTTCGGGGCGGGCGCCGGTGCGGCGTCGCGGTTGAGCAGGCTCAGGTAGCGCTCGCCGGTGTCGGGCAGCAGGGTGACGATCCGCTTGCCCCGGTACTCCGGGCGGCTCGCGACGACGCCGCTCGCGTGCACGACCGCACCCGCCGACACGCCGACCATGAGGCCCGCCCGCAGGGCGAGTTCGCGGGTGGTGCGCAGTGCGTCGGCGTCCGCGACCGGGATCACCTCGTCGATGAGGTCGCGGTCCGTCGTCGGCGCGATGAACCCGCCGTTGAAGCCGGGGATGCAGTGCGTGCCCGGCTCGCCGCCCGACAGCAGCGGCGAACCCGCCGGCTCCACCGCCACGATCCGCACCGCGGGGTTCTTCTCCCGCAGGTACGCGCCGGTGCCGCTCAGCGTGCCGCCGGTGCCGACGCCGCAGACGAACACGTCGACCCGGCCCTCGGTGTCGGCCCAGATCTCCGGACCGGTGGACTCGTAGTGCGCCCGGACGTTGTCCGCGTTGTCGTGCTGGCAGCAGAACCACGAGCCCGGCGTCTGCTCGTGCAGTTCCTGGGCCTTGTCGACCGCCGCCTGGTAGCCGCCGGTGTGCGGGGTGCGCACCACCTCGGCGCCCAGCGACTGCAGCATCGTCACGCGCTCCTGCGTGGCGTTGTCCGGCAGCACGATGACGCAGCGGTAGCCGCGGGCCGCCGCCAGCGCCGCCAGCGAGATGCCGGTGTTGCCCGACGTCGCCTCGATCACGGTGCCGGTGCCCGGCGTCAGCTCCCCGCGCTCCTCGGCGGCCGTGAGCATCGACAGCGCGGCGCGGTCCTTGCTGCTGGACCACGGGTTGAACAGCTCCAGCTTGGCGAGCACCGTCGCCCCGGCCGGCGCGTCGTCCGCGATCCCGTCCAGCGGCAGCTCCAGCAGCGGCGTGCGGCCGATCAGGTCGACCAGCGACCGCGCGACCGGACGGGCCTCCACCGGCTCGGTGCGGATGATGATCTCCCTGGCGGCGGCCTCGGCGGTGCGCGCCGCGAGCTGCGCGCTCTCGGCGATGACCAGGACGTGGCCGGCGCGGTCGCCGTTGCGGCGCACCTCGTGCAGGACGTCGCCGGGCTTCGGCTTGACGACGACCTCCTCCACGCCGGGCTGCGCGGCGGCGCGGTCCTGGCCGCCGACGGACACCACCCGGCCGGCCGGGGCGGTCAGGTAGCGGATCGCGGCGCCGCCGACCGGCTCCGCGGGCACGACCTCGGCCGGCAGCGGCTCGCCCAGGTACTGGCGCGACACCAGCTCCAGCGAGCGGATGCCGAGGGCGCGGTCGACCAGGTAGGTGATCTTCCCGCCGGCGGGCCGGGGGTTGATCTCCACGAGCTTCGGCCCGTTCGGCGTCACCTTGATCTCGACGTGCGCCATGCCGAGGTCGAAGCCGACCGCGCGCAGGGACTGCACCGCGAGGTCGCCGATCGCCCGGACCGTCGCCTCCGGCAGGCTCGACGGGAAGCTGTGGCCCAGCTCGACGAAGTAGCCCTGGCCCGTGACCGACTTGTCGGTCACACCGAGCACCTCGAAGCGCTCGCCCTCGGCCAGCACCTCGACGCTGACCTCGGGGCCGGTGATGAACTCCTCGACCATCAGCTCGTGGTAGCGGCTCTGGCCGCGGGTGTTCTCGACTCGGGAGCGGATCAGCGCCACGTGCTCGGCCGCCTGCTCGGGCGTCTCCACCAGCTTCACGTCGGCGCTGCTGGTCTCGTCGGCGGGCTTCACCACGCACGGCAGGCCGAGCTCGGCGGCCGCCGCGGCTGCCTCCTCCGGGGTCCGCACGGTACGGAACGCGGGCATCGCCACGCCGAGTTCGGCGCAGCGCCGGCGCATCAGCGCCTTGTTGCGGGCCGTCGCGACGCCGTCCACGCTCACCGTCGGCAGTCCGAGCAGGACCGCCACCTCGGCGGCCACGACCACGTCGTACTCGGCCAGCGTCAGGAACGCGTTGAACGGGTGCTCGGCCGAGGCCGCCCGGACATGGGGCATCAGCTCGTCGAGGACGTTCGTCTCGCAGTGGACGATCTCGTCGACGTACTTGTCGAAGTAGGCGGGGCCGCCCGGAACTTCGAGGTAGCGCTCCAGGTCGCGGGTGAAGAAGGTGACACGGCAGTCGAGTTCCTTGAGGATCTGCAGACCCTCGAAGCCGGAACCGGAGAGGTTGCTCTCCAGGACACCTACATGGATCACGTATGCCTCCGTTGGCATGCCGACCTGCGGTCGGGCGGTGGGGCTGACTTGCTGACTCGCTGACTTGCTGACTTGCTGACTTGCTGGCTCGTGGGCGAGCCGACGTGCGATGAATGGGGGGAGGAGCGGGCCGGCGGTCGGTGGGGAGCGGACCGGACGGCCGGGCGGGTCACCAGTAGCCGGACGTCGCCAGGGTGCGCAGCAGCTGCGAGGTCTCCTCGGTGGGCGGCCGCTGCGAGACCTTCGCCGTCGGCGCCATCACCCGGGAACCGGCCGGCACGTCGGCCAGCACGAGGGCACCGGCGCCGATCAGCGCGTCGTCCCCGATCGTGACCGGGCCGAGCACGATCGCGTTGGTGCCGATCACCACCCGGTCGCCGACCACCGGGTGGCGGCGGGCGCCGGGCTTGCGCCAGGAGTCCCGCCAGAACCCGACCGCGCCGAGCGTCACCTGGTGGAAGATCGTCACGTCGTCGCCGATCACGGCGGTCTCGCCGATCACCACGGCCGCGCCGTGGTCGATGAACACCCGCCGGCCCAGCCGGGCCCCCGGGTGGATCTCGATGCCGCCGGTCACCGCGCGCGCCACGTACGCCAGCACGCGCGCCGCCTGCCGGTGCCCCCCGGTGTGGAGGACGTGGGCCACCCGGTGGGCCCACAACGCCGGCAGGGCCGGGTGCAGGAGCGCCTCCCTCCGGGTGCGGATCGAAGGGTCCCGCTCGACGATCACGGCGAGGTCCTCCCTCGCCCTGGCGATCGTCCTACGCATGCCGTCCTCCGTCTGTCATGGCCTGTTCCCCGCTGCTCCGTCGGATGTGGTGGACGGGCTCAGTAGTTCGGGACCTTGACCAGCATTCCGGTGCCCTCGACGATCTCCGGCAGGTAGACCCGCTCGTTCCAGGCCTCCTGCTCGACCGGCTCCAGGGCGATCGACACGGCGCCCTCGTCGACCGAGAACGCGGTCTTCACGGCGCTGGTGATCGCCTCGACCAGGTCGGAGATCTGCTGCGCGTCGAGATCGTTCGGGAAGTGCTTGATGTTGACGTGGGGCACGCCGGTGACCTTCCTCATGAGCCGTGCGGACTTGATGGCGGAGGTGAGTTCGTCGATTCCGCCGGAGCGGATCAGGCCGTAGTGGTCGGCCTTGAGCTGGGTGATCGTGGGGGCCTGCGCGGTCAGCGCGTAGCCGGAGTCGATGAACGAGGGCTGGTCCGCGTCCGCCCGCAGCACCGTGACCGGCGCCGAGACCGTGCGCTCGGCCAGTTCCTCGGGGGCGTACTCGAACAGGAAGGTCCGCCACACCACGTCGGTGATCCGGCGCACCAGGTCGCGCTCCAGGTGCTCGAAGCGGCCGCAGACGAAGTCGACGAAACTCGCCCCGTCGTGCGTCGCCGCCACGCACTCCTCGACCGCCGACCGCTCCAGGTTCCCGGAGAAGACGGAGTAGAGGATCGCGACGAACGTCGGGTCGGTGAAGCTGGCCGCCGCGTCGGCGGGCGCCTCCAGGTGTGCCTCCACCGGGGGCTTGCCCGGCGCCAGGAGGATCACCTCGTCGACCTGCTCGCCGGCGCGCTCCAGCTGGTAGGCGACCTCGAACGCGACCCGGGCGCCGAAGGAGTAGCCCCACAGCGTGTACGGGCCCTGCGGCTGGACCCCGCGGATCAGTTCGATGTCCCGGGCGACCATCTCGTCGAAGGTCGGGTAGGCGGTCTCGCCGGCGTTGATGCCGTAGGCCTGCACGCCCAGGAACGGCGACGGCAGGTCGAGCCGGCTGGCCAGCAGCCGCAGGCTCATCGGGTAGCCGCCGAGCCCGGGCCAGCAGAACACCGGCCGGCGGCCCTCCTCGCCGGCCCGCAGGCGCACCAGGCGCGACGACGTGGTCGACGGCTCGCGGTCCACCCGCCGGGCCAGCTCGGCGATGGTCGGCGCCTCGAACAGCACCTGCAGCGGCAGGCCCGCGCCGAGCTCCTTGTTGATCCGGCTGATCAGGTTGACCGCGGTCAGCGAGTGCCCGCCGGAGCCGAAGAAGTCGTCGCGGATCGAGACCCGGTCCTGCTTCAGCACCGTCCGCCACAGGGCGGCGATCGCCTCCTCGGTGGGCGTGCGCGGCAGGACCACCGGCGTCTCGGTGTCGTCCACCGCCGCCTTGTCCAGCTCGCGCAGCGCCTGGTGGTCGACCTTGCCGTTCGGCGTGAGCGGGAAGGCGTTCAGCACGGTGACCCGGTTCGGGACCATGTACGGCGGCATCGCGTCGGCCAGGTTGTCCTTGATGATCTCGGCCGGCCCGCGCATGTGGACCGAGTCCTCCTTCATGCCCTCGCTGAGCCGCTGCTCCTCGCTGATGCGGCCGCCGACGGCGAAGTAGGAGGCGGTCTCCGGGCCGAGCCCGACGATCTCCGCGATGCGGCGGGCGGCCGACAGCGGGTTGCCGGTCTCCGAGCTGTAGCCGGAGGACATCAGACCGAGGCCCAGGTCGTTCAGCTGCAGGCGCTGCAGTTCGCGGCCGAGGTCGGTGTAGCGCTGCCAGGGCTCGTCCGCGCGGCCGAGGATGCTGACCCCGAAGGCGGCGCGCTGGTACACCTCCTGGTTGATCGCGATGACGTGCTGCTTGCGCACCAGCTCGTCGGACACCTTGACCAGCTCGCCGTCCGCGTAGCGGTACTGGCCGGCGGGCAGGTCGGCGATCCGGCCGGGGTGGGCCTGGACGAGGAGCTCGACCGGGTCGGCGACGGCCGGGGCCGCGGCGCTCTCCACCTCGTAGGTGGCCAGGTAGTGGTCCTCGTCGGGGCAGCGCAGGAGGTCCTTGACGGCGGGCTCGCCGGGCCGGGCGGTGATGCGCAGGCCGTAGCCGGGCAGCACGTGGTCGAACAGGCCCACCATGTGACCGGCCTCGAACTGCAGGACCTCCTGGACGTTGTTGAGGTAGACCGCCTCGATGGCCGACCGCCGCCCCACGAAGTGGGCCTTCAGTCGCGGCTCGCCGGCGGGGGCCGGGGCGATCATCACGAGGCTGTGGTCAACCGGGTGGAAGTAGTAGTAGCCGGGGTCGAGGCCCGCGACGCCCGACAGCTCGAGGTAGAGCTGGGTGGCGTACAGCGAACCCGGGGAGGCGTAGCCGTACTTGGGCAGCAGGCGTTCGGTGCTGGTGAACTGGCCGAAGTTGCGCAGCAACGCGCCGAGTTCGGCGGGGGTGAGGGTGTCGGGGGTGCGGGGCGCGGCCGTCGCCGCCGCCGCGGCCGGCCGGGCCAGCAGGTTCAGGATGTCGTCCCGGGTGACCTCGCCGCCCTCGTAGAAGCGGTACGTCTTGCGGGCGAACGCGGTGCGCCGCTGCTCGGGCGTCTCCTGCCGGCCCTCCAGCGCGACGGCCGGCAGACCTGGCTCGTCGCGCACGCCGAGGCCGGCGAGCTGCGCCTTGAGCTGCAGCTTGCTCTTCTTCGACTGGTGGTGGGCGCCGTGGTTGCCCTGGTCCATCAGCGAGGCCTGATTGGGGTCCAGCTCGATGAACGCGATGAGGTTGGCGCCGGTGCGCTGGTCGTTGCGGACCAGGACGGCGGCCCGCTTCACCCAGTCGTGGGACTCGATGGACACCTTGATCTCGTCCAGCTCGACCCGGAACCCGCGCAGCTTGACCTGGCTGTCGGTGCGGCCGAGGAACTGCACGGTGCCGTCGTCGTTCCAGCGGGTGAGGTCGCCGGTGCGGTACAGGCGGTCGTGGGCGGGGTCGTCGGAGAACGGGTTCGGGAGGAAGCGCTCGGCCGTCAGGTCGTCGCGGTTCAGGTAGCCGCGGGCCACCTGGACGCCGGAGATGTACAGCTCGCCCGACTCGCCGGGCGCGACCGGCTTCCTGTCGTGGTCGAGGATGTGGAAGTCGAGGCCTCGCACCGGGTGGCCGATCGCGATGTGGTCCGGGCCCTGGCGCACCGTCTCCCGGTCGACCTTGAGCGCGGAGGAGTTGATGGTGCACTCGCTCGGGCCGTACAGGTTGATCAGGTCGCAGTTCGGCAGTGCGTCGAGGACCTCGACCGCCAGGCTCTTGGTGAGGGCCTCGCCGCCGCTGAAGATCTGCCTCAGGGACGTGCAGTCCGGCAACCGGCCGCTGTCCACCAGGGCCTGAATGAGCGTCGGAACACCCTGAAGCGTCGTCACCTCGTGCGCGGTGATCAGGTCGAGCAGTCCGTTGGGGTCCGCGTAGACCCCGCGCTCGCTCATCACCACGCTCGCGCCGCAGGCGGGCGCGAGGATCTCCCACTGGGCCGCGTCGAAGCTCAGCGGCGTCTTCTGCAGCACCGTCCGGGTCCGGTCGAGGCCCTGCTCGTCGGCCATCCAGTGCATCTGGGCGACGATGCTGTGCTGCTCGACGCCGATGCCCTTCGGGTTGCCCGTGCTCCCGGAGGTGTAGATGACGTACGCGAGGTCGTCGCTCCGCGTGGGGCGGGGGATTTCCGCGGTCTTCCCGGCGGGGCCGGTCGCGCCGGCGGCGGCCTCGGCGAGGGTGATGATCCTCGTTTCCGGCGGTGCCATGGCGGCGAGTCTGGATGTCAGCGCCTCGTCGGCCAGGATGACCTTCGTGCGTGAGTCCACGACCATGTACCGGACGCGTTCGTCCGGATACTCGGGGGACAGCGGCAAATACGCGGCGCCGGCGTGCAACACGCCCCACACGCTGGCCATCAGATCGACCGACGGTTCCATGTAGATGCCGACCGGCTCGTCCGGCTGTACGCCGAGTTGTCGCAGGTGGTCGGCGATGTGCTCGCTACGGTCGCTGAGCTGCTGGAAGGTCAGCCGTTCGGTGCCGCAGGAAACGGCGGTCCGGTCGGGCTGGACGAGCGCGGCCGCGCGCAGCATGTTCGAAAGAGTCAATTCCTCGGACCCCGTGGATATCGCCATCATTCCTCGAATTCGTCATTCTTCGAGCACAAAGCCGACAAGGGTGCATGCCGAATAAGGCCGACGTCAGAAAATGCAGGCGCGGCCGACCGCCTGTCACCGCGACGCGACGCACTCGGTGAAGAGGGCATGCGAAAGCGCGTTGACAGGATGCCAAAAAAAGATTACGTGGGCATGACACTAGCTCGAACAGTCGCGGTCTCTAGGGCAGTTGCCGCGACCACGCGGCGTTCAGCTGCTGCTCAGACTGAAACGGATCGTGCACAACAGAGGCTCGGACGCTCCCCTGCGCCCACCTGAAGACACAACACTACGCCTCCCCCTCGGTTGTTGGTGGCCGGCAGGTGAATAGTCGAAGCCGTGGTGTGCATCCGCTATCCGGGCCGGTCAAACGCTCCCCCGTCGGCCGTGACTATAAAACCGGAAGACTTGTGTTGTAAATCCCCGGAGACGCTCCGTGGTCGACCTCGTCGGATCGCTCGCGAGCCACTCGCGCCCAGGGGGCCGCGCGGATGCCGCGCCTGCGGGTGCCTGCGGTGGGTGTGCGCGGGGTGACCGTCCGGAGCCGTTTGCCGTGGTCACAGGGGATGGCCGTGGGCTTCCGGGCATGTTCAGGGGTGGCCCTGGGGTGGCGTCGGCGCGCCTCTCGTGCCCTGGGAGCCCTCTTACGCGCAGTTGTAGCGCGATGACGTTACGTCAGGATTTCGGCGGTTCAGGGCCCGGGTGTGACCGTCACCACATTTGTTGAATGGCGGTCGATCGATCCGGGTGCCCCGCATTGCGTTGGCGGTTTCTTGATGGCCGTGATGATTACGTCATGTCGATTGCCGTGGAGGCGAGCGGCTTCGGTCGGGGTGGGCCGGCTATCCCACGAGCCGGATTGACTGGCCGTCAGATTGTGGACATGTACATGCTTGATTCTCGGCCGGCGGTGAGGGATTCATCCAATGTTGGTTTGGCGCAACAGTCTTGAAACGCCGTCTGGCAAGGGCGAGGGCAAGGGCGGGGGCGGGGGCGGGGGCGGGGGCTGGGGTGTCGGGGCGTCGGAGTGGCGGCGCATCGGGCGGTGGGGTGGCGGTGGCCGTTGCGGGCGTCGTGGGCGCGGGGGCGGCCGCCCGGGGAAGGTGGGTGGCGGCGCGCGCCGGCTCGAATGCCGGAGGTTGCTGAGCTTTGGTCATCACATCCCTCCTCGCTCTTATGGACGACTCGCTACTGCAACTTACTGGCAATAGCGATAGATGAGCAATCACTGGCCCTGGGGGAGGGCGGCGATGCAGGGCGTGCTCGACCCGCGCCGTACCCGGTGTGTGCGACGGGGCTGTGGTGTCGTGCTCCCGTGCGTCGTGGTCCCGTGCGTTCTGAGGGTGTGCAGCGGTGCCGTGCGGCGATGCGGCGATGCGGTGCGTGCCTCGTGGTGCGTGCCCTCGTGGTGCGGTGCCTCGTGGTGCGTGCCCTCGTGGTGCGGTGGTCTGGTGGTGCTTGCGGCGCGCTGGGCGCGGGGGCGAGGCGGCCGGCCGGTCTACCGGGAGCGGCGGTGCTCGGCGCGGATGCGGCCCGTGTCGGCGGCCGGCGCGATGGGGTGTGGCGGCGCGAAGGGCGGAGGCGCGGCGCCGCGACGGTGTGGTGAGGCGGCGTTCAGTGGTGCGGCCTGGAGCGGTGCCTGCCAATGGGGGTGTCGCCCGCTGCGGGTGTGGCCCGTGCGAGGCCGACGTACGGCGGCGGGAGTGGTGGTCCGGGCCGGTTCGCGGGTACGCCTTCACCTGCGGGATGGCAGGACGCGGCGGCGCGGGCGCGGTGAGCGCCGGAGGGGCCGCAGGGGCGGGGCGGGTTCAACGGAGTGGAACCGATGCCTCCACCGATGGCGCGGGATAGGCGCATTCTCGGCGAACGAGGGCGCGACCCCTCGCCGGTGAGGTGATGGGGTCGGGTCGTCGGCTCAGGCTAGGGTTCGGCGGTCCGGCCGTCAACGGAACGGGCGGAAATGCGGCACAGAAATGTGATGCGGCATCAACCTGCCTCGGGGATTGCGCGACTGGCGGCCGAGCGCTGCTCGACGTAGGCGAGCCGGTCGGCGAACACCCTTGCCGCGTCCGGGGTGAGTGTCCGCAGGGCGACCAGCGCGGCGAACACGACGTCGCAGAGCTCGTGCTGGACGTCCTCCCAGCTGTGGGTGATGCCCTTGCGCGGGTTCTGGCCGGTGGCGCCGATCACCGCGGCCCCGACCTCGCCCACCTCCTCGGAGAGCTTGAGGATCCGCAGCAGGCGCTCCTCCTGGGGCGATTGCGTGCCCTCCGCGTCGAGCCAGGCGACGAGGTGGTCCACGCTCTCCCAGATCCTGCTGTCCATGCGGTGCTGCTCCTGTCGCTCCCGTGCGGTGCCTTTGGTGCTGCCACCGTACGGGAGCGACGGAGCGCCATCCGGAGTGCGGGCCGTCAGTGGTCGCTGATCTTCACGTGACGGATGTTGACCGGCAGGGTGGGGTAGCCGTCGCCGGGGCCGTTCTGGTCGTCCTCGCCGCCCGCGGCGATCTTCTGCAGGACGTCCAGTCCCGCGGTGACCCGGCCGAACGGGGTGTAGGCGGGGGAGAGCTTGGTGTCCTTCCAGACGAAGAAGAACTGGCTGCCGTTGGTGTTCGGACCGGCGTTGGCCATGGCCACGGTGCCGGCCGGGTAGGTGGCGCCGGTCAGGTTCTCGTCGGGGAAGGAGTAGCCGGGGCCGCCGCTGCCCGTTCCGGTCGGGTCGCCGCACTGGAGGACGTAGATCCGCTGGGTGGTGAGGCGGTGGCAGTGGGTGCCGTCGAAGTAGTCGTTCTCGGCCAGGAAGCGGAACGAGAACGTGGTGCAGGGGGCCTTGTCGGTCAGCGCCTCGAAGGTGATCCGGCCCTGGTCGGTCCGTAGGGTCGCGCGGTAGGGCTCGGCGGCCTCCTCGGGGTCGAAGACCGGGATGCCCTTGAAGTTGTCGGCCGGGACGGCCGGGGTGTAGGTGCAGGCGGCGCTCGGGGCCGGCGCGGGAGTGTCCGCGACGGCGGTGCCGGTGCTCGCGACGAGCGGGAGGACGGTGGCGGCGGCGACCAGTGCCCACTGCTTGCGCTTCACGTGACGGGCCTTCCGGGGGGTGGTGGACGGCGGGATTGTCATGGAGGCATCATCCACGGGCCGGTGGGGTTCCGGTAGGGGGCGGTGTGGCTCCGGTTCCGGTGGTGGCTGTGGCGCCGTGGTGATGGCGGTGGAGCGTCAGTTCACCTCCGTGGACGGATGGTTGGTCTCCGCCTGATCGTCGGGTGCGGTGGCGGGGCGGTGGCCGGGCGAGGTGGCGGGGGTGGGTGTGAACAGTCCGGCGCGCGCGGCCAGGGCGGCGGCGTCCGCGGCCCGCTGGGCGGCGAGGGCGTCGAGCGGCTCGCCGGTGACGAACAGGCGGTAGTAGAGCGGGGCGGTCGCGGCCCGGACCACCTCGGCGCCGTCCGTGCCGGCGGGCAACTCCCCCCGCACGACGGCTCGTTCGGCCACCTCGGCGGCCTGTTCGTGGCGGGCCGCGAAGAAGGCGCGCAGGGCGGCGGCGCCGGTGTCGGAGCGCTGGGCGGCCGCGATCAGCGCCGTGGGGGTCGGGCCGAGCTCGGGATCGGTGAAGACGGCGAACACCTCGTGGGTGATCCGGCGGAGGTCCTCGCCGAGGTCCCCGCTGTCCGGCAGGGGCCAGGGCTGGTCGGCGGAGGCGGTCAGGGCGTCCGCGACCAGTCCGTCCACTCCGCTCCAGCGCCGGTAGAGGGTCGCCTTGTGGACGCCGGAGCGGGCCGCGACCGCCTCGACGGTGAGGCCGTCGTACCCCTTCTCGGTGACCTCGGCCAGCGTGGCGGCGACCACGTCGGCCCGGACCCGGGCGCTCCGGCCGCCGGGTCGGGCGGTCGGCGTGCGCCGGGTCGCGGTGTCCGGGGTTGGGTGCGGAATTGCGGTCGGGGTCGGGGTCGGCGTTGGGGCCAGGGTCGGGGCCTGGGGCGGGCTCTCGGGATTCTCGCTCAAAGTCGACTCCAGTCGCGTTAAGGCTTGCCGTGTCAGGGTGGCCATGCGATGCTCATCGTAATGCGACGCCAGTCGCATTACGAGAGGAGTCCTCATGCCCGCCGCGACCGCCCCCGACCCGAACGCCCTCCACCCCCTTCCCGGTCACGACCGCGTCGTCCTGCTGCGCCCCCTCGTCACGGACCCGAGGATCCAGGTCGGCGAGTACACCTACTTCGACGACCCCGACGGAGCCACCCACTTCGAGGAGCGCAACGTCCTCTACGCCTACGGACCCGAACGCCTGGTGATCGGCAAGTACTGCGCCCTCGCCACCGGCACCCGCTTCCTCATGGCCGGCGCCGCCCATCCGGCCGTCGGCGTCTCCACCTTCCCCTTCACGATGTTCGGCGGCAGCTGGGCCGAGCAGACCCTCGACATCGTCACCGCCCTCCCCAGCCGGGGCGACACCGTCGTCGGCAACGACGTCTGGTTCGGCTACGGCGCCACCGTCCTGCCCGGCGTGCGCATCGGCGACGGGGCGATCATCGCCGCCGGAGCCGTCGTCACCTCCGACGTCGACCCCTACACCGTCGTCGGCGGCAACCCCGCCCGCCCGATCCGCCGCCGCTTCCCCGACGCCGACATCGAGCTCCTCCTGCGCGCGGCCTGGTGGGATTGGCCCACCGACCTCGTCACCGCACACGTCCGCGCCATCATGTCCGGCACCCCGGCCGAGATCGCCGCGATCGCCGAGGCTCACGACCTGCTCGCCGCCTGACCCGCGGCCCGGAGTTCCGGATCCCGGACGAACCGTTGATCACGAGCGGAGCCTTGCGCGAGGATGGCCGTCCGCTCCACGCCCCGCCCCGTCCAACGCTGCGCCCGCCCGCCCAGCTCCGGGAGCCGTCCGACGCCGTACGGTACTCGCCCCGCCGGTTCCGTACGCTCGGAGGGAACTGTCCCATGCCTGCCTCCTCGTCCACATCCGTCTCCTCTTCTGTTCTGCGCGACCTGCCCGTGCTGCTCGTCGCCGTGGTGTGGGGGTCGAGCTTCCTCGCGGTGCAACGCGTCGCCGGGCCCGGGACGGTGGTGCCGATGCTCGTCCTGCGGTTCGGCCTGGTGCTGCCCCTTCTCGGAGCGGCCGCGTGGCCCGCCCTCCGACGGCTCACCCGCGCCGAATGGCTGGGCGGTGCCGTGCTCGGGCTGGTGCTCAGCGGGATCTTCCTGCTGGAGACGTACGGCGCCGTGCACACCTCCGCCACCAACGCCGGACTGATCATCAGCCTCGCCATGGTGCTCACCCCGCTCGGCGAGAGCGCCCTCGGCCGGACGGCGCCCCCGCGCGCCTTCCTCGCCGCGGCCGGCCTCGCCGTCCTCGGCGTCGCCCTGCTCACCGGCGACGGCGGACTCCGCCCACCCGCCCTCGGCGACTTCCTGGTGCTCGGCGCCGCCGTCGTCCGCTCCGCGTACGTGCTGGCCATGGCTCGCTCCCGGGCCGTCCGGAACACCGCCGCGCTGGCCGTGACCTGGGTGCAACTCGCCACCGCCACGGCCGTGTTCACCGTGGTCGCGCTGTCATTCGGCCCCGCGCCGTGGACCGTCGCCGCCTCGTACGGGCCGGTCCAGTGGGCCTGGCTGCTGCACCTGTCCGTGTTCTGCACGCTGTTCGCCTTCTTCGTCCAGATGTGGGCCGTGCGGGCCACGTCGCCGTCCCGGGTGAGCCTGCTGCTCGGCACCGAACCGCTCTGGGCCGCCGTGTTCGGCATCACCATCGCCGGGAACCGGATGGGGCCGCTCGCGCTGCTCGGCGGAGCCTTGGTGCTCGTCGCGACCGAGTGGGGCCGACGCACCGCCCCCGGCCCGCGCCCGGCCACGGGGGAGGGCGGGGGAGCGCACGACGCGGTCGCGCCGAGCCCGGAACCGGCCCAGGCCTGACCCGCTGCCCGCCTCAGCTGCTCCACCGCAGCGTCCGGCGGGCGTAGTCGATGGCGACCGCGCCGAGCAGCGGGCCCCACGCGACCAGGGGCAGGTAGGCGAGCGTCATCACGACGCCGGCGAAGCCCTGCGGCGAATCCGGCTCGGCCAGGTTCCGCGCCCACCCGCCGAACAGCGCTGCCGCACCCAGGTTGGTGAGTATCGCCGAACCCAGCAGGGCCGGTCCGATCGCGGCGAGCGGCCGGACCCGGCGGCCGCCCAGCAACGGCACCCACCGGGGCACCACCAGCCCCCAGGGCCGGACCAGGCCCAGGGTCAGGAAGGCCAGCGCCTCGGCCAGCAGGCTCAGCACCACGCAGTAGACCGTGCCCCAGCCCGGCTGGTGCGCGCCGTACGCCGCAGCCGTCGCGCCGCTGAATCCGACCGGGACGCCGCAACCGAAGGCGATCCGCCACAGCCCGGAGGGTACGGCGCTGAGGGCGGCGCTCCTGGCGGCGATCCGGGCCCAGCGCGGGGCCGGCGGGACGACCGGGGCGGTGACCGGGGCGGTGGCCGGGGCGGTGGCCGGGGCCCGGCGGGCGGTGCCGCGGGCGTTGATCACGAGCTTCGACATGTGGGTGTCCTCCCTTCGGCTCCGACCCCCATGGCCGGTGCGACGACTCAAGCCTGGAGGCCCGCAAGGGGTCCGCAACAGCTGCCGATCGGCAGGTTCTCCCTGCTCAACCGGCCTGTGAAATATGCCGATCGGCACAGGCACACCACCTCGGCGCCGTCGTAATGTGACGGCAGTCGAAGAGCCGAGGAGAGGTGATGACGATGACTCAGATCGTGTGCGGGGTAGTCCCGGTTCTGGCGCTGCCGGCCTGGAGGGCACGGGCGCGGTGCGGAGCCGCAGCCGTGACGGCGGCACTCGGAGCCGCGTCGCTCGTGGTCACGATCGCCGTCTGGCTCCTCGGCCGGTGGGCGGAGGGCGACCGCTGGGCCGGGCTCGCGGGGCTGGTCGAACTGGCCGTCCTGCTCCTGGCGGTCGTCGTCGGCCTGCGGACCGAGAACGGCCCGCGCTGCGCGGTCGCGGCCTGGACGGCGTGCGGAGCCGTCGCCCTCTGGCTGACCCGCTTCGCCTTCGTCGAAGGACCGGCGGACGCGCTCACCGTGTTCGGCTTCGGCTCGATGCTCTCGCTGCCGGCCGTCCTGATCGGCCTCTACCTGCGGGGCCTGGACGAGGGACGCGCCAGCGCGGTGGTCGAGGCCAGGCGTGCCCAGCGGCTCGAACTGGCCCACGACCTCCACGACTTCGTTGCGCACGACGTCAGCGGCATGGTCGCCCAGGCCCAGGCGGGGGCGTACCTGGCCGGGGTCGATCCGGCCCGCGCGGCCGAGATGTTCCAGCGAATAGAGCAGGCCGGGCAGCGGGCGCTGGCTTCGCTGGACCGGACGGTGCAGCTGCTGCGCAGTGAGGAGGGCGGCGACCGGGCCCCGCAGCCCGGACTCGTCGAACTCGTCGAGGTGGTCGAGCGCTTCACCGCGATGGGCGGCGCCGAGGTCGCGCTGGAACTGCCGGAGGAGCCGGTGCCGCGCGAGGTGGAGGGCACTGTCCACCGGATCGTGGTCGAGTCCCTGACCAACGTCCGACGGCACGCCCCGGCCGCGCGGGCGGTCGAGGTACGGGCCAGCCGCTCCGACGGACGGCTGGAGCTGACGGTGACCAACGACGGCCGCAGCCCGGGCCAGGCCGGTCGGCCGCGCCGCGGCGGGGGCAGCGGACTGCCGGGGCTGGCGGCCCGGGTGGAGGCCCTCGGCGGCTCGCTCGAAGCGGGCCCGCACCACGGGGAGACCTGGCGGGTGACGGCGGTGCTGCCGCTGGAGGAAGCCGGCACGGGGCCGGCGTGATCGTCGAGGCCGACGCGGGTCGGCGACGGGGAGGTGCGGGAATGGGCAGTAGCGCGGGGCCGGTTCGGATCCTGATCGCGGACGACCAGGCGGATGTCCGGAGCGCGTTCCGGATGATCCTGGACGTCCAGCCGGACATGGCGGTGGTGGCCGAAGCGGCGGACGGCGTCGCGGCGGTGGCGGAGGCACGGAGGTTGCGGCCGGACGTGGTGCTCGCGGACATCCGGATGCCGAGGCTCGACGGGCTGGAGGTGACCAGACAGCTCGCCGACGAGTGCAAGGTGATCGTGGTGACCACCTTCGATCTGGACGACTACGTGCACACGGCACTTCGGTACGGGGCGGCCGGGTTCCTGCTGAAGCGCTCGGGGCCGGTGCTGCTGATCGAGGCGGTGCGGGCCGCGATGGCCGGCGACGCGTTGATCAGCCCGCAGATCACCGTCCGGCTCCTGAAGCACATGGCGCTGCCGGGTGCGGAGCCCAAACCGGGTCCGGGTGCCGCGGTCGCCGCGGCGGTACTGACGGCGGCCGGCCCGGCCGAGGAACTGACCACAAGGGAAAAGGAGATCGCGGAACTGGTGGCGGACGGCGCGACGAATGCCGAGATCGGAGCAGGGCTGTTCATCTCACCGGGCACGGTGAAGAACCACCTCGCCAACATCCAGCGCAAGCTCGGTGCCCGTAACCGGGTGGGCATCGCGGCCTGGGTCTGGGAACAGGCAGCCGGCATCCGGTAGCCGGGGCCAGGGGCAGACGCAGAGGCAGGGGCGAGCGCAGAGGCGAGGGCGCGAGAGCGGGCAGGGCACGGAGCCCGGGACACGGGACGCGGACCCAAGGCAGAGGGAGCGCGCGGAGAGCGGGGTGCCGCGCGCTGGGCCAGGCACGGCCCAGCGCGAACACGGACGAGGGTTGGGCGGGCGGCGGGCGGCGGGCGGCGGGCGGCGGGCGGCGGGCGGGGCGGGGGAGGGGGAGGGGGAGGCCCCAAGACGGCATCGCGCGCTTGTGAACGAAGGGTCAAGCAAGCGTTCACCCCCCGGCCACCCCTGAGGGTGAGCCGCTATAACACGTCAACATGACGCCCGGAAATTTGCTCTCACTGGAGCATAGTTGATATAGGAGCGAGGCTCTGACCAGCCGCTTCACAAGTAAATGCGACTGGTTGTGACCATTTGACTGCTTTACGTTGACAAAACCGGGCATGTTCGCATTCACTCCCATTCCAGGGGTGTCGTAGATCACAAAGATCCCGGCGAACTGCGTGTCGCAGATCACAAGCCGACAGGCATAGGATGCGCTCGTTCCAGGCTTTGTGAACTGCCTCACATGAGGTGGATCTCGGGAACTGGAGCGCGGGTTCACCTCAGTGTGACCCGCCGGTTCCGATCTGCAGTCAAGGACGACTGGACGGAGGGAGCGGGGGCTATGAATGCCTACGCGCCGATCCTCGTACTCGGTGCCATCGCGGCGGCGTTCGCGGTCGGCTCCGTCGTGATGGCCTCACTCACCGGCCCCAAGCGCTACAACCGGGCCAAGTTGGAGGCGTACGAGTGCGGCATCGAGCCGACCCCGCAGCCCGTGGGCGGCGGTCGGTTCCCGATCAAGTACTACCTGACGGCGATGCTCTTCATCGTCTTCGACATCGAGATCGTCTTCCTCTACCCGTGGGCGGTGACGTTCGACGCCCTCGGGATCTTCGGGCTGGTCGAGATGCTCCTGTTCATCGCCACCGTCTTCGTCGCCTACGCCTACGTGTGGCGGCGCGGCGGCCTGGAGTGGGACTGAGCGCGTGGCCCGCCCGCCGGTGGGGCCGCAGGGTGTCCACGCGACCCCTTGTGAACGAGCGAACGAGCCCCACCGAACGAACGAGCCCGACCGAACGAACGAGCCCGACCGAGCGGACGAGCCGTAACCGGCCGATGAACCACCGGACTTGAGGCATTGAGAGGGATCTGATGGGAATCGAGGAGAAGCTGCCGAGCGGCTTTCTGCTCACGACCGTGGAGGCGGCCGCGGGCTGGGTGCGCAAGGCGTCACTGTTCCCCGCCACGTTCGGCCTGGCCTGCTGCGCGATCGAGATGATGACCACCGGCGCCGGCCGCTACGACCTGGCCCGGTTCGGCATGGAGGTCTTCCGTGGCTCCCCGCGGCAGGCCGATCTGATGATCGTCGCAGGTCGGGTGAGCCAGAAGATGGCCCCGGTGCTGCGCCAGGTGTACGACCAGATGCCCAACCCGAAGTGGGTCATCTCGATGGGTGTCTGCGCCTCCTCCGGCGGGATGTTCAACAACTACGCGATCGTGCAGGGCGTCGACCACATCGTCCCGGTGGACATCTACCTGCCCGGTTGTCCGCCCCGCCCGGAGATGCTGTTGGACGCCATCCTGAAGCTGCACGACAAGATCCAGCACGAGCCGCTGGGCGTGAACCGGCGCCGGGCCGAGGAGCTCGGCGAGGCGCTCGCCCTGCAGGCCACCCCCGTCAGCGAGATGGGGGGGCAGCTGTGATGAACGACCAGGTACCCGAGACCCGCCGCGAGCAGCCGGTGCGCGAGATCCCGGTCGAGGTGGTCGGGCGCCGCCAGGGCATGTTCGGCGCCCAGGGCAGCGGAGACACGTCCGGATTCGGCGGCCTCGTCGCGCCGGTGGTGCTGCCCGGTCCGAGCGAACGCCCGTACGGGGGCTGGTTCGACGAGGTCGCCGACGAGCTGGAGGGCGCCCTGGAGGAGCAGGGCCTGGACCCGGCCGACGTGATCGGGAAGACGGTCGTCGACCGCGGCGAGCTGACCTTCCACGTGGAGCGCGAGCACCTCCTGTGCACGGTCCGCGTCCTGCGCGACGACCCGGCGCTGCGCTTCGAGCTGTGCCTCGGCGTGAGCGGCGTGCACTACCCCGGCGACAAGGGCCGCGAGCTGCACGCGGTCTACCACCTGCGCTCGATCACCCACGGCCGGCTGATCCGGCTGGAGGTCACCGCGCCGGACGCCGACCCACGCATCCCGTCGGTGGTGAGCGTCTACCCGACGAACGACTGGCACGAGCGCGAGGCCTACGACTTCTTCGGCCTGGTCTTCGAGGGCCACCCCGCGCTGACCCGGATCATGATGCCCGACGACTGGCTGGGGCACCCGCAGCGCAAGGACTACCCGCTCGGCGGCATCCCCGTCGAGTACAAGGGCGCCCAGATCCCGGCGCCCGACCAGCGGAGGTCGTACAGCTGATGAGCACTCAGCACTACGAAGAGGCTTACGACGAGGCCCGCGACGAGGCCCGCGAACAGGCCCGCGAGGAGGCCCGGCGCGGCGCCGGGAGCGACGCCCGCGAGGAGACCCGCGCCGGGGTCCGCGAGACCACCGAGGGCCGTGTCTTCACCGTGACCGGCGGCGACTGGGGCGAGGTCGTCGAGGCGGTCGGCCGGGCCGACGACGAGCGCATCATCGTCAACATGGGCCCCCAGCACCCGTCCACGCACGGCGTGCTGCGGCTGATCCTGGAGATCGACGGCGAGACGGTGACGGAGGCCCGCTGCGGCATCGGCTACCTCCACACCGGCATCGAGAAGAACATGGAGTTCCGCAGCTGGGTCCAGGGCACCACCTTCGTGACCCGGATGGACTACCTGACGCCGCTGTTCAACGAGACCGCCTACTGCCTGGCGGTCGAGAAGCTGCTCGGCATCACCGCGGACGTCCCGGACCGGGCGAACGTCATCCGCGTGATGATGATGGAGCTGAACCGGATCTCCTCGCACCTGGTGTGCCTGGCCACCGGCGGCATGGAGATCGGCTCCACCACCCTGATGATCTACGGCTTCCGGGACCGCGAGCTGATCCTGGACGTCTTCGAGCTGGTCACCGGCCTGCGCATGAACCACGCGTACGTGCGCCCCGGCGGCCTCGCCCAGGACCTGCCGCCCGGCGCCGTCGACCAGATCCGCGAGGCGGTCAAGCTGCTGCGCTCCCGGATGCACGAGTACGACAAACTCGCCACCGGCAACCCGGTCTTCAAGGCGCGCCTGGTGGACGTCGGCTTCCTGGACCTGCCCGGCTGCCTGGCCCTCGGCGCCACCGGCCCGATCCTGCGGGCCACCGGCCTGCCGCACGACCTGCGCAAGACCGACCCCTACTGCGGCTACGAGGACTACGACTTCGAGGTCGCGGTCGCGGACACCGCCGACTCCTTCGGCCGCTTCCTGATCCGCCTGGAGGAGATGCGCCAGTCGCTGCGGATCGTCGAGCAGTGCCTGGAGCGGCTGCGCCCGGGCCCGGTGATGGTGGCCGACAAGAAGATCGCCTGGCCCGCCCAACTGGCGGTCGGGCCGGACGGGATGGGCAACTCGCTCGACCACATCCGCACGATCATGGGCACCTCGATGGAGGCCCTGATCCACCACTTCAAGCTGGTCACCGAGGGCTTCCGGGTCCCGGTCGGCCAGGCTTTCGCGGCGGTCGAGTCGCCCAAGGGCGAGCTGGGCGTGCACGTGGTCAGCGACGGCGGGACGCGCCCGTACCGGGTCCACTTCCGGGATCCGTCGTTCACCAATCTGCAGTCGATGGCGGCGATGTGCGAGGGCGGCCAGGTCGCCGACGTGATCGTCGCGGTGGCCGGGATCGACCCGGTGATGGGAGGCGTGGACCGGTGACCAATGTCGAGCTCGGACTGCCGGCGCTGCCGGCGAAGCCGTACCCCGAGGAGGTGCGCGCCCGGCTGGCCGCGGACGCCGCGGAGCTGATCGGCCGCTACCCGGTGGCCCGTTCGGCGCTGCTGCCGCTGCTGCACCTGGTGCAGGCCGAGGAGGGCTTCGTCAGCCCGACCGGCATCCGGTTCTGCGCGGAGCAGCTGGACCTGACGACCGCCGAGGTCACCGCGGTCGCCACGTTCTACACGATGTACCGGCGGCGTCCGGCCGGGAAGTACCACGTCGGGGTGTGCACCAACACGCTGTGCGCGGTGCTCGGCGGCGACCAGATCTTCGACGAGCTCCAGGAGCACCTGGGCATCCGCAACAACGAGACGACCGCGGACGGCGAGGTCTCGATCGAGCACATCGAGTGCAACGCGGCCTGCGACTACGCCCCCGTGGTGATGGTCAACTGGGAGTTCTTCGACAACCAGACCCCGGAGAGTGCCCGGCGGCTGGTGGACGACCTGCGCGCCGGCCGCGAGGTCCGGCCCACCCGCGGCGCGCGGCTGTGCGGCTTCAAGGAGACGGCCCGCATCCTGGCGGGCTTCCCCGACGAGCGCCCGGGCGCCAACGACGAGTCCGGGGCCGGTGGGGCGCCGTCGCTCGTGGGCCTGCGCCTGGCGAGGGGCGAGGCCCTGCCCGGCGCCGGCGCCACCAAGGTCGTCTCCCCGCGCCACGAAGAGCCGGACCACCAGGACCCCGACCACCAGCACCCCGACCACCAGGACCGCGACCGCACCGACTCCGGTCGCCAGGACCCCGACCGCGACGATCCCGACCACACCGACCCCGGCCAGGAAGGGACCGAAGCGTGATGACCTCCGCCGAGCCGGCCGAGAAGCTGCTCACCCCCGTCCTGTCGGCGTCCTGGGACGACAGCCGCCCGTGGACGCTCGCCACCTACCGCCGCCACCACGGCTACGAGGGCCTGAAGGCCGCCCTCGCGATGCCGCCGGACGACGTGATCGCCCTGGTCAAGGACGCCGGCCTGCGCGGCCGCGGCGGCGCCGGCTTCCCGACCGGCATGAAGTGGCAGTTCATCCCGCAGAACGACGGCAAGCCGCACTACCTCGTGGTGAACGCGGACGAGTCGGAGCCGGGCACCTGCAAGGACATCCCGCTGCTGTTCGCGAACCCGCACTCGCTCATCGAGGGCATGATCATCGCGTCCTACGCGATCCGCTGCGACCACGCCTTCGTCTACCTGCGGGGCGAGGTCGTCCCGGTGCTGCGGCGCCTGCACGCCGCGGTGGCCGAGGCGTACGAGGCGGGCCTGCTCGGCCGCGACATCATGGGCTCCGGCGTGGACCTCGACATCACCGTGCACGCGGGCGCCGGCGCCTACATCTGCGGCGAGGAGACGGCCCTGCTCGACTCGTTGGAGGGCCGCCGCGGCCAGCCGCGCCTGCGTCCGCCCTTCCCGGCGATCGCGGGCCTGTACGCGTGCCCGACGGTGGTCAACAACGTGGAGTCGATCGCCTCGGTGCCGCCGATCCTGGCCCGGGGCAAGGAGTGGTTCAAGGGCCTGGGCACCGAGAGGTCCCCGGGCTTCACGCTCTACTCGCTGTCCGGCCACGTGACCAACCCGGGCCAGTACGAGGCACCGCTGGGCGTCACGCTTCGCCAGCTGCTGGACCTGAGCGGCGGCATCCGCGCGGGCCACCGGCTGAAGTTCTGGACGCCGGGCGGTTCGTCGACCCCGATGTTCACCGACGAGCACCTGGACGTCCCGCTGGACTACGAGGGCGTCGGCGCGGCCGGGTCGATGCTCGGCACGAAGGCGCTGCAGGTGTTCGACGAGACGACCTGCGTGGTGCGGGCCGTCACCCGCTGGACCGAGTTCTACGCGCACGAGTCGTGCGGCAAGTGCACGCCGTGCCGCGAGGGCACCTACTGGCTGGTCCAGCTGCTCAAGCGGATCGAGGCCGGCGAGGGCGTCGAGGGGGACCTGGAGAAGCTCCTCGACATCGCCGACAACATCAACGGCAAGTCGTTCTGCGCCCTGGGCGACGGCGCGGCGAGCCCGATCGTGTCCTCGCTCCAGCACTTCCGGGCCGAGTACGAGCGGCACCTGGCCGAGCGCCGCTGCCCGTTCGACCCGGCCGCGTCCACCGTCTGGGCCGACGGGTCCCGCCCCGGCCACCAGTCCGCCACCGAGAGGGAGGTGCACGCGTGACGATCACAGAGCCAAACGCCTCCGGGACCGCGGTCGAACTGGTCACGCTCACCATCGACGGCGTCGAAGTGCAGGTCCCCAAGGGGACGTTGGTGATCCGGGCGGCCGAGGCGATCGGCACCCAGATCCCGCGCTTCTGCGACCATCCGCTGCTGGACCCGGCCGGCGCGTGCCGGCAGTGCATCGTGGAGATCGAGGGCCAGCGCAAGCCGGTGGCGTCCTGCACGATCCCGGTGGCCGAGGGCATGGTGGTGCGCACGCAGCTGAGTTCGCCGGTGGCCGAGAAGGCGCAGCGCGGCGTGATGGAGCTGTTGCTGATCAACCACCCGCTGGACTGTCCGGTGTGCGACAAGGGCGGCGAGTGCCCGTTGCAGAACCAGGCGATGTCGACGGGGGCGGCGGACTCGCGCTTCGAGGGGATGAAGCGGACGTACGAGAAGCCGGTGCCGGTGAGCAGTCAGGTGTTGTTGGACCGGGAGCGCTGCGTCCTCTGCGCGCGGTGTACGCGTTTCTCGCAGCAGATCGCGGGTGATCCGTTCATCGATCTGGTGGAGCGCGGTGCGCTGCAGCAGGTGGGGACGGGGCAGGGGGACGACTTCGAGTCGTACTTCTCGGGGAACACGATCCAGATCTGCCCCGTGGGGGCGCTGACGTCGGCGGCTTATCGTTTCCGCTCGCGTCCGTTCGACCTGGTGTCGTCGCCGAGTGTGTGCGAGCACTGTTCGGCGGGTTGCGCGCAGCGCACCGATCACCGGCGGGGCAAGGTGTTGCGCCGGCTGGCGGGCGAGGACCCGGCGGTGAACGAGGAGTGGAACTGCGACAAGGGCCGGTTCGCGTTCCGGTACGCGCAGCAGCGGGACCGCTTGACGACGCCGTTGGTGCGGGTGGACGGCGAGTTGGTGGCGGCGTCCTGGCCGGAGGCGCTGGCGCGGGCGGCCGAGGGTCTGCGCGGTGCGCGGGCGGGTGTGCTGGCCGGTGGCCGGGTGACGGTCGAGGACGCGTACGGCTACGCGAAGTTCGCGCGCGTGGTGCTGGGCACGAACGACGTGGACTTCCGGGTGCGTGCGCACAGCGGTGAGGAGGCGGACTTCCTGGCCGCGGCGGTCGCGGGGCGCGGTGTGGACGTGGACGGCGGGGGCGTCACCTACGAGCAGCTGGAGCAGGCGCCGGCGGTGCTGTTGGCGGGTCTGGAGCCGGAGGAGGAGTCGCCGATCGTCTTCCTGCGGTTGCGGAAGGCGAACCGCAGCAGGGGCCTGAAGGTGTACTCGGTGGCGGCGTTCGCGTCGCGGGGTCTGGCGAAGCTGCGCGGTGTGCTGCTGCCGGCGGCGCCGGGGACGGAGCCGGAGTGGTTCGGGGCGCTGGCGGCGGACGAGCCGTTGAGCGACGAGGCGGGGCAGGTGGCCGAGTCGCTGCGCCGGCCGGGTGCGGTGGTCCTGGTGGGTGAGCGGCTGGCCGCGATCCCGGGGGCGCTGACGGCGGTGCTGCGGTTGTCGCACGCGACCGGGGCGCGGATCGCCTGGGTGCCGCGCCGGGCCGGTGAGCGGGGTGCGGTGGAGGCGGGTGCGCTGCCGGGGCTGCTGCCCGGTGGGCGTCCGGTGGCCGCTCCGGCGGCGCGGGCGCAGGCGGCGGCGTTGTGGGGCGTGGCGGAGCTGCCGTCGCGGCTGGGCCGGGACACGGACCAGATGCTGGCGGCGGCCGCGCGCGGCGAGTTGGACGCGTTGCTGGTCGGCGGGGTGGATCCGGGCGACCTGCCGGATCCGGCGTTGGCGGACGAGGCGTTGGCGGCGGTGCCGTTCGTGGTGTCGCTGGAGCTGCGGCCGTCGGCGGTGACGGCGCGCGCGGACGTGGTGCTGCCGGTGGCGGCGGTGGCGGAGAAGGCGGGCACGTTCCTGGACTGGGAGGGCCGGGTGCGGATGTTCGAGCCGGCACTGCAGGCCGATCAGTTGATGAGCCGTCATCTCCATTCGGACGTGCGGGTGTTGACCATGCTGGCGGACGCGCTGGGGCACCGGCTCGGCCTGCCGGACGTGCGGGCCGCGCGCCTGGAGCTGGACGGGTTCGCGCCCTGGGCCGGGGACCGGGCGGCCGATCCGGTCGCGCACCCGGGTCTGCTGCCGCGTCCGGCGACGGGTCAGGCGGTGCTGGCGGGCTGGCGCCAGCTGCTGGACAACGGGACGCTCCAGGAGGGTGATCCGCACCTGGCGGGCACCCGGCACCGGGCGGTGGCCCGGGTGTCGCCGGTGACGGCGCGGGAGGTCGGCGCGCGGCAGGGCGGTGCACTGCGCCTGACCGGCCCGGCGGGTTCGCTGACGTTGCCGCTGGAGGTCACCGAGTCGCTGCCGGACCGCACGGTGTGGATCCCGCTCAACTCGACCCCGGGCGGCGCGCACCGCGCGCTCGGGACCACCGTCGGCCATCTGGTCACGATCGCCGCCACCGACGCCGTTGCCGCCGGGGCCGGCGCCGACGCCGAAGGGGAGGACCGATGAACAATCCGCAGCCGTACGAGATGCTCCGGTTCTTCGGTCACGACCCGTGGTGGCTGGTGCTGCTGAAGGCGGTGTTCTGCTTCGCCTTCCTGGTGCTCACGGTGCTGATCGCCATCGTGTGGGAGCGCAAGGTGGTGGCCTGGATGCAGTTGCGCATCGGGCCGAACCGGCACGGGCCGTGGGGCCTGCTGCAGTCCCTGGCGGACGGCGTGAAGCTGGCGCTGAAGGAAGACCTGGTGGTCAAGGGGTCGGACAAGGTGGTCTACGTCCTTGCCCCGATCGTGTGCGCGATCCCGGCGTTCATGGCGTTCGCGGTGATCCCGTTCGGGCCGGCCGACAACGAGGTGTCGATCTTCGGGACCCGGACGGCGATGCAGCTGACGGACTTCCCGGTGGCGCTGCTGTACATCCTGGCGACGGCGTCGGTGGGCATCTACGGGATCGTGCTGGCGGGCTGGTCCTCCGGTTCGACCTACCCGCTGCTGGGCGGGCTGCGCTCGTCGGCGCAGATGATCAGCTACGAGATCGCGATGGGCCTGTCGTTCGCGGCGGTGTTCATCTACTCGGGGTCGATGTCGACGTCGGAGATCGTGGCGCAGCAGCACTCGACGTGGTTCGCGGCGCTGCTGCCGGTGTCGTTCATCGTGTACATCGTCGCGATGGTGGGCGAGACGAACCGGGCGCCGTTCGACCTGCCGGAGGCCGAGGGCGAGCTGGTGGGCGGGTTCAACACCGAGTACTCGTCGCTGAAGTTCGCGATGTTCATGCTGGCCGAGTACGTGAACATGGTGACGGTGTCGGCGGTGGCGTCGACGCTGTTCCTGGGCGGCTGGCGGGCGCCGTGGCCGGTGTCGGCGTTCTGGGCGGGGGCGAACCACGGCTGGTGGCCGATGCTGTGGATCACGCTGAAGATCCAGTTGCTGCTGTTCTTCTTCATCTGGCTGCGCGGCACGCTGCCGCGTTTGCGCTACGACCAGTTCATGAAGCTGGGCTGGAAGGTGCTGATCCCGGTCTCGCTGGTGTGGCTGGTGCTGATCGCGAGCGTGCGGGCGCTGCGCAACGACGGGTACGGCTTCGGCGAGGTGGTCCTGTACGTGGGCGCGCCGGTGGCCGTGGTCCTGCTGCTGGCGCTGCTGCGGGACTTCGTGCGCAAGCAGCCGGAGGAAGCGGCGCCGCAGCCCGCCGGTGAGTTCGACCCGATGGCGGGCGGGTACCCGGTGCCGCCGTTGCCGGGCCAGGTGCTGGCGCCCGTTCCGCGTCGGCGCAGCCGGGCGCCGAAGCAACTCCAGGACGCCCTGAACGGGTCCGACCATTCCGAGGGGAGCTGATCCGCGATGTCGTCCGACCACACGGACCGTCCGGAGAGGACCGACCGGCCGTCGGTCCTGGGTCCGGCCGCCGGTTTCGGCGTGACGTTCCGGGCCATGTTCAAGAAGCGGCTGACGGAGCAGTATCCGGAGGAGAAGAAGCCGACGGCGCCGCGCTTCCACGGCCGTCACCAGTTGAACCGTCATCCGGACGGGCTGGAGAAGTGCGTGGGCTGCGAGCTGTGCGCGTGGGCGTGCCCGGCCGACGCGATCTACGTCGAGGGCGCGGACAACCGGGACGACGAGCGGTACTCGCCCGGTGAGCGCTACGGCGCGGTGTACCAGATCAATTACGCGCGCTGCATCCTGTGCGGGCTGTGCATCGAGGCGTGCCCGACGCGGGCGCTGACGATGACGAACGAGTACGAGCTGGCGGACTCCTCGCGCAAGGACCTGATCTTCACCAAGGAGCAGCTGCTGGTGGGGCTGTCCGAGGGCATGGTCGATTCGCCGCACGCGATCTTCCCGGGCGCCGACGAGGGCGCGTACTACCGGGGCGAGATCACGGCGGCGGCGCCGGGGACGGTCCAGCAGGAGCGCACCGACCGGGAGAAGGAGGTGCGGCCGTGACGACGGTTCTGGCGGACGCGGCCGGGACGACCTCGACGGGTGAGGCCGTCCAGTTCTGGGTGCTGGCGGTGGTGGCGGTCGGTGGTGCGCTCGGCATGCTGCTGATGCGCAAGGCGGTGCACAGCGCGCTGTGCCTGGCGGCGACGATGCTGGCGTTGGCGGTCTGTTACATGGCGCAGGGCGCGGTGTTCCTGGGCGTGGTGCAGATCGTCGTCTACACCGGCGCGATCATGATGTTGTTCCTGTTCGTGGTGATGCTGGTCGGCGTCACGAGCGAGGACTCGCTGAAGGAGCAGCTCAAGGGCCAGCGGTTCGCGGCGGTGGTGTGCGGGCTGGGCTTCGGGGTGCTGCTGGTCGCGGGGATCGCGAACGCGAGGCTGGACCACTTCACGGGTCTGCGGGGTGCGAACGCCGAGGGCAACGTGCAGGGTCTGGCGCGGCTGATCTTCACCAGGTACGTGTGGGCCTTCGAGGTCACCGGCGCGCTGCTGATCACGGCGGCGATCGGTGCGATGGTGCTGACGCACCGCGAGCACGTGAAGGCGCCGAAGACGCAGCGCGAGCTGGCGGCGCAGCGGGTGAAGGACAACATCCAGGTGCCGCCGCTGCCGGCGCCGGGGGTGTACGCGCGGCACAACGCGGTGGACGTGCCGGCGCTGCTGCCGGACGGCTCGGTCGCCGAGGACTCGGTGATGGGGACGCTGCGTGAGCGGGGCCAGGTGCGGGACGTGAGCCAGGAGATGATGCGCCGGATGGCGGAGCTGGAGAACGCGACCGCGGACTGGCTGGGCCGTCCGTCGTCGCAGCGGCCGGCGGTGGCCGGTCCGCGCAAGTCCCTGGAGCCGGCGAACGCCACCAAGGCGGACCCGTCCGGCGAGGAGGGCGCGGAGTGAATCCGGTCAACTACCTGTACCTGTCGGCGCTGTTGTTCACCATCGGCGCGGCCGGGGTGCTGATCCGGCGCAACGCGATCGTGCTGTTCATGTGCGTGGAGCTGATGCTGAACGCCTCGAACCTGGCGCTGGTGACGTTCTCGCGGCTGCACGGCACGCTGGACGGTCAGATCATCGCGTTCTTCACGATGGTGGTCGCGGCGGCCGAGGTCGTGGTCGGTCTCGCGATCATCGTCTCCATCTTCCGGACCAGGCACTCCGCTTCGGTCGACGACAGCAACCTGATGAAGCTGTAGGCGGAGGACCTCGGTGAACTCTCTCATTCCGCTGCTGGTGGGTGCCCCGCTGGCCGGTGCCGCCCTGCTGCTGCTCGGCGGGCGGGCGCTGGACCGGTTCGGCCACTGGCTGGCCACGGCGCTCGCCGCGCTCTCGTTCGGCTTCGGCCTGGCGCTGTTCTCGGACATGCTCGGCCGTGACGCCGAGCACCGGGCGATGACGAAGTACCTGTTCAGCTGGGTGTCGGTGAACGGCTTCCAGGCGGACGTCTCGTTCCGGCTGGACCAGCTGTCGATGACGTTCGTGCTGCTGATCACGGGTGTCGGCACGCTCATCCACCTCTACTCGGTCGGCTACATGGCGCACGACGAGCGCCGCCGCCGCTTCTTCGCGTACCTGAACCTGTTCCTGGCCGCCATGCTGCTGCTGGTGATCGCGGACAACTACCTGCTGCTGTACTTCGGTTGGGAGGGTGTGGGCCTCGCGTCCTACCTGCTGATCGGGTTCTGGCAGCACAAGCCGAGTGCGGCGACGGCGGCCAAGAAGGCGTTCATCGTCAACCGCGTCGGCGACATGGGCCTGTCGATCGCGATCATGCTGATGTTCGTCGAGTTCGGCTCCTTCGCCTTCGAGCCGGTCTTCGGCGGGGCGAGCCAGGCGAGTGAGGGCAAGCTGACGGCGATCGGCCTGATGCTGCTGCTGGCGGCCTGCGGCAAGTCGGCGCAGGTGCCGCTGCAGTCCTGGCTCGGCGACGCGATGGAGGGCCCGACCCCGGTGTCGGCGCTCATCCACGCGGCGACGATGGTCACGGCCGGCGTCTACCTGATCACCCGCTCCGCGGCGATCTTCAACCTGGCGCCGGACGCCCAGACCGCCGTGGTGGTGGTCGGCGCGGTCACGCTGCTGTTCGGTGCGGTGGTCGGGTGCGCGAAGGACGACATCAAGAAGGCGCTGGCCGGGTCGACGATGTCGCAGATCGGCTACATGATCCTCGCGGCCGGCCTCGGCCCGATCGGCTACGCCTTCGCGATCATGCACCTGGTGACGCACGGCTTCTTCAAGGCCGGGCTGTTCCTCGGCGCCGGATCGGTCATGCACGGCATGAACGACGAGGTGAACATGCGTCACTACGGTGGCCTGCGCAGGTACATGCCGGTCACCTTCGTCACCTTCGGTCTGGGCTACCTCGCGATCATCGGTTTCCCCGGCCTGTCCGGCTTCTTCTCCAAGGACAAGATCATCGAAGCGGCGTTCGCCAAGGGCGGCACCGAGGGCTGGATCCTCGGCCTGTGCGCGCTGACCGGCGCGGCCGTCACCGCGTTCTACATGACGCGCGTGATGCTGCTGACGTTCTTCGGCGAGAAGCGCTGGCAGCCGACTGGTGACACCAGCGGCTCCGCCGCGGGGGACGGCGACATGCCGCACCCGCACGAGTCCCCGAAGACGATGACCGTCCCGATGGTGCTGCTGGCCTTCGGCTCGGTGTTCGCGGGCGGGCTGTTCGTCCTGAACGACTCGTTCCTCAGGTGGCTGGAACCGGTCACCGGTTACGCCGAGGGCGACTCGCCGCTCACACCGCTGGCCGTCACGCTGCTGACCACCGCGTGCATGCTGGCCGGCGTCGGCCTCGCGTACGCGATGTACGGGCGCGGCTCCGTGCCCGTGGTGGCGCCGGTCGGCTCCCCGCTCACCCGGGCCGCCCGCCGCGACCTGCTCCAGGACGACTTCAACCACGCCGTCCTGGTGCGGCCGGGCTCGGCGCTCGCCGCGATGCTCGTCTACTTCGACAGCCGCGGCCTGGACGGCTTCGTCAACGGCCTGGCCGCCACGATCGGCGGGATCTCCGGGCGGCTGCGGCGGGTCCAGAACGGCTTCGTCCGCTCCTACGCGCTCTCCATGTTCGGCGGCACGCTGGTGCTGGTCGCCACGACTCTCCTGATGAGGTCCGTGTGATGGACAGGATTCCCACAACGCGCGGGGGAGGGAAGGCATGAGCGTCCTCCTGACCGCCACGTGCGCGGTCCCGGCGGCCGGTGCGGTGCTGACCGCCGCCATGCCCGCCGGGTCCACCGAGGCGCGGCGCACCACGACCAAGGCCGTCGCGCTCGGCGCCTCGGGCGTCGCGCTGGCCCTGGCCGCCCTGGTGGCCGTGCGGTTCGACCCGCACGGCGACCGCTACCAGCTGACGGAGTCCCACAGCTGGATCCGCTCCTTCGGCATCACCTTCTCGCTCGGCGTGGACGGCATCGGCGCGGTGCTGGCCCTGCTGACCGCCGTGCTCGTGCCGATCGTGATGCTCGCCTCCTGGCACGACGCGGACCCCGCGCCCGCCGCGCCCGGCGGCACCTTCGAGAACAGGCGCCGCACCCAGGGCTTCTTCGCCCTGATCCTGGCCGTGGAGGCGATGGTCCTCGTCTCCTTCTACGCCACCGACGTGTTCGTGTTCTACGTGTTCTTCGAAGCCATGCTGATCCCGATGTACTTCCTGATCGGCGGCTTCGGCGACCGGGCGGGCGGCCCCGACGCGGCGCGCCAGCGCTCCTACGCGGCCGTCAAGTTCCTGCTGTACAACCTGCTCGGCGGCCTGGTGATGCTCGCCGCCGTGATCGGCCTGTACGTGATCGCGCAGGACCAGGGCCTCGCGACGTTCGACCTGCCGACCCTCGCCTCGGCCGTCGCCGACGGCAAGCTGCAGTTCAGCGGCACCGCCTCCAAGGCGCTCTTCCTCGGCTTCTTCTTCGCCTTCGCGGTGAAGGCCCCGCTGTGGCCGCTGCACACCTGGCTGCCGAACGCGATGGGCGAGGCCACCGCCGGCACCGCGGTGCTGATCACCGCCGTGGTCGACAAGGTCGGCACCTTCGCGATGCTGCGCTTCTGCCTCGGCCTGTTCCCCGACGCCTCGAAGACCTTCGCGCCGGCGATCCTCGTGCTGTCGGTGATCGGGATCATCTACGGGGCGCTGCTCGCGGTCGGCCAGAAGGACATCAAGCGCCTGGTCGCGTACGCCTCGATCTCGCACTTCGGCTTCATCATCATGGGCATCTTCGCGCTGACCAGCCAGGGCCAGAGCGGCGCCACCCTGTACATGGTGAACCACGGCATCTCCACCGCCGCGTGGATGCTGGTGGCGGGCTTCCTGATCTCGCGCCGCGGTTCGCGCCTGATCGCCGACTACGGCGGCGTGCAGAAGGTCGCCCCGGTGCTCGCCGGGACGTTCCTGCTCGGCGGCCTCGCCACCCTGTCGCTGCCCGGACTCGCGCCGTTCGTCAGCGAGTTCCTCGTCCTGGTCGGCACCTTCAGCCGCTACCCGGCGATCGGCGTCGTCGCGACCTTCGGCATCGTGCTGGCCGCGCTGTACGCGCTGCTGCTCTACCAGCGCACGATGACCGGCCCGGTGAAGGCGGAGGTCACCGGCATGCCGGACCTCAAGGTCCGCGAACTGGCCGTCGTCGCCCCGCTGGTGGCGCTGACGATCCTGCTCGGCGTCTACCCCAAGCCGCTGACCGACATCGTCAACCCGGCGGTGAACGCGACGCTCTCGCAGGTCCACGAGACCGACCCGGCGCCGGCCCACCCGGTCGCCGCCACCTCAGGAGGTGAGCAGAAGTGAGCACCACCGGCATGCTCGCCGCCGCGGGCGGCTCCACCCCGAGCATCCCCGCGCCGCACCTCGAGTACGGCCAACTCTCCCCGATGCTGGTGGTGTTCGGCGCCGCCGTGGCCGGCGTCCTGGTCGAGGCCTTCGTGCCGCGCCGCTACCGGCACTGGACGCAGGTCGTCCTCGCGCTCACCGGCCTGGCCGGGGCGTTCACCGCGATCGTGGTGCTCGCCGCCCAGGGCCACGGCACCACCAGGATGGACCTGCTCGCCATGGAGTCGGTGGCGATGGACGGCCCGGCGCTGTTCCTCCAGGGCGTGATCGTCCTGGTCGCCGCCGTCGCCGTGCTGACGTACGCAGAGCGGCGTCTGGAGCCCAGGGCCGGTGGGCTGCCCGCCGACGCGTTCGCCGCGCAGGCCGCCGCCACCCCCGGCGGCGAGCAGGAGCGGGCCGCCGTCCGGGCCGGCTTCGCCACCAGCGAGGTGTTCCCGCTGACCCTGTTCGCCGTCGGAGGCATGCTGCTCTTCCCGGCCGCGAACGACCTGCTGACGATGTTCGTCGCGCTGGAGGTCTTCTCGCTGCCGCTGTACCTGCTGTGCGCGCTGGCCCGGCGCCGCCGGCTGCTCTCCCAGGAGGCGGCCGTCAAGTACTTCTTGCTCGGCGCCTTCGCCTCGGCGTTCTTCCTGTTCGGCACCGCCTTGCTGTACGGCTACGCGGGCAGCGTGAAGCTCGGCGACATCGCCGACGTCATCTCCGGCAAGGCCATGACCGACCCGGCGCTGCTCAGCAGCACCCGCACCGACACGCTGCTGCTGATCGGCCTCGCGATGCTCGCCGTCGGCCTGCTCTTCAAGGTCGGCGCCGTGCCGTTCCACGCCTGGACCCCGGACGTGTACCAGGGCGCGCCGACCCCCGTCACCGGGTTCATGGCGGCGGCCACGAAGGTCGCGGCCTTCGGCGCGTTCCTGCGCCTGTTCTACGTCGCCTTTCCCGGGCTGCGGCTGGACTGGCGGCCGGTGCTGTGGGGCGTGGCGATCCTGACCATGGTGGTCGGCGCGGTGCTCGCGGTGACGCAGCAGGACGTCAAGCGCCTGCTCGCCTACTCCTCGATCGCGCACGCCGGGTTCATCCTCACCGGCGTGATCGCCACCAACAAGCAGGGCCTCGGCTCGGTGCTGTTCTACCTGCTCGCGTACTCCTTCGTGACGCTCGGCGCCTTCGCCGTCGTCACCCTCGTGCGCGACTCCAAGGGCGAGGCGACCCACCTGTCCAGCTGGGCCGGCCTCGGCCGGCGCTCCCCGCTGGTCGCGGCGGTGTTCGCGCTGTTCCTGCTGGCCTTCGCCGGCATCCCGCTGACCTCCGGGTTCACCGGGAAGTTCGCGGTGTTCCAGGCGGCGGCGGCCGGCGGCGCGACGCCGCTGGTCATCGTGGGTGTGCTGAGCTCGGCGGTGGCCGCGTTCTTCTACATCCGGGTCATCGTCCTGATGTTCTTCTCCGACCCGCAGCCCGGCGGCCCGACGGTCGCGATCCCGAGCGCCTTCACGGCGACCGCGATCAGCGTCGGGGTGCTCGTCACCCTCGTCCTCGGGGTGCTGCCGCAGTACTTCCTGGACCTCGCCTCGAAGGCCGCGCTCTTCGTCCGCTGAGGCCGGGAGGACACCCGCGGCGTCCGGGCCGCCCCCGCGGGGCGCGGCCCGGACGCCGTTTTCCGCCGCCGCGCCGAAACGTGCGGCGGCCCTGATATCCAGCCGCATTCGCATCCGGCGCCCGAGCGCTCCCGCAGTCGCCCTGACCTGGGACTCCGGCCCGATCATGACAGGACCCGCACGCCCGTGCAGTGATCCACTCGTGACCGGATACCCTGCCTGTATGGCCAGCGGCGGCACTCAGGGACCAGGCCGCTAGATCGACCAGGGACAGAGGAGTGGTCTTCGTGACCGTCGTGGGACCCTTCGGGCTCAGCGTGCAGGACCGCGACCTGACCCGGGACGTCCAGGCCGGACTGGACGCGGTGGAGACGGCACTGGCCGAGGCGGTCAAGAGCGACGTCCCGTTCATCACCGTCACCGCCAGCCACCTGATCGAGGCCGGCGGCAAGCGCTTCCGCCCGCTGCTCCTCCTGCTGTCCGCCCAGTTCGGCGACCCCGGCGCGCCCGGCGTCGTGCCGGCCGCGGTCGTCGTCGAGCTCACCCACCTGGCCACGCTCTACCACGACGACGTCATGGACGAGGCCCCGGTGCGCCGTGGCGCCCCCAGCGCCAACTCCCGCTGGGACAACTCGGTCGCCATCCTCACCGGCGACTTCCTCTTCTCCCGTGCCTCCCAGGTGCTCGCCGACCTCGGCCCCGAGGCCGTCCGGCTGCAGGCCGACGCCTTCGAGCGCCTGGTCACCGGCCAGATCCTGGAGACCCGCGGCCCCGGCCCGGACGGCGACCAGCTCGCCCACTACCTGGCCGTGCTCGCCGGCAAGACCGGATCGCTGATCGCCGCCTCCTGCAAGATAGGAGCACTGATGGCCGGCGCCGAGGCGCGCGTGGTGGAGACCCTCAGCGAGTTCGGCGAGCGCATCGGCATCGCCTTCCAGCTCGCCGACGACGTCCTCGACATCGCCAGCGACGGCCACGAGTCCGGCAAGACCCCCGGCACCGACCTGCGCGAGGGCGTGCCGACCCTGCCCACCCTGCTCCTCCAGGGCATGCCCGCCGACCCGGCCGACCCCGAGGACACCCGGCTGCGCGAGCTGCTCGCCCAGGACCTCGCCGACGACGACCTGCACGCCGAGGCGCTGCGCCTGCTGCGCCGTCACCCGGCGCTGGAGCTCGCCCGCCGCGAGACCCTGCGCCAGGCCGAGGACGCCCGCGCCCTGCTCGCCCCGCTGCCGGACTGCGCGGCCAAGGCCGCCCTCGAAGCCCTCTGCGACTCGGTGGCCATCCGCACCATGTGACCCCCGGGGGGGCAACGTCCGGGCCGGGGCAACCCCCGGCGCGCCGCGGCCCCGATAGGGAAGACTGGGCCCGTCAGCTCACCCCTGCCGGGAAGGTCGCCATGCGTCGCGTCGTCATCGCCGAGGACTCCGTACTGCTGCGGGAGGGCCTGACCCGGCTGCTCACCGACCGCGGCCTGGAGGTCGTGGCGGGGGTCGGGGACGGCGACGCCCTGCTCAAGACCGTCCACGACCTGGCCGCCGCCGACGCCCTGCCCGACGTCGTCGTCTCCGACGTGCGGATGCCCCCCTCGCACACCGACGAGGGCCTGCGGGCCTGCGTCGAGCTGCGCGGCCGCTACCCGCGGCTGGGCGTGCTGGTGCTGTCGCAGTTCGTGGAGGAGCGCTACGCCTCCGAACTCCTGGCCGGATCCACCCGGGGCGTCGGCTACCTGCTGAAGGACCGGGTCGCCGAGGTCCGCGAGTTCGCCGACGCGGTGCTGCGGGTCGCCGAGGGCGGCACCGCGCTCGACCCGGAGGTCGTGCAGCAGCTGCTCAGCCGCAGCCGCAAGGGCGACGTCCTGGCCAATCTGACCCCGCGCGAGCGCGAGGTGCTCGGCCTCATGGCCGAGGGCCGCACCAACGCGGCGGTCGCCCGCCAGCTCGTGGTGTCCGACGGCGCGGTCGAGAAGCACGTCAGCAACATCTTCCTCAAGCTCGGCCTGGCCCAGAGCCCGGAGGACCACCGCCGGGTGCTGGCCGTCCTCACCTACATCAACTCCTAGGGCCGCCTGCGCCGCGGAATGATCTCCGCGCGACCCACGTTGAAGTGCTGTGGGCGCGTACCGGTCATTTCCCGCCGCACGCGGGAGTTCCGGCCCCGGCAGGTCCGACCCGCATAGGATGCGAGAGGTGCACCAGGCGGACGGGGCACAGGGTCACGCCCGCGGTGGCGTGCCCACGAGGAGGTCCGCGGCAGTGACCAGTCAGGTCGATCAGTCAGAGGCAGTGGACGGCTCGGACGGCGACGAGAACCGTTCGGATCCCGGTGACGGCCGCACCGGCGCGGCCGTGCCGGCCGGTGCGCGGCCCAGACACGCCAAGCCGGTGCGCCGCCTGGACCGGGTGATCATCCGGTTCGCGGGCGACTCCGGCGACGGGATGCAGCTGACCGGTGACCGGTTCACCTCCGAGACGGCGTCCTTCGGCAACGACCTCTCCACCCTGCCGAACTTCCCCGCCGAGATCCGGGCCCCCGCCGGCACCCTTCCGGGCGTCTCCTCCTTCCAGCTGCACTTCGCCGACCACGACATCCTGACCCCCGGCGACGCCCCGAACGTCCTGGTCGCGATGAACCCGGCCGCCCTCAAGGCCAACCTGGCGGACCTGCCGCGCGGCGCCGAGATCATCGTCAACACCGACGAGTTCACCAAGCGGGCCCTCGCCAAGGTCGGCTACGCCGCGGACCCCCTCGACGACGGCTCGTTGGAGGCCTACCACCTGCACAAGGTGCCGCTGACGACGCTGACGCTGGAGGCACTCAAGGACAGCGGCCTGGCCCGCAAGGACGCCGAGCGGGCGAAGAACATGTTCGCCCTCGGCCTGCTGTCCTGGATGTACCACCGGCCCACCGGCGGCACCGAGAGCTTCCTGCGCGGCAAGTTCGCGAAGAAGCCGCAGATCGCCGAGGCCAACATCAGCGCGTTCCGGGCGGGTTGGAACTTCGGCGAGACGACGGAGACCTTCGCCGTCTCCTACGAGGTCGCGCCGGCGAAGCTGCCGGCCGGCCGCTACCGCAACATCTCCGGGAACCTCGCGCTGTCCTACGGCCTGATCGCCGCGGCCCAGCGCTCCGGGCTGCCGCTGTACCTCGGCTCGTACCCGATCACCCCGGCCTCGGACATCCTGCACGAGCTGAGCAAGCACAAGGACTTCGGCGTGCGGACGTTCCAGGCCGAGGACGAGATCGCCGGCATCGGCGCGGCGCTCGGCGCGGCCTTCGGCGGCGCACTCGGCGTGACGACGACCTCGGGGCCGGGCGTGGCGCTCAAGAGCGAGACGATCGGCCTGGCCGTCTCGCTCGAACTTCCGCTGCTGGTCGTGGACATCCAGCGCGGCGGCCCGTCCACCGGCCTGCCGACCAAGACCGAGCAGGCGGACCTCCTCCAGGCGATGTTCGGGCGCAACGGCGAGGCCCCGGTGCCGATCGTCGCCCCGGCCACGCCCGCCGAGTGCTTCTCCGCGGCGCTGGAGGCGGCCCGGATCGCGGTCACCTACCGCACCCCGGTGTTCCTGCTCTCGGACGGCTACCTGGCCAACGGCTCGGAGCCGTGGCGCATCCCCGAGGTCGACGAACTCCCGGCGATCGAGCCGGACTTCGCGACCGGCCCGAACCGCGAGGACGGCGCCTTCCGGCCCTACCAGCGGGATCCGAAGACGCTCGCCCGCCCGTGGGCGCTGCCCGGCACCCCCGGCCTGGAGCACCGCATCGGCGGCATCGAGAAGCAGGACGGCACCGGCAACATCTCCTACGACCCGGCCAACCACGACTTCATGGTCCGCACCCGGCAGGCCAAGGTGGACGGCATCGCGGTGCCGCCGGTCGAGGTGGACGACCCGAGCGGAGCGGCCCGGGTGCTGGTCCTCGGCTGGGGCTCGACGTACGGGCCGATCACCGCGGCCGTGCGCCGGGTGCGGGCCGACGGCGGCGAGATCGCCCAGGCGCACCTGCGCCACCTCAACCCCTTCCCTGCCAACCTCGGCACGGTACTGCGCAGCTACGAGAAGGTGATCGTCCCCGAGATGAACCTCGGCCAGCTGGCGCTGCTGCTGCGCGCCAAGTACCTGGTGGACGCGGAGTCCTACAACCAGGTGCGCGGGCTGCCGTTCAAGGCGGCGCAGCTGGCGGACGTGCTGTGGGCGGCGATCGGCACCCTGGACGAGGAGGACCACCGGTGAGTGAGCGCAGCGAGCGAACGATCAAGAGGTGCGTGTTCCGCGAAGCGACCGCCGAGCGCAGCGAGGTGGGCGCATGAGCCAGAAGGAGTTCCCCTCGTTGCGGCTGGTGCCGAAGAGCGAGGAGCGGCAGAGCGCCAAGGACTTCAAGACGGACCAGGAGGTGCGCTGGTGCCCGGGCTGCGGGGACTACGCGATCCTGGCGGCGGTGCAGTCGTTCATGCCGGAGCTGGGGATCAGACGGGAGAACACCGTCTTCGTCTCCGGCATCGGCTGTTCGTCGCGCTTCCCGTACTACATGAACACCTACGGCGTGCACTCGATCCACGGGCGGGCGCCGGCGATCGCGACGGGGCTGGCGTCGTCGCGGCGGGACTTGAGCGTGTGGGTGGTGACGGGTGACGGCGACGCGCTGTCGATCGGCGGCAACCACCTGATCCACGCGCTGCGCCGGAACGTCAATCTGAAGATCCTGCTGTTCAACAACCGGATCTACGGCCTGACCAAGGGCCAGTACTCGCCGACCAGCGAGCTCGGAAAGATCACCAAGTCGACGCCGATGGGTTCGCTGGACGCCCCGTTCAACCCGCTGTCGCTGGCGATCGGCGCGGAGGCCTCGTTCGTCGCGCGGACGATCGACTCCGACCGCCAGCACCTGCAGTCGGTGCTGCGGGCGGCGGCGCTGCACGAGGGCACGGCGCTGGTGGAGATCTACCAGAACTGCAACATCTTCAACGACGGCGCGTTCGAGGTGCTCAAGGAGCCGGGCACCCGGGACGAGGCGCTGATCCGGCTGGAGCACGGCGCGCCGGTGCGCTTCGGTGCGGACGGCGGCCAGGGCGTGTTCCGCGGGCCGGACGGCGAGCTGTTCACGGCGGCGGTGACGCCGGAGAACGAGGCCGCGCTGGTGGTGCACGACGCGCACGCGCAGAGCCCGACGGCGGCGTTCGCGCTGTCGCGCATCGCTGACGCGGACACCCTGCACCACACCCCGATCGGGGTGCTGCGGGACGTGCGGCGCCCGGTGTACGACGAGCTGATGGCGAACCAGCTGGCGACGGCGGTGGCGCACCGGGGCCCGGGTGACCTGGCGACGCTGCTGGCGGGCAACGACACGTGGACGGTCGACTGACGCTCCCGCACGGACGACGGCGCCCCCTCGGCCAGGCCGGTCGAGGGGGCGCCGTCGTCGGGTGTGCCCGCCGCCCGCTACTGCCGGGCCCACTCCACTACCTCGATCACGACCCCGTTCGGGTCGGCGACCTGGAACAGCTTCTCGCCCCACGGCTCCTGGCGCAGTTCCATGGTGATCTCCACGCCCTCGCCGCGGAGACGCTCCTGTTCGGCGGTGGCGTCGGCGACGGTGAAGGCGAGGATCACGCCGGCCGCGGTGTCGTCGCGGTAGCTCTCCGGCAGGACCTCGATGCCGCGCCGGAGGTAGACCACGTTGACGCCGCCGCCGGGATGGCCGAGCGAGACGAATCCGTCCGCGGACATCAGCTCGGTGTAGGCGAAGTGCTGCTGGAGGAAGGCGGCGGACGCGGACACGTCCGGGACGGTCAGGGAGACGACGGAGTCGGTGATCTGCACGGCGGTGGACCTCTCCTCGGAACGGGGTGCGGGAACGGGGCGCACGATATCCCGTACGCAGTACACTATACATAGTACGGAGAAAAGGTCGAGAGGTCGGCCGCAAACGCCCGAAGGCGGGGCTCCCGGGTGGGGCCCCGCCTTCGGCGCGGTGGGTGGGGGTGCGTCAGTAGACGCAGGGGATACCGCCGTCGGACTGGGCGTCGACGCCCGGGCCCTGCATCGGCAGGTTGGCCGGCGGGTCGGCCGGGGCCTGCGGGGCGCCGGCGGCCGGGGCGGCGGGCTTGTCGCCGGCCACGCCGGTGAACGAGGTGCCGAGGACGACGGCCACGCGGTCGGCGCCGGTGGCGCTCGACTCGGTGGCGGTCACGCCGTAGCGGGCGGCGATCTGCTCGCCCGCGTCCTTGGCGCCCTTGCCGTAGGTCACCGCGGTGGCCTTCGGCTTCGAGGCCGCCGCGCCGGACTTGCCCTCCTTGAAGCCCATCGCGGTGAGCGCCTTGGACTCCGTGGCGGCGGCGCTGTCGACCTTGGAGGCGTTGTAGACGTCCACGGTGACGGGTGAGGCCGCCTTGGCGGCGGCCGTCGTCGGCTCCGGGGCGGACGCCGGCCGGCTCGGGGCGGCGGTGTCGGTGGCCGCGTCGCCCGCGGCGGGCGCGGAGGCGTCGGCGTAACCGAACACCTGCTTGACCACCTTCTGGATCTTGGACGGGGTGACGAGGTTGACGTCCTCGCCGTTCCTGCGGCCGAAGCCGTCGAAGGTGAGGGTGTTGAACTCGACGTTGCCGCCGGTCAGGGCCGGCGCCTGCTGGGCGAAATCGAGGACGTTCCACTGGTTGTCGATGACCAGGTCCTTCTGCACGACGCCGAAGAGGTCCTTGAGCTTGGCCAGGTCGCTGATGATCCCGTCCTGCTTGAGCTTGTGGGTGACGGAGGAGATGAAGGCCTGCTGGCGGTGGGTGCGGGCGAAGTCGCCGGAGTTTCCGTCCGGGCCGTCCAGGTTGTGGCGCTGGCGGACGAAGGACAGCGCCTGCGAGGCGTTGAGGTGGTTGATGCCCTTGTGGAAGTCGGCGCCGGAGCCCTGGCCCTCGATCGCCGGGTCCTTGGTGTCGTGGGTGAGGCACACGTCGATCGGCTGCACCGCCTTGGCGATGTCGTAGAAGCCCATCAGGTTGACCTCGGCCACGTGGTCGATCGGCTGGTCCAGGAAGGTCTGGACGGTGCGGATGGTCGCCGCGCGCCCGGCGTCGCGGCCGGCCTTCTCCAGGTCCGCGCCCTTGAGGCCCTTGGCCTGGAGGGCGGGCGTGGCCTTGTCCTTGGCGTTGCCGTAGGCCTCCTTGATCTTGGCCATGCCCATCTGGGTGCCGTCGCCCTTGAACGTCATGACGTAGTCGTCACGCGGGATGGAGACGGCCTGCACCTTGCCGCCGCCCGCGGGTATGTGCAGCAGGATCAGGGAGTTGGTGTTGTAGCCGCCGATGTCGGAGCTGTGGCCGGCGTGCAGCTCGTCCTGGACGAACTCCGGGGGCAGGTCGGTGCCGTCCATGTTCTTGCGGCTGTCGAGGCCGATCAGCAGCAGGTTGACCGAGTTGTCCAGGTGCTTGGGAGCGTCCTTCTTCGTCTCGGCGATGGCGTTGGACGTCGTCATGCCGTCGGTGAGGGACGTGTACTCGTACCAGACCACCCCGCTGGACACGAACACCGCGAGCGCCGTCGACACGGCCGCGGTGCGGCCGGCGACGAGCAGCGGCGAGCGGCGCGCTGCCGGGGCCTGCTGGCTCCGAGGGATCTGCGCGGTGCGGCGCGCGGAGGTGCGGTCCTCGCCGCCGGCGGGGTTCTCAGCCACGGTGCTTCCTCCCGTCCAGGATCACCCGGACCACGATCACCAGCGCGGCGGCCCCAGCGGCCGCGGCCATCACGGGAAAGCCGTGGACGACCCACTTCGCGGAGCCGGTCGCCAGCGCCTTGCCCCGGTACGCGTCGCCGTTGGCCGCCAGTTCGGCGGCGGCCGTGACGCCGAGGACGACCGGCGGCGAGGCGCACAGCACCCACCACCAGCCGTTGCGGGTGCTCAGCGCCGCCGCGAGGGCCGTCCCGAGGACGGCGCCGGCCGCGAACGCGAAGCCCATGCCGGGGCCGGAGAGCTCGTCGAAGGCCGCGCCGAGCGCGGGCAGGAGGAGGGCCGGCGCCACGGTCAGCAGGGTGCGGGCGGGGCCGCGCCGCGCGGGTGCGGCGCTCCGTCCCGCCGCGGCGGACGGCCCGGGGGCCGTGCTCCGCCCGGGGGCTTCGGCCGGCCCGGGGGTCTCGGACCCGCTCGACCGCCGTTCCGGTTCCCGGGTGGAGGACGTCCGTCCTCGTCTTCCGGCCACGCACTCACCCCCCGGTGTCTGCCGCGCCCGTGCGCCACGGCGGCGGCCTCACCCGGTCCCTCGGCGGGACGGGGTCGTGGTCGCTGTCGATGACTGGACGTCGGCGTTCGGCCGGCCGGTTCCCGCTGTCGGTCGGGGGCAGGCTCGCGTACAGGTTCCCTCTACACAGCTGTAGAGATCGAGCGCAGCATATAGCACCCCAGTTCGGCGCGGGTTTCGGCCCGGAGGCGCCCCGCGCTGTCCCGGCGACTTGCTCCCCCGGGCCCGCCGGACGTGCCGCCGATTGTCGCGGATGAGAAGGCGGTGAGAAAGGCGCTTCCCGAAAGAGCACCCTGACCTGCGGATATGCCGGACTTTCCGGGTCGTTCGGGGGCGTTCGCGGATCCGGCGGACCACGGGCTCAGGCCTCGTTGAATTCCGGACAGCACAATGGCGCTCCCGATGGCAGCAGAGGCGAGAGGAGGGGCGCGCAATGGCCGCCAGCGTCACACAGCCGCCGCCCGCGGCGGTCCGGCACCAGGCTCCGGAGGGGCTCGTGCCCGGAGCGGTGCTCGCCGCCGTCGCCCTCGGCGCGCTCGGCGTGCTCGCCCTGTGGTGGCGCGACACGGCGTTCGTGTCCGGCGCCGCGGGCTGGCTGAGCGGGGCCGGCCGGATCTCCGGCCTGCTCGCCGGGTACGCCGCTCCCGTCCTGCTGCTGCTCATGGCCCGGATCCCGCTGCTGGAGCGGGAGGTGGGCGCCGACCGGCTCGCCCGCTGGCACGCCTTCGGCGGCCGGTACCTCGTCGGCCTGGTCACCCTGCACGTCCTCACGATCGTGTGGGGCTACGCGCTGACCGACGGGCGCGGGGTGGTGGGGGAGGGCGTGGACATCGTCCTCCACTACCCCGACATGCTCAAGGCCACCGCCGGGACGCTGCTGCTGTTCGCCACCGGCACGCTCTGCGCCCGGATCGCCCGCCGCCGCCTCGGCTACGACGCCTGGTACTACCTGCACCTGGCCACCTACCTCGCCGTCGCGCTCGCCTTCGGCCACCAGCTCAGCACCGGCGCCGACCTCGGCGACGGCCCCGCCCGCCCCGCCTGGTACGCCCTCTACCTGGGCACCCTCGCTGTGCTCGGCTGGTACCGGCTGGCCCTGCCCTACCTGCGCGACCGGCGGCACCGGCTGAGGGTGGCCGAAGTGCGGCCGGAGGGCCCCGGCGTCGTGTCGGTGTTCCTGGTCGGCGAGCAGGTGGAGCGGCTGCGGGCCGAACCCGGGCAGTTCTTCCGCCTGGAGTTCAAGGCGCCCGGCCTGCGCTGGGCCGCCAACCCGTACTCGCTTTCCGCGCCGGTGCGCCCGCCGTTCCTGCGCTTCACCGTCAAGGACCTCGGCGAGCACAGCGCCGCCGTCGCGAAGCTGCGGCCCGGTACCCCGGTGCGGGCCGAGGGACCGTACGGGGCGTTCACCGGGCGGCGGCAGCGGCGGCGCAAGGTGCTGCTGCTGGCGGCCGGCGTCGGCATCACACCGCTGCGAGCGCTGTTCGAGACGCTGCCCGGCGAGCTGACCCTGATCCAACGCGCCCGCCGCCCCGAGGACTTGCTGTTCCAGGACGAGCTCGCCGCGATCGCCGCCCGCCGCGGCGCCGCCGTCCACCCGGTCGTCGGCACCCGTGCCGAGGTCGGCGACCTCGGGGCCGTGCTGCGCCGACTCGTCCCGGACCTCGCCCGGCATGAGGTGTTCCTCTGCGGCCCGGAGGAGTTCTCCGCGGACGCCGTCCGGGCCCTGCACGCGGCCGGCGTGCGCCGGATCCACCACGAGGCCTTCGGCTTCTGAGCCGGCCCCCGTCCACCGACCGTTCCCGACGAGCCAGGGAGTACCCACCGTGCGCAGAGCCGTCGTCGTCGGCAGCGCCACCGCCGCGGGCGTGATCCTGCTGCTGTCGCTCAAGCCGCATCAGGGCGCCCAGAGCGCCGCCGCCCCGATCAGCTCCGGCGGCTCGGGGGGCTCCGGCGGCACGCCCGGCCCCTCCTCTGCGCCGCCCGCACAAGCCTCGGACACCTCGGGCACCCGCGCGATCACCGGGGACTCCGTCGACACCCGGTACGGGCCCGTCCAGGTGAAGGTGACCCTCGCGGGCAAGAAGATCACCAGGATCGACGTGGTCGAGTACCCGACCGGGAGCGGGCGGGACAGGTCCATCAACAGCTACGCCCTGCCGGTGCTCAACCGGGAGGCCATCTCGGCCCAGAGCGCCGCGATCGACGTCGTCTCCGGCGCCACCTACACCAGCGACGGCTACACCCGTTCGCTCCAGAGCGCCCTCGACAAGGCGGGTTCGTGACGACCGGGGTGCGCAGGCACGCCGAGCACGTGATGGGGACGGTCTTCTCCTTCGCCGTCCACGGCGGCGGCCGGGACCTGGAGGACCTGCTCGCCCGGATCGTCGTGCGGCTGCACCGGATCGACGAGGTCTTCTCCCCCTACCGGGAGGACAGCGACATCAACCGGTTCGCGCGCGGGGAGATCGACCTCGGCGCGTGCGACCCCGAGGTCGCGCAGGTGCTGGCGCGCTGCCGCGAGGTGGCGGCGCAGACGGACGGCTTCTTCACCATGCGGCCCGGCGGGGTGCTCGACCCGAGCGGCTGGGTCAAGGGCTGGGCGGTCGAGGAGGCCTCGCGGGAGCTGCGCGAGGCCGGCTACGGGCGGCACTGCGTGAGCGGCGGCGGCGACGTCCAGACGGCGGGCGGGCCCTGGCGGGTCGGCATCGCGGACCCGCTGCGGCCGGGCGAGGTGGTCGCCGTGGTCACCGGGAACGACCTCGCGGTGGCGACCTCGGGCACCGCCGAGCGCGGCGCCCACATCGTCGACCCGTACCGGGGGCGGCCGGCCGAGGGGCTCGCCTCGCTGACCCTGGTCGGGGAACGGCTGGCCCGCGTGGACGCGTGGACGACGGCGGCCTTCGCGATGGGCCCCGACCGTGGCCTCGCCTGGGCGGCCGCGCAGCCGGGGATAGAGGCGCTCGCCGTCCTGCCGACCGGTGCCACCCGCTGGACCCCGGGCTTCCCGGCCCGCACGGACGCGGCGAGGGCGCTCGGATGACCCAGGAGGAGCCGCCCGGGCCCGCCGCCGCGTGCGCGCCTGCCGCGTGGGCCCGTGCCCCCGTCGACTGCTATACACTGCACCGGCTAGTTTCCCACTCAGGACAGGAGTCGCCGTGACGGTGACGAGCGGCGCGGGGCGCCCGGAGAAGCGCGTGGCCATCACGCGGGCCGCGACGGCCGTGTTCGGGCGCGAGGGGTACGTCCGGGCGAGCATGGACGCGATCGCGGCGGAGGCCGGCGTCTCGAAGCGCACGGTGTACAACCACTTCGCCGACAAGGAGACGCTCTTCCTGTCGGTCGCGCTGGCGAGCTCGGCCGAACTGACCGCCACCATCCGCGAGCTGGTCGACCGCCACCTCGGCAAGATCGTCGACCTGCGCCAGGACCTCACCGACTTCGCCGTCGACCGCGCGCACGCCGTCCTGTCCGCGGGTGACCACGGCGCGCTCGGCCGGGCCATCCGCGCCGAGGTGGCCAACATCCCGGCGGACGTCCTGGAGGCCTGGCTGGAGGCGGGCCCGATCGCCTCGCTGCGCGACATCGCCGAGAAGTTCGCGGCCCTGGCCGGCCGTGGCCTGCTGGCGGTGGACGATCCGGCCCTGGCCGCCGAGCAGTTCACGCTGCTGACCTTCCACGGCGTGGCCGACCGCTCCTTCTGGGGCGCGCTGCCGGTGCCGGATCAGGAGGTCGAACGGATCGCCGCCGTCGGCGTCGACGCGTTCCTGAAGGTGTACGGGGTGTCCTGAGCACTCAGGACACCCCGTCGGCGCCCGTCACTTCCAGACGACGCCCTTGCCGAGGGTGTACGGCTCGGACCAGTACTCGGCGCCCGCGACCTTGGACGCCGCCGGGGCGAGCGACACGGTGCAGCCCTCGGCGGACTGGCCGTTGGTGAAGCCGGCCGGCAGCGACTTGCCCGAGCACTTCGGGAACGACCCGAAGAGCGCCACGTCCTGCGCCCCGGAGCCGTCCGGCAGGAGCCCGCGGATCTTGGTGAGGCTGGAGTAGGACAGGTCGGTGGCGCCGACGTTGGTGAACTTGTAGTGGATGTAGTACGGCATCAGGCCCTTGGCCTTGTCCCCGAGCTTGAGCGAGTCGAGGTCGGCCTGGGTGCCCGCCTCGATCGAGGTGACGGTCAGGGTGATGGTGCCCTTGGTGCTGCCGGAGCTGAACGGCACCTGGAGGGTGTCGCCGATCTTGGCGGCGGTCCCGGCCGCGGCGTCCGTGCCGGGCGCGCCGCCCGCCGCCGGGGCGGAGGCGGTGGGTGCGGCGGCCGGGGTGCTGGGCGCGGCGGTGGTCGGGGCGGCGGCCGGGGTGGTCGGGGCGGCGCTGGTCGGGGCCGGTGCGGCGGCCGTCGGCGCGGCGCTCTTCGTGGCGTCGGACGACGCGTTGTCGTTGCACGCGGTGAGCGTCAGCGCACCCACGACGGCGAGGCCGGCGAGCGCGCGCATGCTCGTTCTGGAGGCGGAGCTGTTCACGTGTCGTTCCCCCGTGCTCGTGGACCGCCGGACGGCGGTCCTCTCGGTGAACGTTGATAGCGCACACCGGCACACCGGCACACCGGCTTTGACGGCCTTTTGACCGCACCGTGACAGCCTGGCGACCAGTCCGGTACCCAGGCCGGCGTCCGGAGCGGTGCGCTGAACACCCGACCCCGGCCGCCCTGTCGGATCGCCGCGGCAGCGCGGCGGGTCGGCCGCCCGCCCGCCGACGTGGACGGCGGCGGGCCGGTGCGGGAACAGTCGAAACAGGTCCCGCGCCCGGCTGGCAGCGCCGGTGACCTGCCGCGGACGACGAGGAGCCGTGCGACGAGCCGCTCTGCCGGGTGTCCGAATGCGCCGCCGGCCACACCCACCTGCCGTCCGGCGAGGTCCACCGGGCCTCGGGAGCCGGGCGCGCGCTTCCTCCCGGCGCGAGGCGGTCGACCCCGTTCGTACCCGCCGGTCCGTATCCTCGCCGAGTGCCCCTCATCAGCCTGCACGACCGGTCCGCGCTCGCCGCCCGCTTCCTGGCCGACCCGGCGCTCCACCTCTTCGAACTCGGCGACCTCGACGACACGTTGTGGCCCAACACCACCTGGTACACGACCGGCGGCCCGGTGGCCCTGCTCTACACGGGCGGGGACGTCCCGGTGCTCCTCGCCTTCGCCCGGCCGGCCGGCGTCCCCGCGCTCGAAGCGCTCCTGGCCGAGCTGCGCCCGTTCCTCCCGCGCCGCTTCACGGCGATGCTGCCGGTGGGGACCCACCGTGCCCTGGAGCCGGACTACGGTGTCGAGCACCGTTCGACGCTGCTGCGCATGATGCTCCCGGCCGAGCCCGTGCTGCCCGAAGTCACCGGCGAGCCGGTGCCGTTGACCGGCGAAGACGTCCCGGATCTCCGCGCGCTCCTGGCCGAGGCCTACCCCGGGTCGTGGTTCGACGAGCGGCTCGTCCCCGGTGGCTACGTCGGCCTCCGCGGCGCGGACGGCCGGCTGCTGGCCACCGCCGGCGTGCACGTCCGCTCCGCCGCGTACGGCGTCGCCGTCCTCGGCAACGTGACCACCCGCCCGGACGCCCGGGGGCGGGGCCTGGCCCGCGCCTGCGTCACCGCGCTGTGCCACCGGCTCGCGGAGACGACCGCCCACATCGGCCTGAACGTGCGGACGGACAACGCCCCGGCGATCCACCTCTACGAGCGGCTGGGATTCACGTCGGTCGCCACGTTCGAGGAACTGGTGATCGCGGGGCGGTGAGGCGGGGGTGCGGGAGACGGGGGTGTGGGCATCGTCACCGTTCCGACCGGGACGTTCGGGCGCCTACGATCGCGGGCGTGAACGACAGCTACTTCCAGCGCACCGGTGAGCGTCGCTTCAAGCCCACCGTCCACGCGGGCGGCGCCTGGAACGCCGACGAACTGCACTTCAGCCCGGTGGGCGGCCTCGTGGTCCACGCGATCGAACGCCACCGCGCGGAGACCGGCGCGGCGGGCGGACTGGCGCTGTCCCGCATCGGCTTCGACATCCTGGGCCGGATCCCGGTCGACGAGTGCGAGATCACCGTCGAGACCGTCCGCCCAGGCCGGACGGTCGAACTGGTGGAGGCGGTCCTGGTCATAGGGGGCCGGGCGGTGATCCGAGCCCGCGCCTGGTACCTGGCGACGCTCGACACGTCGGCCGTGGCCGGGAGCCCGCTGGAAACCATGGCCGGGCCCGAGGAGTTCGAGCCGTGGCCGATGAGCGAGCTGTGGGGCGGTGGCTACATCGCCTCGATCGACGTCCGGCGGCGGAAGTCGGCCCCGGCGGGCCGGGCGGCCGCATGGATCCACAGCGACGTGGGGCTGGTGGCGGGCGAGGAGATCAGCCCGCTGGCCTCCTTCGTGGCGCTGGTCGACACGGCCAACGGCGTCGCGGTGCGCAAGCCGCCCACGGAGTGGATGTATCCGAACGTCGACCTCACCATCCACCTGCACCGCCGGCCCGAGGGCCCGTGGACGGGGATGGACACGACGGTGACGTTCGGCCCGACCGGCCAGGGCCTCACCAGCACCGTCCTGCACGACGTCGACGGCCCGGTCGGCACCGCGCAGCAGATCCTGACGGTGCGTCCACTGACCTAGAGGAAAACCGCTGGGCAGACGTTCGGTACCGCCCTAGCATCGCGCGAATGACCACTCATGAAGCGATACTCGACGCCGCCCTCGACCGGATCACCGCCGGCTACGTGTTCCCGGACCGGACGGCCGCGATCGAGGCGACGATCCGCGGCCGACAGGCCGAAGGCGCGTACGAGGGCCTGGAAGAGCGGGAGCTGTGCGAGCGCGTCACGGCGGACCTGCAGTCGGCCTGTCCGGACAAGCACCTGCGGCTGCTGTGGAGCGAGGAGCCGCAGCCGATGGACGAGGAGCCGGAGGAGGTCGCCCGGGAGCGCTTCGAGCGCTACGCGCGGGAGAACAACTACGGCGTGCGGCGCGTCGAGCAGCTGGACGGCAACATCGGCTACCTCGACCTGCGGATGATCGCCCCCGCCGAGCCGGGCGGCCCGGCGTTCGCGGCGGCCATGCAACTGCTGGCGCCCACCGACGCGTTGATCGTCGACCTGCGCCAGTGCTCGGGCGGTGCGCCGGAGGGCGTGCAGCTGTGGTGCAGCTACTTCTTCGCGGGCGACGAGGTGCACCTCAACGACATCTACGAGCGGAAGACGGGCGTCACCCGCCAGTACTGGACGCTGGGCCACCTCGCCGCACCGCGCTACCTGGACCGTCGGGTGGTGGTGCTGACCAGCGGCTTCACGTTCTCGGGCGGCGAGGAACTGGCCTACAACCTCAAGGCGTTGAAGCGCGCCACCCTGGTGGGCGAGACGACCAGGGGAGGCGCCCACCCCACGGCCCGCGTCCCGGTGGCCCCCCACGTGATGGTGACGGTGCCGACCGCCCGCTCGATCAACCCGGTGACCGGCACGAACTGGGAGGGCGTGGGCGTCGTGCCCGAGGTGGAGGTCCCGGCCGAGGACGCGCTGGAGACGGCCCTGAACCTCCTGCGCTGACAGGCGCCCTGCGCTAGGCGGTGGTGCGGCCCGACCACCAGACCGAGCCGAACAGGCACAGGCCGGGAAGGATGCCGGCGACGGTGGAGACGGCGGCTGCGGGGGCACCGAGGAAGGCGAGGGCCGTACCGAGGGCACCGCAGGCCGCCATCGAAGCGCCGAGGACGCGGAGTTGGGGGCGCTGCCAGGCGGTCGCGAGGCCGAAGAAGTGCACGCCGACGACGAAGGCGATCCAGCCGACGGTGGCGGCGGGGGTGTGGAGGGCCTTGTTGATGACCACGAGTCCGGCGGCTATGCCGACGACTTCGGCGACGACGACGAGCCAGTAACGCCCACCGAAGCGGGGGGCGGCGGGGGAGGAGGCCTCGGGGGCGGGGCGGCGGTTGAAGACGCCGAGGTAGAGGAAGGCCGCGACCGCGAGCACTCGGAGAGGGACGGCGACGGCGTCGGGGAGGGCGGTGGTGTTGGCCTCGACGAAGACGAGCCCGAAGCTCGACCCGATGAGCCTGGTGGCTCGGACTCTGTTCATGATCGGACGATACTCCCCGGCGGTGGGCCGGGAGCTGGGCGGATGCGGGAGCCGGTGGGATTCGAACCCACGGGCGGGAGCCGAGCAGGGCCGCTCCTCCTCCGCCGATCGACGCACGGGGGTCCTCCGGTGCGTCGATTGCAATGGGCCGCTCTGCCACGGGCCGCATCCTGCGGGATTGCGCGGTCCCGCTGTCCGCGATCCTACGAAGTGACGCACCGGCCGCGCGACCGGTTTGCCCCTGGCCCCGCACGTCGCGGGCCGTCGTGTCCCGCGCCTCCCAGGTTCCAGGTGATGACCCGTCGGGGAGGCGCCCGGACGATGTCCGGGCCGAAGACGTCGGGGACCACCGGCGGGGGCGCTCGCCAAACCTCCGACTCCCGTGTCGGACCGGTCCGTTACCGGGCGCGCAGCAGCAGGTGGCCGCGCCGGAAGCGCTCGTTCTCGCCGGGCTGCCGCAGCATCCGGCCGACCTCCGCGAACCCCGCCCCGCCGGCGAGGCGCGCGAGCTCGTCGACCGGCCACCGGTAGGCCGTCGTCACCTTGTGGTCGAACGGCGCGACCGGCCCGCCCTCGGCCTCGAAGAAGCCGATCAGGAGGTGTCCGCCGACGGCGACCACCCGCCGGAACTCGCCCAGGTACGAGGGGACGTCCGCCGGCGGCGTGTGGATCAGCGAGTACCAGGAGACGGCTCCGGCCAGCGACCCGTCCGCCGCGTCCAGCGCGTCCATCGACCCGACGTCGAACCGGACGCCCGGGTACGTCTGGCGGGCGATCCCGACGAGCGCGGGCGACAGGTCGACGCCGAAGGCGTCCACGCCGAGCCCGCGCAGGAACGCGGACACGTACCCCGGCCCGCAACCGAGGTCCGCGACCGGGCCCGGCACGCCGCTGGACCGCACGACGTCCGCGAAGGCGGTGACGAACGAGCGGTCCAGCGGGAGGGGCGAGAGCCCGTCGCGGACGAGGTCGGCGTAGCGGACGGCGACGGCGTCGTAGGCGTCGGCCGTGGAGCGGTGATGTGACGAGAGTTCAGGCACGGCCGACGACCTTAGACCCCCGGCGACCCCCGGGTGAACCCGCACGTGAACTAGACCCCCGGCAGCGGATCCTGGTCGACGTCGTGCCGCGGGACGCGCTCGGCGGGGTCGCGGCACTCCGGGCCGAGCCGCAGGATGCGCGACTCGGGGTCGTGCAGCGGCCGGTGGCAGCGGCGGCAGGTGACGCGGTGGCGGACGGCCTCCGGGGTGTCCGTCCCGGGCAGCGGGTCAGGGGAGCTGGTCATGGTGAGACCGTAACGAAGCGGGCGCCGTGAAAGGATCCCCCCATGGCCACCGACCGCACCAGCGCAGGAGACCCGGCGCGCACCCTCGCCATCCTCTGGGGCCTGACCGCCGAGGAGAAGCCGGGCCGCCGCGGCCCCCGGCAGGCCCGCTCGACCGGCGAGATCGCGGCGGCGGCCATCGCGCTCGCCGATGCCGAGGGCGTCGACGCGGTCACCATGCGGCGCATGGCGCAGGAGCTCGGCCTGTCCCCGATGGCGCTCTACACGTACGTGCCCGGCAAGGCCGAACTGCTCGACCTGATGCTCGACACCGTCTACGCGACCATGCCCCGCACCGCCCCCGCCGACGACGGCTGGCGCGCCCGCGTGACGGCCGTCGCCGACGACAACCGGGCCCTGTACCGGGCCCACCCGTGGATCGCGGCCGTGTCCACCAGCCGGCCGCCGCTCGGTCCGGGCCTGATGGCCAAGTACGAGTACGAGCTGCGCGCCTTCGAGGGCACCGGCCTGCCGGACGTCGACCTGGACGCGGCGCTCACCCACGTGCTGGGCTTCGTCCAGACCTGCGCCCGGATGGCCTCCGACGAGCGGGCCGCGCAGCAGGACAGCGCGATGACGGACGAGCAGTGGTGGGCCGCCAACGCGGGCCTGCTGGCCCGGGTGTTCGACGCCGAGCGCTACCCGGTGGCGGCCCGCGTCGGAGCCGCGGCGGGCGCGGCGCACGGCGGTGCCTACGACCCGGACCACGCCTACGCGTTCGGCCTCGCACGCGTGCTGGACGGCCTGGCGGCCCTGATCACGGAGCGGTAGGCCGCCCGTCGTACTCCTCGCGGGCGGCCAGCACGTCGGGCACCCGCCGCTGCGACCACAGCGCGAGCGCCGCGACCAGCTCGGCGGCCTCGTGCCCGAGCGGCGTGAGGCTGTAGTCGACCCGGGGCGGGATCACCGGGTGGGCCTCGCGGAGCACGAAGCCGTCGCGCTCCAGCGTTTGGAGGGTCTGGGCGAGCATCTTCTCGCTGACCCCGACGACCCGGCGGCGCAGCTCGCTGAAGCGGTAGCCGCGCTCGCGCAGCGCCCACAGGACGAGCACGCCCCAGCGGCTGGTGACGTGCTCGAGCACGCCCCGGGACGGGCACATGCGGTCGAAGACGTCGGCCGCGGGGAGCTTCTCGATTACCTTCACGTCAGTACCCTACTTTGAAGTGCGTACTTTCGAAAGGTTAGTGCCATCCCTAGGGTGAGTTCCGAGGTCAACACCACGAATCCGAGGAGCACGCCCATGTACGTCGTCACCGGTGCCACCGGCCAGCTCGGCCGCCTCGTCGTCGAGGGCCTGCTGGCCGCCGTCCCCGCGGGTGAGGTCGCGGTCGCCGTCCGCTCCGCCGGGAAGGCGGCCGACCTGGCCGCCCGCGGCGTGGCGGTCCGCGTGGTCGACTACGACGAGCCCGAGACGCTGGCCGGCGCGTTCGCGGCCGGCGACCGGGTGCTGCTGATCTCGGGCAGCGAGGTCGGCCGCCGCGTCCCGCAGCACCGCGCCGTGATCGACGCCGCGAAGGCGGCCGGGGTCGCGCTGTTCGCCTACACGAGCGCGCCGGGCGCGGCCACGTTCCGGCTGGCCGACGAGCACCGGGCCACGGAGGAGCTGATCGCGGAGTCCGGGCTGCCGTCCGTCCTGCTGCGCAACGGCTGGTACACCGAGAACTACCTCGGCGACGCGGCCGGCACGGTGGCCCGCGGCGTGGTGCTCGGCAGCGCGGGCGAGGGCCGGGCGGCCACCGCCCCGCGCAAGGACTACGCGGACGCGGCGGTCGCGGTCCTGCTCGGCGAGGGCCACGAGGGCCGGGTGTACGAGCTGAGCGGCGACAGCGCGTGGAGCCTGCCGGAGCTGGCCGCCGAGCTGGCCGCGGCCTCGGGCGCACCGGTCGTGCACCGCGACGTGACCCCGGCCGAGCACCGCGAGGTGCTGGTCGGCGCGGGACTGCCGGAGGGCTTCGCCGAGGTCCTGGTGGACGTCGACGCGGGCATCGCGCGCGGCGAGCTGGCCGGCACCCCGGGCGACCTCGCCCGCCTGATCGGCCGTCCGACCGTCCCGCTCGCCGAGTCCGTCCGCGCGGCCCTCGCGGTGTGACGCGCACCCGCCCTGAGCTCGGCGTTCTCGCCCCTTGGGCAATGTCATGACCAAAATCCGGAAACGGAGATGACAGCCTGCCCTCCCGCCCGCTACCGTCGCCTCGACATACGCGCGCGGAGGGCAGGCGGCAGATGCCGGACACAACGAAGCAGGAGAGCGGCAACGGCATCTGGTACGGCGCCGCCGCCTACGGCATGTGGGGGCTCTTCCCGCTGTACTGGCCGCTGCTGGAGCCCGCCGCCGCCGACGAGATCCTCGCCAACCGCATGGTCTGGTCGCTCGTCGCGGTGGTGCTCCTGCTGGCCTTCCAGCGGCACTGGGGCTGGATGCGCCCGCTGCTGCGCCAGCCCCGCCGGGTCGCGATGCTGGCCGCCGCGGCCACCGTGATCTCCGTCAACTGGGGCGTCTACATCTGGGCGGTCAACAGCGGCCACGTCGTCGAGACCAGCCTCGGCTACTTCATCAACCCGCTCGTGACGATCGGCTTCGGCGTCCTCGTCCTCAAGGAGCGGCTGCGCGCCGCCCAGTGGACGGCGGTCGGCGTCGGCGCGGCGGCGGTCGCGGTGCTCACCGTCGCGTACGGGCGGCTGCCGTGGATCGCCCTCACCCTCGCGCTGTCCTTCGCCACCTACGGCCTGCTGAAGAAGACGGTCGGGCTGAGCGGTGTGGAGAGCCTGGCGGCGGAGAGCGCCTTCATGTTCCCGTTCGCCCTGGCCTACCTGGTCTACCTGCAGGTCAGCGGGCACGGCACCTTCGGCCACACGGTGGCCGACTCGTACGGGTGGGGCCACTCCGGGCTGCTGGCGCTCAGCGGCCTCATCACCGCGATCCCGCTGCTGTGCTTCGGCGCGGCGGCCGTGCGGGTGCCGCTGACGGTGCTCGGGCTGCTGCAGTACCTGGCGCCGGTGTTCCAGTTCCTCATCGGCGTCGCGGTGTTCCACGAGTCGATGCCGCCCGCGCGCTGGGCCGGCTTCGGCCTGGTCTGGGCGGCGCTCGCCATCCTGACCTGGGACGCTCTGCGTCGGGTGCGGGCCGACCGCGCGGAGCGGGCGGCCGCGGCGCGGACGCCGCGACCGGCCCCCGCCCCGGCGGCCACCCGCTGAGACACCTGCGGGAAGGGCCGCTCAGGCGCTGATGTCCCGGCTGGAGAACCGCGCCCAGGCCGCCGAGCCGAACACGGCGACGTAACCGGCCTGCAGGGCGAGGTTCTTCAGCACCCCGTCCCAGTACATCGGCTGGCGCAGCAGGTCCGCGAAGCTCAGCCAGTAGTGGGTGAACAGGAACGGCCGGACCGCGTCCAGCTGCGGGAAGCTGTCCAGGATCTGGACGGTGATCACCAGCACCACCGTGGCGGCCATCGCCGCGATGCCGCTGCCGGTGAGCGTCGAGACGAACAGCCCGATCGCCACCAGCCCGGCCAGCGAGAGCGCCACCACCGCGGCGACCAGCAGCGCGCGCGGCAGCGCGTCGCCGAGGCCGATGGTGTCGCCGGACAGCAGCGTCACCTTTCCGAGCGGGAACAGCGCGGCGCCGGTGGCCAGGGCCGTCAGCGCGACGGCCGCGGTGGCCGCCAGGCAGAAGGCGAGCCCGGCGGTGAACTTGGCGGCCAGCAGCCGCGTCCGCCCGGCCGGGGCGACCAGCAGGTAGCGCAGCGTCCCGGTGGCGGCCTCGCCGGCCACCGAGTCCCCGGCGACGACGCCGACCGTCATCGGCAGGAAGACCGGCAGCGCCACGGCGAGCGCGGTGAACACCAGGAACAGGCCGTTCTGGGTGGTCTGCGCGATGAAGCTCGGACCGCCGCCGTCGCCGTGCGGGCTGTCCGTGTTGACCTTGATGACCACGCCGATCAGGACCGGCAGCGCCGCCAGGATCGCCAGCAGCACCAGGGTCCGCATCCGGCGGAAGGTCAGGTGCAGCTCGTTGCGGAACAGCGCCAGGAACCCGGACGCCGTCTGCGGCCGCCGCCCGGCGGCCCCCGCCCCGGCTCCGGGCGCGAGCGCCACCGCCTCAGCCCGCGACATCGAAGCCCTCCCCGGTCAGCGCCACGAAGGCGTCCTCCAACGTGCCCCGCTCCAGGCCGAAACCGTGCACCCGCACGCCGGCCTCGACCAGCGCCGCGCACAGCTTCGGCAGCGCCGCGTCGTCGACGGCCGCGAGCTCGCCGTCCACCCGGTCCTCGCCGCGCACGACGTCGGCGACCTGGTGGGCCGCGAGCACCTCGGCGGCCCGGTCGGCGTCCGGCGTGCGGACCACCAGCCGGCCCTGGGCCCGGGCGGCCAGCTCGGCGACGGTGCCCTGCACCACCAGCCGGCCGCGGGACATCACGGCGGCGTGCGTGCAGACCTGCTCGATCTCGTCGAGCAGGTGCGAGGAGAGGAACACCGTGGTGCCCTCCGCCGCGACCTCCCGCACCAGCGTCCGGATCTCCCGCATGCCCTGCGGGTCCAGGCCGTTGGTCGGCTCGTCCAGCACCAGCAGTTCGCGCGGCTGCAACAGCGCCGAGGCCAGGCCGAGCCGCTGCTTCATGCCGAGCGAGTACGCGCGGGCCTTCTTGCCCGCCGCCGCGGTGAGCCCGACCCGGTCCAGCGCCTCGTCGACGCGGCGGGTGCGGGTGCGCGGATCGGCCGTCGGGTCGGCGGCGTCGAAGCGGGCGAGGTTGTCGCGGCCGGACAGGAAGCCGTACAGCGCGGGGCCCTCGATCAGCGCGCCCACCCGGGGCAGCACGGTCGCGACGGACTGCGGCATCGGCTCGCCGAGCACGGTCGCCACGCCGGAGGTGGGCGAGATCAGGCCCATCAGCATGCGGATGGTGGTGGTCTTGCCGGAGCCGTTCGGGCCGAGGAAACCGAAGACCGAGCCGCGCGGGACGGCCAGGTCCAGGCCGTCGACGGCGAGCTGGCCGCCGCGGAAGCGCTTGGTGAGGCCGCGGGTGCGGATCACGTCATCGGAACGTGAGGGGGCGGCAGCGGGAACGGGGACCGGACGCGCCTCGGCGCCCCGGCCCCCGGCCGACTCCGTAACGTCCCCCGTTACGGGAGTCTTCGTCACCCCTACTTCACCCCGGCCGCGTTCTGCAGGACGGACTCCGTGACGGCGCCGGCGAACACCCGGCCGTCGTCGGTGATCAGGACGTTGAGCACCTTGGTGCTGATCAGCGTGCCGCCGGCGACCGGCTTGCCGAGCGACTTGGCGAGCGCCGCCGGGTTCTGGAACGAACCGTGGCCGCCGCGCTTGCCGTCCTTGGCACCGCTGTCCGGCGCGCCCGCCGGGGCGCTCGGCAGGTGCGCGGCGATGACCGAGGTCCAGCCCTCGCCGATCACGTTCGTCCCGGCCCGCTCGCCGGACTCCTCCGTGCCGTCGGTGCCGCGCTTGGCCTCCGCCTCGCCGCGTGCCTGCTTCCCGTCCGCCGTGTGCTCCGTCACCTTGGCGCCCTTGGGCACGGTGAAGTCGAAGGTCTTGGCGGCCGGCTCGGCGAAGGAGACGTCCGTGAAGTGCACGTCCAGCACGGTGCCGCCGCCGGTGCCCAGCACCTTGACCGCGAGCGGCACGCCGTTGTCGGCGGCCACCGCGATGCGGACCTCGGAGATCGTCGAGCCGGACTGCTTCGGCTTGACGCTCAGCTGGTAGGCGTTCTGCCCGGCCACCTTGGCGGTGCCGGCCACCGTGACGGAGGTGGTGCTCGCGCTCTTTGTCAGGAACTGCTTGGCGGCCTCCTGCGGCGTCGTCGGCACGCCCGACAGCGGGGCCTTCGGGTGCTCGGCGCCCCGGTGCTCGGCGACCTGACCGGACATGTGCACGGCCTGGTTGGACGAGCTGTCCCACGCCCAGGCCTGGTCGCCGTTGTGGACCAGGGTGTAACCCGCCATGTTCTCCAGCAGGTCGATCCGCTGGCGGTCCGGCCCGTCCACCGCGACCCGCAGGGTCTGGTCGCCGCCCAGCAGGCCGAGCAGCTTGGCCTGCGGATCGGCGGACGAGCCGCCCTGCCCGCCACCGCGCCCGGCCGCGGCGCCGAGGCCGCCGGCCGCCGCGCCGAGCAGCTGGCTCGGCACCCCGAGGTCGGTCGAGAGCGAGACCGTCCCGGAGAGGGCCTGGGCGTCCGAGGCGAGCGCCTTGGCGACCACCTGCTCCGCCGTCAGCGAGGGGAGGTCCGGCGGGGAGTCGGCGGCCAGCGCGGGCACCAGCCCGATGCCCGTGGCGATCGCCGCGGCCACCGCCACCGGAACGCCCGCGCGCATCAGGGTGCGCCGCCGTGAGCGGTACGGCGCGCCGCCGTCCACGTTCTCCCCCGCCGCCGTCTCATTCGTCATGGCGTCATCAACTCCTCTGCGAACCCGCCCGATTGCCTTGCCCTTCCATTAGAGGCCCGCGCCGCGCGCGCGTCATCGCCCTGAGGGGCCACTTCGGGGTAAACCGCCGGGGTACGTCAACCCTGAGACGTCCTCAGGGTTGGCTCCTCCCGGTGTACGACTCCTGGCGTAGTGTCGCCGCATGGACGCAACCGCCGCCGACCGCACCGACTCCCCGACCTCGCCGCCCCCCACCGCCAGCGCCATGCGCCGCGCCCTGCGCCGCGCCCGGGACGGCGTCGCGCTCGACGTCACCGAGGCGGCCGTGCTGCTCCGGGCCAGAGGCGAGGACCTGCGGGACCTCTGCGCGAGCGCCGCCCGGGTGCGGGACGCCGGTCTGGAGGCCGCCGGCCGGCCCGGTGTCATCACCTACTCCAAGAGCGTCTTCATCCCCCTCACCCGGCTGTGCCGCGACAAGTGCCACTACTGCACCTTCGTGACCGTCCCCGGCAAGCTGCGCCGGGCCGGCCACGGGATGTACATGTCCCCCGACGAGGTCCTCGCGGTGGCCCGCCGAGGCGCCGAACTCGGCTGCAAGGAAGCCCTGATCACACTCGGCGACAAGCCCGAGGACCGCTGGCCCGAGGCCCGCGAGTGGCTCGACGCGCACGGCTACGACGACACCGTCGCCTACGTCCGCGCGATGTCCATCCGCATCCTGGAGGAGACCGGCCTCCTCCCGCACCTCAACCCCGGCGTGCTGAGCTGGACGGACTTCCAGCGCCTCAAGCCCGTCTCCGCGTCCATGGGCATGATGCTGGAGACCACCGCCACCCGGCTGTGGAGCGAGCCCGGCGGCCCGCACCACGGCTCCCCGGACAAGGAACCCGCCGTCCGGCTGCGGGTCCTGGAGGATGCGGGCCGCAGTTCCGTCCCCTTCACCAGCGGCCTGCTGATCGGCATCGGCGAGACGTACGAGGAGCGCGCCGAGTCGCTGTTCGCGCTGCGCAAGGTCTCCCGGGCCTACCACGGGATCCAGGAACTGATCCTGCAGAACTTCCGCGCCAAGCCGGACACCGCCATGCGCGGCATGCCCGACGCCGAACTCGACGAACTGGTCGCCACGGTGGCCGTCGCCCGGCACGTCCTCGGCCCGGCCGCGTGCCTCCAGGCGCCGCCGAACCTGGTGGACGGCGAGTACGAGCGGCTGATCGGGGCCGGCATCGACGACTGGGGCGGCGTCTCCCCGCTCACCCCCGACCACGTCAACCCCGAGCGCCCCTGGCCGCAGATCGAGCGCCTCGCCGAGCGCTCCGCGGCGGCCGGCTTCGAGCTGCGTGAACGCCTGGCCGTCTACCCCGAGTACGTGCGCCGCGGCGAGCCCTGGCTGGACCCGCGCGTCCTGCCGCACGTGCGCGCCCTGGCCGACCCGGCGACCGGCCTCGCGAACCCGGACGCGCCCGTGACCGGCCTGCCCTGGCAGGAGCCCGAGGACCTCCCCGAGTCCTACGGGCGCACCGACCTGCACGCCACCATCGACACCGAGGGCCGCACCGGCGACCGCCGGGCCGACTTCGAGGACGTCTACGGCGACTGGGAGGTCCTGCGCGAGCAGGTGCTCGCGGAGGGCGCGCCGCAGCGGCTCGCCGGGGACCTCCGCGAGGCGCTCGCGGTCGCCGCCGACGACCCGACGCGGCTCACCGACGACCAGGCCCTCGCCCTGTTCCACGCCGACGGACCCGCGCTGGACGCGCTCTGCCGCATCGCGGACGACGTGCGCCGCGACACCGTCGGCGACGACGTCACCTACTGCGTCACCCGGAACATCAACTTCACCAACGTCTGCTACACCGGCTGCCGGTTCTGCGCCTTCGCCCAGCGCCGCACCGACGCCGACGCCTACACCCTCTCGCTCCAGCAGGTCGCCGACCGGGCCGCGCAGGCGTGGGAGGTCGGCGCCACCGAGGTCTGCATGCAGGGCGGCATCCACCCGGACCTCCCCGGCACCGCCTACTTCGACATCGCCCGCGCGGTGAAGGAGCGCGTGCCCGGCATCCACGTGCACGCCTTCTCGCCGATGGAGGTCGTCAACGGCGCCACCAGGACCGGCCTCCCGATCCGCGACTGGCTCCAGCGGGCCAAGGAGGCGGGCCTCGACACCATCCCCGGCACGGCCGCCGAGATCCTCGACGACGAGGTCCGCTGGGTGCTCACCAAGGGCAAGCTGCCCGCCGCCACCTGGGTCGAGGTCGTGACCACCGCGCACGAGCTGGGCATCCGCTCCTCGTCCACCATGATGTACGGGCACGTGGACACCCCGGCGCACTGGCTCGGGCACCTGCGGCTGCTGGCCGAGATCCAGCAACGGACGGGCGGCTTCACGGAGTTCGTCACCCTGCCGTTCGTCCACACCAACGCGCCGGTCTACCTGGCCGGCATCGCCCGGCCCGGCCCGACCGCCCGCGACAACCGCGCGGTGGTCGCGATGGCCCGGCTGCTGCTGCACCCGCACATCCCCAACATCCAGACCAGCTGGGTCAAGCTGGGCGCCGAGGGCGCGGCCGAGATGCTGCGCTCGGGCGCCAACGACCTCGGCGGCACGCTGATGGAGGAGACCATCTCCCGGATGGCCGGTTCGGCGTACGGGAGTCACAAGTCGGTGCGCGACCTCCAGGCGATCGCCGAGGCCGCGGGCCGTCCGCACCGCCAGCGCACCACCACCTACGGCGAGGTGCCCGCCGAGCGCCGTGCCGCCGCGCTCGCCTCGGACGGCCACCTGCCGGAGCTGCTGCCCGTCCTCGACTGACGCTCCGCACGACGAGGGGTCCGGCACACCGCCCGCACGGCGCGCCGGACCCCTCGTCGTCGTCGGCGGGGTGGTCGCGCTCGACGGACTGCCGGGCGGCGGCCGGCGCGTCCGCGGGACGGATACGGAGCAACAATTTGTTGAAAGACTGGTGTGCGACGGGACCCGTCGAGCCGCACGGGTCTTCGCATAAGGTGCCAGGGCGCGCGACCGGCCCGAGCGTCGCGCCGCCCCGTACCCCGCAGCTTCCGGACGAAAGGCGCACCCGTCGTGATGCCACTGTGGTCACGCGCACAGCAGCAGGACTTCCGCAGCCGGGTGCGGGGCTGTCTGCTCGGCGGCGCGATCGGGGACGCGCTGGGCGCCGCCGTCGAGTTCGAGGCGCTGGACGAGATCCTCGCCCAGCACGGCCCGCACGGCGTCACCGGCTACGTCCCCGCCCACGGGCGGACCGGCGCGGTCACCGACGACACCCAACTGACGCTGTTCACCGTCGACGGCCTGATCCGCGCCCACATCCGCCGCGACACCGGCAGCTGGCACCCGCCCACCGACCTCCACCTCGCCTACCTGCGCTGGGCCGCCACGCAGCGCGACTGGGGCCCGGACGAGCGCCGCCCCGACCTCGGCTGGCTCGGCCGCGAGGAGTGGCTGTACGCCCAGCGCGCCCCCGGGCAGGGCAGCCTCACGGGCCTCAGCGGGCCCGACGGCGAGCGCCTCGGCACCCTGGAGCACCCGAAGAACCCGCACTCCAAGGCCTGCGGCACGGTCGTGCGGGCGGCGCCGTTCGGGCTGCTCACGACCTGGGAGCCGGGCCTGGTGTTCCAGCTCGCGGTGGAGTGCTCGGTGCTCACCCACGGCCACCCGACGGGCTACCTCGCGGCCGGTGCGCTGGCGGTGATCGTCCAGAGCGTCGCCCGCGGCGGCACCCTGGAGGAGGGCGTCCACCTCGCGCTGGCGCTGCTCTCCGAGCGGCAGGCGCACGAGGAGACGACGGCCGCGCTGCGGGCGGCGCTGGACGCCGTGCGGGCGGGCGAGCCGTCCGCGGCCCGGGTGGAGGCGCTGGGGGAGGGCTGGGTCGCCGAGGAGGCGCTGGCGATCGCGGTGTACTGCGCGCTGGTCGCGCACGACGTCCGGTCGGGCCTGCTGCTCGCCGTCAACCACTCCGGGGACAGCGACTCCACCGGCGCGATCTGCGGCAGCCTGCTCGGTGTCCTGCACGGCGACACCGCGCTGCCGCCGGGGCTGGTGGCCGGGCTGGAGGGGCGCGGCGCGATCCTCGAACTCGCCGACGACTTCGTGCTGGAGCTGGTGCACGGCGCCGAACTGCACGGCCGGGACACCCCGGAGGGCGCCGCGTGGGCGGCCCGCTACCCGGTGGTGCACTGAGCGGCGCTGGGCTGTGTGGTGGGGGGGCTGAGTGGCGGTGGCCCGGCCGGCCGGTCCCGGGCCGCGCGCCCCGGGAAGCACAGTTGCCCGTAGCCGTGTCCGCCGCCGGGGCGACGGGCACCGCTACGGGCAACTGGGCCGAGAGCGGCCCGGGTTCAGGCTGCGCCGAGTTCCGTGCCGGACCCCGCCGGGCCGAACGCCCCTGCTCCGGCGGCGGTGGCGAACGCGTGCCAGGCTTCGGCGGAGAAGCGCAGTTGTGGGCCGTGCGGGTCCTTGGAGTCCCGGACGGCGACGGCCCCCGCGGCCGGCGTGGCGATCTCCACACAGGCGCCGTTGCCACCGCTGTGACTGCTCTTGCGCCAGAGTGCGCCGCTCTCGATGGTGGTGCTCATGTGTGGAATCCCTCTTCAATCTCTGCTATCAGTGTCCGGCTCTCCGCCACACCGAGCGCCGCCGCCCTCAGGTGGTCGTAGAGACTGGTATAGCGGCGCACGTCGGTCTCCTTCTCCAGGTAAAGATCGCTCGTCACCCCTTCGAAGTAGACAACCGTGGAATCGGCTGACTCCGGGAACTCCAGCAGGGAGAATGTCCCGGTCATGCCGGGGTGCGCACCGGCGGCGAACGGGATCACCTGGATCGTGATGTTCGGCCGCTGGCTCAGCTCCAGCATGTGCTTGAGCTGGTGGGCCATCACCTCGCGGCTGCCGACCTCGCGGCGCAGCACCGCCTCGTCTATGACGGTCCACAGGCTGCCCAGCTGCTGCTCGCCGTGGATGCGGTCCTGGCGCTTCATCCGCACCTGTACCCGGCGCTGGACGGCGAGCGCGTCGGTGTCCGGCTGGGTGCCCTCGACGACGGCCTGGGCGTACTGCTCGGTCTGCAGCAGCCCGGGGACGAAGGAGGACTCGTAGGCGCGGATCGAGGAGGCCTCGGCCTCCAGGCCGATGTAGACGCTGTAGGGCGTCGGCATGTCGTTGAAGTCGTGCCACCAGCCGCGCTGGCGGGACTCCTTGGCCATCTCCATGAGGCTGTTGCGCATCTGTTCGTCGGACACGTTGTACACGTCGCAGAGGTCGCGGACGTCCCGCTGGCTGATGCTGCGGCGGCCGTTCTCCAGCCGGCTGATCTTCGACTGGGAGACCATCAGCCGGCCGGCCACCTCCTCCGCGGTCATCCCGAGGCCCTCGCGGAGCTTGCGCAACTCGGAGCCCAGGCGCCGTCGGCGCACGGTGGGATTGATGTTGGCGGACACGTCGACCTCCGGCCGGACCTCTGGTGATCGTTGGAACGGCAGTCCTCGGAACACTTCGGACATTGGGACCAACCCCCCTGACTCGGAGCAGCATGACACCTTGGGCCAGGTCGGCGCCGGGGATTCACAGCAGCGCAATAGAACTGATCATCGGAAAAGCGCTTCTGCGAGACAGCGAGGCCTTCCAGGTGGTAATGCGGCTCAGCGGCTCGAACCGGTACTGCTACCGGCGCTGATTCGTGTGGGCTCCCGGCGGCGCACGTGCTGGTGGCACATGCTGCGGCAGGCTCCGCCGGACGTCCCCGGGCGACCCGGGGCCCTCGGGGACGGCAGAGGGGCGGTCGCCGGGCGACTTCCGTCGCGGGCGACCGCCCCTCCTTGCTCCTGGTACTGCTGGTGGTGCCGGTGCTGCTGGTACTGCTGCTGGTACTGCTGGTGGTGCGTCAGGTGGTCCGGCGCTCACGAACGGCGCGAACGCCGTGGCGCGCGCCGTCGGGTGCGCCCTGGGCCGCGGCGCGGGACGACACACCGGACGTCCCGCCCGGTGTTCCCGGGTGGACTCCCGGACCCCGGAGCGGGCGTCAGCGGACGCCGACCCGGGAGGCGGCCACCCGGCCGCCGGTGCCCCGGCCCGTCGCGCGGGCGCCGGAGGTGCCGGCCGCCCGGCCGGTGCCCGTCGCCGACGGCCCCTGGGCCGAGCGGTTCTGCTGCGCCGGCAGGCCGTTCTGCACGTCCATCACGGCGTGCGCGACCATCCCGCCGAGCGGGTCGTACCGGATCAGGTCGCGCAGCCGCGACCGCGAGGACCGGCCCTCGTTGCCCGGGTACAGGTGCTTGCCCAGCCCCACGGAATGGGCCAGCGCGGCGAGCGCGGCCGTCCGCGGGTCCGGCGGCACACCGGTGCGGATCGCGGTGTCCAGCCGCTGCTTGATCGCGGCGTTGGTGCAGTCGTCGGACGCCTGGTAGCGCGTCGTCGGCAGCACCCCGCACACCTGGCCCGGCACGGCGGTCACCATGCCGCAGCGCTCCAGGTGCGCCAGGTACGTCTGGCGCAGCCCCAGCCGGGGCCCGCCGATCCAGTGCGCCGCGCGGACCGGACTGCCGCGCCGTCGCAGCAGTTCCAGTGCGTGGTCCAGGGTCGGGTCGCCGGTCGGCCGTGCGAGCACGACGGCGATCCGGTCTCCCTCCGGTACGATCCGTCCGGCCAGGGACAGCTCGACGAGCTGCGCCCCGGCGAGTCCGAGGTCGAGGGTCTGCGGCTGCGCCGTGGTACCCGTGGTCGGGTCCAAGGCGAGCAGCAAGAGTTCCTCGGGAACAGTTCTGCGGCTCTTGCCCATCCAAGCCTCCCCGCGTGGATGAGAGACAGGGTGACGCCTCTCACACGGGCTTGTCGAGTACGCCTCCGAATCGTGACCTTGCGGTGAAGGGCTGGAACCACGGGGCGCGGGCCGGGCGTCTGTTCGGTGAACGGTCCGCGATACGGCCGTGTGACGGCAATAAGGGCCGGTCGGGCGGGGTGTGCGCGGCCGGATCGCCCGTCGGTGGCGGAGACTGTACAGGTACACGGGGCGGGGCGTCGGCTTCCCGAAATCGGGTCTGCCGGTGCCCCGCCGGGCGTTGAGGAGGCTGGGTTACGTGGGCGAGTCCCCCGACAGGGTGCTGCGGGACGGCGGGAGCGGGAAGGACCGGGAGCGCGAACGGACCGGATCGACCGCCGCCGGAACGGCCGCTGACGGCGCCTCCGCCGACACCTCGGCCGACACCTCGGCCGACTCCGCGGGCGGCGACGCGCCGAAGGCGGGGGCCAAGGGCGGCTCGACCGTGCAGCTCCGCGTCCGCGATGTGGACAGCAAGACCACGATGCTGCGGCTGCCGGTGGACAACCGCACCACCGCGCTGCGGCTGCCCGACGAGCTCGTGAAGCCGTCCGGTGCCGGAACTTCCGAGGACGAGAGCCCCGAGGCACCCGACGGGGCGTCGGATGCCACCCCGGAGAAGGGGACGAAGCCGTCCGGCAAGCCGTCGGGCGCCGATCCGCGTCTCGGCATGCGGACGCCCGCCGCGGAGCCGGAGAACGGGGCGGACGAGACCGCTGACGCCGACGACGCGCCGGGGGAGGACGCCGAACCGGCGGCCGACAACGACACGCCCGAGAACGACGCTCCCGAGGCTGACGCTCCCGAGGTTGACGCTCCGGCGGATGAGCGTGACGCGGAGGACGCGGAGGCCCCTGCCGAGGACGCCGCTGACGCTCCGGTCGTCGCGGTGCGGCTGAGCAAGCCGGAGAAGCCGGCTCCCGCCGCTCCCGCCGCTCCCGCCGCTCCCGCCGAGAAGCCCGTGCCGGCCGAAAAGCCCGCTCCCGCCGATGCGCCCGAGGACGCCGAGAAGCCGGCCACTGCCGAGCGGGCCCCCGGTCGGGTGCAGTCCGAGAAGCTGGAGAAGTCGCGCCTCTCCCCGCTCAAGGCCGCCTCCGCGTCCGGCACGGCCCCCGCGTCCGGCACCGTCCCCGAGCCGCCCGCCCCCAAGCCCCTGCCCGAGCCCGAGCCGCAGCCCGGCCCGGAGCCCCTGCCGAAGCCGAGCCCCGCCCCGGAGCCCGGCCCGGCCCCGGCGCCCGAACCGCTGCCCGCGCCGGACCCGCGGCCGGTGCCGCCCGTCCCGCCGCTGCCCAAGCCCGAGCCGCTGCCCGGCCCCGAGCCGCTGCCCTCGCCGGAGAACACCGCCGAGGCGATGGAGGTCCTGGCGACCCTCAACGCCCGCCCGGTCTCCCCGCTGCGGCGCGCGCTCAAGCGGGTCACCATCTGGACGGTCTTCCTCGCCGTGGTGCTCGGCGCGGTCGTCGTGGCCCAGCTGCTGCGCCCGCTGCCGGACGCGAAGGTGCGGATGTCCGTCGCCGCCAACTACAGCTTCCCGGGCGACCCGCTCGACCTCGCGTGGCCGGCCAAGGGCCAGTCCGCGGCCGAGGTGGTCGGCGTCGGCAGCCTCGGCAGCTCCGGCCCGGAGACCCCGGCCTCGATCGCGAGCGTCACCAAGGTGATGAACGCCTACCTGATCCTGCAGAAGTTCCCCCTCAAGAAGGGGGAGAGCGGCCCGAAGATCACCGTCGACAAGCAGGCCGCGCAGGAGTCCGGCAACGTCGACGAGTCCAAGGTGACGCTCACCGAGAACCAGGTGCTGACCGAGTACCAGGCCCTGGAACTCCTGATGCTGCCCTCGGCCAACAACGTGGCCCGTCTGCTCGCCCGCTTCCACTCCGGCTCCGAGGCGGAGTTCGTGAAGCAGATGAACGACACCGCGGCCAAGTTCGGCATGACCAACACCACCTACGCCGACCCGGCGGGCTACAACGCGGACACCAAGAGCACCGCCAAGGACCAGCTGAAGCTGGCCGAGCAGGTCATGCAGGACGAGATCTTCCGGCAGATCGTGTCCACCCCGGACACCACCTTCAACAACCAGAAGATCCCCAACACCAACAACCTGATCAACCCCAAGACCGGCGTCATCGGCGTCAAGACCGGCTCCAGCACCCCGGCCGGCGGCTGCCTGATGTGGGCCGCCTACAAGGAGGTCGGCGGCGTGAAGCGGCTGATCCTCGGCGTCACCCTCGGCCAGCAGGCCACCTCGCCCAACCCGGGCGACGGCATCCTGCCGACCGTGCTGAAGGTCAGCGGCAAGCAGATCCAGGCCGCGCAGAACGGCGTGACCGGCCAGACCGTGGTCAAGAAGGGCGACGTCGTCGGCTACGTCGACAACGGCCTCGGCGGCAAGGTCCCGGTCGTCGCGACCAAGGACCTCGTCGTGGCCGGCTTCCCCGGCATCAGCGGCACCGTGACCCTGGACGCCGGCAAGGTCGACCACCACGCCGCGGCGGGCACCGAGATCGGCACGCTGCGCGTCGGCGAGGGCGACGGCAAGAGCGAGGTGCGGGTGGCCCTTCAGACGGACCTCAACCCGCCGTCCATCCAGTCCCGGCTGACCCGGACGCTCTGAGCCCACAACCCGTCGAAGGGGGAGCCGGACCGACCGGCTCCCCCTTCGACGTTTCATCGAGTCGCCGGCCCGAGCCGCGCGCGAGCGGTTCCTCCTCCGCGAGCACCGGCCCGAGGGCCGGCACCACGGTGTGCGCCGTGAAGCTCGCGATCGGCCGGGACAGCCCGGTGAACACCTGGGCGCCATCGCGCGCGGCAGATAGATCCGCCCGGTCCCCCGGAGGCCGACCACCCCTACCCCCACAGCAGCGCGTCCGGCAGCAGCCGAGGCGCGGGCTGCCCGACCAGGTGCCGGTGGTCGCCCGGGCGGTCCGCCGACCGGTCCCCGACCGCCCCGGCGCCGCGCTCCCTGAGCGGGGCCGTCCGTCACCGCGGCGGCCGTCCCCCTCGGGCGCGCCGTCCGCCAGTCCGCCCAGCCCCCACTGAGGCCGCCCAGGCCCCACCCGGGCCGCACTGGGGCCGCGTCCGGGCCCGTCCGGGCCCGGCCCGGCTCAGCCTCGGCGGTCGAGCAGCGCCAGGGTGGCCCCGTCCAACGGCGTCACCCGGGTGGGGGCACCGTAGTGGGCCCGCAGGGCCTGGGCGTCCTCCGGCCGCATCTCGGAGAGCGGGTCCGCCGTCTGTCCGAGGACGACCAGCCAGATCCGGTCGGCCCGCCCGAGGCACTCGGCCGGGACGGCGCACGCCGTCGGCGACAGCTCCGCCGCCTCGACCGCCCCCCGCGCGACGAACACCGGGTACGGGCGCACGTCCGCCGGCAGGTAGTAGTCGACGCCGGGGCCGATCATCGCCCAGCTCTGGTCGCCCAGCGGGACGGCGAGCCCGTCCCCGGGTCGGTAGCCGGCGGCGATCAGCCCCGCGGCCGCGCGGAACGGCTCGTGCGCGTGCGCCGACTCGTACCGCACCGTGGCCTGCCGCGGCAGCGCGGCCCAGGCGGGCACCGCGAGCAGCCCCAGCACGAGCAGCATGCCGGCCACGCGCAGCCTCGCCCGCCGCGGACCGCGCCGGGCGAGGCCGGTCAGCGCCTTGTAGACCGCCGCGACGCCGCCCCCGCCGAGCGCCGCCCAGGCGGGCACGGTGAACAGCAGGTACCGGTCGACGAAGTACGACGTGCCGCCCTGCGACACCAGCCAGACGCCCACCACCGGCACCACGGCCAGCAACAGCGCCTGCAACGCCTGCACCCGCCGGCCCGGCAGCACCACGGCCGGGACGGCCAGCAGGACGACGGCGATGAAGACGTCCGGCGCCCCGGCCAGGGTCTCCCCGAAGTGCCACAGCGCGTCCAGCGTGGGCGTCCCTATCCAGCCCAACTGCCGCTCCGACTGCCGGGCGCCCAGCACCACCACCGGCACCAGCGGCAGAGCCGCCACCAGCACCGCGGCCGGGTACTGCCACAGCAGCCGCCGGTCCGCCGTCCCGCGCGTGCGCCACAGGTGCAGCAGCACCACGGCGGCCTGCCCGGCCACCGTGCTGAACGAGACCAGGTGCAGGATCCCCGCCGTCGCCATCGCCGCGCAGTACGGAGCCCACCGCCGCCACCCGGGCCGCTCCAGCGCCCGCAGCAGGAACCAGGTCGCCGCCGCGATCGCGCAGGTGACCAGCGCGTAGGCGCGCGCCTCCTGGGCGAACCGCGACACCTGCGGCACCGCGCAGAACAGCAGCCCCGAGCCGACCGCCGTCACCCGCCCGCCGAACAACCGCTCGGCGGCGAGCCCCACGAAGGCCGCCGCCCCGGCCATCGCCAGCACCGACGGCACCCGCAGCGAGACCGCGCAGTCCCCGAACACCGCCGTCCAGGCGTGCATGAACAGGTAGTAGGCGCCATTGCTGGCGTCCACGTGCTGGAGCAGCCGCAGCACGTCCGGCAGGGACCGGGTCGCCACCGTCCACGTCGCGACCTCGTCCCGCCACAGCACGGGCGTCCCCAGCCGGAACAGGCCCAAGCCGAGCATCACCACCGCCGGCCACAGCCACACGGACCGCAGGAGTCGGCCGACGGGGCGTACGAGGCTCATCTGGACCTTCGATCGGAGATTCGAGGTTCGAACACGCTCCTCGAAGGCTACTTGCCCCAGTCTGACACCCCGTCGGCACCCGTACCATCCGTCGCCGCCGACGCCCCCATCCCCGATCCGGTACGCTGTGGACGGCCTCGTGACCACACGGCCCGCCTCAGTAGCTCAGGGGATAGAGCACGGCTCTCCTAAAGCCGGTGTCGCAGGTTCGAATCCTGCCTGGGGCACAGAAGCGCAGACGCGCTCAGGCCCAGATCAGAGGGGAAATCCCTCTGATCTGGGCCTCAGTCGTTCCGGAGTGTCAGTCGTCCTGTGCCACGTCCGTGCCAGATTCCTCCGGCGGGGCCTGCTTCTCCAGCTCCTTGCGGACCATCTCGCCCATCCTGTCGGCGATGGCCCGATCCCGGTCGCTGGTCATGTGCTGGTAGATCAGCGCGGCCCGCGCCGTGCTGTGCCCCATGCGGGTCATGAGCTCCCTCGTGCTCGCGCCGCTCTGCGAGGCGAGGGTGTTCCCTGTGTGGCGCAGGTCGTGGAAGTGCACGTCCGGCGAGATCTTCGCCTTCGTCTTCGCGGCGCTCCAGTCGTCCCGGAAGTTGCTACGGCGCAGCCGGCCCCCGCGCGGCCCGATGAACATGTGGCCGTTCGGGCCCTGCCCGGCGTAGTGCTCCAGATGGTGCCGGAGGGCGTCCACGATCGAGGCGGGGAACGCCACAGGGCGGAACCCGGCTCGGCTCTTCGGCGCCTTGTCGTAGAGCTTCCCGCTGTACAGCTCGGCCTGGTTGCGGCTGACCCGCAGAAGCCGGGCGTCCAGGTCGACGTCCCGCCGGCGCAGGGCTGCCAGCTCGCCGAACCGCAGCGTGGTGAACGCGGTGACCAGCACCAGCGCGCGCCACCGGGGCGCGATGGCGTCGGCTGCGGCGAAGACCTCGGCCACCGAGAGAACCGGCCGCTCCGGCACGTCGTACGCGTCGGCGCCCTTGATCCGGCACGGGTTGCGCTTGATCAGCTCGTCGTCCAGGGCGGTGTTCATGATGGCCCGCAGCATCTGGTACGCCTTGACCACGGTCGGCTCCCCAACCCCGGACTCCAGCAGCCGGGTTCGCCAGGTCCGCACCCGCGCCGGGGTGATCTGCACGACGAACCTTGGTCCCAGGGTGGGCAGGATGTGCAGCCGCAGCGCCGTCTCGTACCGCTCGCGCGTGGTCTCCTCCAGCTTGCGCTCCTTGAGCCAGCGGGTGGCGTACTCGCCGAAGTTCACCTTCCCGGCGTCCGGATCGGTCCACTTCTCGCGGGTGATGTCGGCTTCGAGCTGGCTGAGCCTCACCTCGGCGTCCGTCTTGGTGGTGTACGTCTTCTCGTCGGGCCGCAGCGCGCCTGTAAGCGGGTCGCGGTACCGGACCTGCCAGCGGCCGGAGGGGAGCTGGCGGACAGCACCGAAGCGACGTCGGCTGTTCTTCTTGTTGGCCATCAGGCGGCATTCCTGTTCGTGGCGGAGCGGCGGGCGGTGATGGGCTGCACCGTGTTGGCGGCGATGAACTCGGCGACAGCGGAGGCCGGGATGCGGACGAGGCGCCCGACCTTGACGAAGGTGATCCGGCGCTCCTCGATCAGCCGGCGGGGGAAGCGCTCGCCGCTGGTCTCCCAGGTGCCGAGAATCACGGCGACCTCCCGGACGCTCAGCAGCTGCTCCGGCAAGGCCGGGGTGGTCTGGGTGCGCTTCGGTGCGTGGTGGTTGGCCAAGGTGTCCTCCTGTGCGGGTCGGGCCTGCCTGCGGGGCGGATTGGGCGAGCTGAGGGTGGGTCCGGTAGCGGAGACGGGCAGCGCCGCCAGAGTTCGGGGCTTCTCGCGGCGCGTGGTTGTCCTAGGTGCGGATTTCTGCGTCACCGCGTCATCAGCGTCATCCAGGTCTCTGACCTGGGGCTTTGGGCGACGCAGCGGTCGGGGGCTGCGTCACCGCTGCGTCATGGGCTGCGTCATGGGGTGACGCGGGTGACGCAGGGGTGACGCAGCGGCCGTCGTCTGCGTCACCCTCTCCGGTGCAGGTCAGGGGCCGTTTTCCGGTCCTGGTGACGCAGGTGACGCAGTGTCTTCCTACTTAGGAAAAAGGAGGGCTGATTGCTTGTAGTCGGGTGCACCTCAGGGCGTGAAGAAGGAGCCGCTTCGCGGCGCGACCTTTGCGCTTCGCCCGAACAGCAAGAAGAGCACCCGGGCGCCGGTGCTCTTCTTGCTTGTCCGTGCCGCAGTACGGGTCAGAACACCTGCTGCTGCTCGTGCGGGGCAGATGCGGCGGGACGGGCCATTTCGAGGTAGCGGCCCTCCTTCGTGCGGCCGGTGTCGATGAGGACGCCCCGGGCGGCGAGCGTCGGCTGAAGGCGCTTGAGCCGGTCGGACAGCACCTTGCCGGTGGTCGGCCACCCCTTCGGCAGGGACCGCAGCTCGTCGCCGCTGTAGAGGCGGCTCAGGCAGGACAGCCACTCGGTGGACGTCATGCGCTGCGCGGTGCCCTTCTCGATGGTGTCGGCGTGCTTGAGGACGGTCTGCGCGAGCAGGTCGCCCTCGATAACGTCGTCGTTCAGGTCGTTCAGGCTGGCCCGGTAGGCGGGGAGCACCCCGAACCCGGTCGCGGCGTCGAGCTGGGCGCACAGGTGGGCGAAGTCGGCCATGCGCAGGTCGGTCGGGGTCGCGGCCTCGGCCGCACGGACCTGGACCGTGAGGTCGAGCAGGGATCCGAGGACGACGGGCAGCGCCTCGGCGTACTCCGCCCACAGCTCAGCCTCGGTGCGCCGTACCTTCGGCCGCTCCAACCGCAGGGGCAGGAGGCGTTCTGCGAGGTCGGGGCGGATGACGCCGACGTCGATGCCAGTCAGGAGCAGGGGGCGCCGGTAGGCGGAGCGGTGGACGTCGCCGTCGGTGAACAGGGCGCGCTTGACGGACTCGATGCCGGTCACGATGCAGCACATGGCGTCCGACAGGTCGGGGGTCATGTGGGAGAGGTTGTCCAGGGCGGTGACCCACCCGGCGGCGACGGCCGCGACCAGGTTCTCCTCGTCCTTCGGGGCCCGGCGCAGGTCGCCGCTCATGCCCTCGATGATCCGCACCATCATCCGGCCGGCCGTGGACTTGCCGGCCCCCTGCGGCCCGGTGAGGAACGGGGCGGGGACGGGCACCCCGGGCCCCAGGCAGCCGATCAGCCACGCGATGGCCAGGCACTCGGTCTGGGCGTCGGTGAAGTTCGTCAGCCGCAAGAGCAGGTCGATGCCCTTGCCGTCGGTGTCCTTGACCGGGACCGGCAGCTCTCCTGTGAGCTGGGTGCGCTTCCAGCAGACCTCTCGCGGGTCGGGGACGGTGATGTCCCAGCCGGTGGGGTGGATGCGCACGGACAGGCCGTCGGCGCGCCCGAGGTCCAGCCAGGTGGCGCCGTCGAACCCCGGGGCGACGCGGATGTGGACTGGCTGCACCTCCTCGGTCAGGGCCAGGGCCTCGATCAGGTCCAGTGCCTCCTTCATCGCGGTCCCGTTGAAGACTCCGCGCCCGTCCCTGTAGAGGCCCACAAGGAGTTCCTGGCGGTGGCTGCCGGTCGTGCCCTGGGAGCGGATCGGCCGGGCCACCGGGTGGCCGTTCCGTTGGGCGTACACGGTGCCGTCGGCGGTGCGGAAGTACCGGAAGTGCGTCTGCGCGTACTCGGCGATGACCTCACGCGCCGGGTTCTTCTCGTCGTCGGCCACGGCTACATCCCCAGCCTGTGGACAGCGTTGGCCCACGCCTCCGTGCAGTGCCGGGCGGTTTCGCCCTTGGCCTGCGCGGCGGCGAACAACCGGGCGGTGTGGGCGCCGGTCAGGCACCCGCACCGGCCGTGCGTCGACAGCACCGCCAGGAACGTCCCGTAGACGGCGGCGTGCACCGAGCTGTGCGCTTCGGTGATGCGCTGGACGGCCATGGTGATGCCCCGCTCCAGGTACGCCGGGGTGCGGTGCGGGCACCGCCCGCTCCGGGCCGGGACAGGCACCGTGACAGGCGCCGGCCAGGCCGGGACGGGGTCCTTCACCAGAAGGCCCCGGACGGTGTCCGGCAGGGCTGTGAGCGGCCCCTCGCCGTAGCCGAGCCAACGGGCGTAGGCCATCAGCGACTTGATGTCCACGCCGGGCCGCACGGCGTTCGCGGAGGTCATGGCGCCCCGGTAGATCCAGTGCTCGCCCCGGGTGGTCGCGACGGTCCGGGTGGCGGGCAGGTTGGCGCGGGCCCAGGCGATGGCCGGCTGGTTGTCGAGGTCGACGACGGTCATCCCGGCGCCGCCGGGGTGGTAGGCCACTGTCGCTCCTTCGCGCCACGCCCGCATCCACTGGCGGGAGGTGATGGCGCTGGGGCTGCTGGTGGCGGCGGCCCAGCCGTGGCAGGGAGCGAAGCAGTTGCAGGGGCCGGGGGTCTTCATGTTGGGCCGTCCGCCGCAGGCGTTGTCCGCGCAGTTGCGGCAGTTACCGAACGGCAGCTTCCCGGCGCGCAGCGGCAGCACCGGCACACCCTCGGCCGCGAGGTTGAGCGCGGTGGCGAGGTGCTCTCCCCGGATGGGGGCAGCGTGGGTCATGCTGAATGCCTCCAGTTCTCGAAACGGGCTGGATCAGCGGCGGCCCCGGTTCTTGGCGGAAGGGGGCCGCCGTCGTCGCTGTTCAGGGCGTTCTCGGCGCAGACCTTGTGCGAGGGCCTGCGCTGGTCGTCCCGCAGCGGGGTGGGACGGCCGCACCAGCGGCACGGGCGGTCGCCGGTGCGGTCGAAGTGGCGGGCGTCGTGCCAGTCCAGGAAGGCGGGCACGACGTCTCCTAGGCGGCTCGGCGCGCGCGGGCGCTGGGGAGCTGGTGGACGGTGGCGAGTCGGGCGGGCTGCTCGGCCATGGCCGGGGCGGGGGCGCCTTCGCCGCCGTCGGGCGGGGCGGTATCGGTCCCGGCCGCCGCGCGGGCGGCGCGTTCGGCGGCGGATTCGGCGAGGACCTGCATCACGGCGACGGACTCGGCCTTGGCGCCGCGCTGGGAGATGAGGATGGCGGCGGACAGGGCGGCGCCGGTGCCGAGCAGGGCGGCGGTGACGATGTCTGCGGGGGTGCTCACGGGGTTCCTCCGGTGCGGGCGGCGGTGGCGAGCAGGTCGATGAGGTCGGTGCCGAGCAGGGCGGCGCGCTGCTGGATCGCGGTCCAGGAGTCAGGGTCGATGTGCATCAGGGCGGCGAGGGCGGCGGCGGGTTCGCTGTTGGCGGCGGCGGTGAGGGCTTCGCGCAGGTGGACGGCGGCGAGCGGCCGGATCGCGGCGGGGGCGGTCATCTGGGGCGCCGGGTCAGTGGTGGCTGACGGCGGTGACGATCGCGCCGAGCATGTCGTTGACGGGTCCGGCCAGGCCGGTGGAGGCGGCGGTGAGGCCGGAGAGCCAGACCACGGTGGCGGTGCCGGGGCCGACGCGCTTGGTCCACACGAGGACGATCGTGATGACGCCGGTGACGGCGGCGATCGAGAGGGTCACGTTCACGGGCTTGTCTCCTGGTCTTCGGGGGCGGGCGGGTCAGTCGGTGCCGGCGGTCCAGGTGCGGTGGGCGACGTTGTAGAGGTGGCGGCCGACGCGGATGCGCTTGCCGACGCCCCGGCAGCGGCGGCAGTGCTTGCCGCGCTTGGGCTTGCCCTTGCGGTCGGTGACGACCTTGAAGCCGAAGCCGCCGCACTTGCGGCAGTCCCCGAAGGGGCTGGACGCGCACAGGGCGGCGTAACAGAGCGCGATGAGCAGGGCGGCGGCTATCACGGCGAGGATGAGGGGGGTCATGGTGCCTCCAGGGCGGGTTTCGGGAGGTCCAGGGGGTGGCGCGCTAGGAGCTAGCGCGCTGATCAGGGCATGTATGGGCCGCTAGCGGGGGTGCTAGGTCTAGCGGGGGTGGCCGCTAGACCTAGCACCCGTGATGGGCGGTCCAGGGCTATCCGGCGTCGCGCTTCTTGTCGCGCTCGGTGACGGCCGCGTGGACGTCGGTGCGGGTGATGCCGCGCCGGTTGGCGCCCTTGCCGTCCTCGGTGGTGCCCCACACCTGGCCGGTGGCGATGCCGTACGGCTTGAGCGCGGTGACGAGCTGGTCGGCCTTGGCCCGGCCCTCCAGCGCGCCCCACGGCCCGTAGGCGTCCGGCCGCAGCTCGGCGAGGCGGGCGACGATGGTCTCCGACCAGAGCTTGGGCTCGTCGGGGCCCATGACGGCGAGGATGTCGGCGAGCAGGTCGAACCTCGGGGCCGTCGCGGGGGCGGTGTCGGTGCCGCCGGCGGCGTGGCCGGTCAGCAGTCCGGCCTTCTCGCGGGCCTCGCGTCCGCGCTGGGCGATGGCCTCGGCGCCGGGTGCGTCCACGAAGACTGACCGGATGATCTGCGCGTCGGCGCCCTCACCGCCGATGTAGTAGGCCAGGCCCTTGTCGTCGCGGGTGAAGGTGGTGGCCCGGATACCGTTCTTGTAGGTGCTGGTGCCCAGGACCATGTCGTTCTCGGTCTGCCCCATGACCTTCAGGCACAGCCGCAGGATCGCGTTCGCGGAGATGCCGGTGGGCAGGGACTTGGCGTCGGGTCGCTGGGTGGCGGCGAGGAACGTCATGCCGAGCGCCGGGCCGCGCTTGACCAGGTCCGTGCCGATCTCCTCGAACTCCGCCCCGTACTTCGGGTGCTCGAACCACACCTGGCACTCGTCCACGGCGATCACGACCGGGTGCAGCTTCAGCGACTTGTTGTCGGCGAGCTTGCTGGTCACCTTCGACTCCGGGCACACGTCCCGGGGGAGGGACCGGATCACCTTGGCCCGGCGCCGCAGCTCGGCCCGCAGCTCCCGCATGTCGGCGATCGCGTACTCGATGTCCTCGTCGTCGTCCCCGGCCCGGTGCCGGTGGGACACCTTCTCGCCGACCGGGTCGAGGTCGCCGGTGCCCTTCAGGTCGTAGGTGTGCAGCTCGGCCCGGGGGTCGAGGGCGGCGATCAGCAGGAGCAGGCGGAGCAGGAAGGTCTTGCCCATGCGCGGGACCGCGCCGATCACGCCGGAGACGAACATCAGGGTCACGGTGACCCAGGCGCCGCGCTGGTCGGTGGCGAAGGCGACCGGGTCGAACAGGTCGACGGTGCCCTTCTTCGCGAGGGACCAGGCGGGCTGCTTGGCCTTGGCCATGTCCTGGTCACCGACCCAGAGGATCATCCGGCCGGGGTGCTCACCCGCTTTCTGCTCCGGCCACACGGTGCCAAGCGGGCGGCGCAGGCCGGAGGCGAGCTGACCGCGCTTGCCCATCACGTCCGCCACCTCGACGCCGTGGGGCAGTTCGACGTCCGCGCGCCACCCCGGCCCGTCGCGCATGATCGGGGCGGGGAAGGTGATGCCGGAGCCCTTGGACTTGGCGGAGGTGATGCCGCCGATCCCCAGGGACTCCAGGGCCCGCACCACCATGTCCGACGTCAGCTTCGGCGCCTTCGCCTTGACCACCGCCCGGCCGATCAGCGGCTCATCGGCCGGCGCCCCGGCGACGCCGAGCGCGAGCACCAAAGCCGCGGCGAGGGCGAGCAGGGCCGTCGTGCTCGTCATGACCAGCAGCACGATCACGGCGGTCAGACCGAACACCGAGGCCAGCAGCGTGATCAGGGTCCGCAGCCGCACCCGGCCGTCACGCTGCCGCGAGAGCTTCAGGTAGAGCTCGGCGTCCTCACGCCGGGCCGCCGCCGCTCGCAACGGCAGCCCCTCCGCGTCGGACGTCCAACGCCCCAGGAACGTCAGGGCACGGGCGGCGCCGCGCGGCGAGCGCACCGCGAGACGGCCGGCGTAGAGCGGGGTGCGGATCGCGTGGTAGGCCACCGCGTGACCCATCTGCCCGGCGGTGTAGGCGAGTTGGGTCTTCAGCTCGGCCGTGGACAGCAGCCACGCCGGGAGGATCGGGCGGCGGGCGCCGTCGGGCACCGGCAGCGGCGCCGGGGCGGGCTGGTCGACGTAGACGGACGGGTCGTCGTCCTCGCCGTCGTCGTTCACGGCCGTGGCGGTGGGGCGGCGTTCGGCGCGGGCCTTGGCGAGGTCGACCACGCCCTCACCGGCCATCTCGGCGGCCAGGCGCTCGAACAGCTCGTTCTCGGCGTCGTCGCCGGGAGTGCGGTGGTTCACTGGGGGTTTCCTTCCTCACTGCTTGGTGGTGCGGAAAGGGCCCCGGGGCGGCCGGACGCCGGCCAGCTGAGCGGCCGTCCCGGGGATCGTGCGAACCGGGCGTGCCGCGCGCTCTGCGCGGGTCAGGCTCCGGTGTTCAGCGGTTCAGGACCGCCTGAAGGGCGGCGGCGCCCTCGGTGGTGGTGATGGGCTCGCCCTTGAGGTAGCCGCCGTACATGGCGTTCGCTTGGCGGGCGACGTCAGCAGGGGTCGCGGTCGGGCGGCCGTCCTCCCAGGGGCCGAAGGTGACCAGCAGGCCGGCGGCATGGCGGGCCATGCGGCTCCGGCTCTCGGCCTTGCGCTGGGCTCGGCGGCGCTCGTTGCGGGTCTTGCGGTACTGCTGGTTCTCCCATGCGGCCTGCTTGGCGAGAAAGTCGGTGTGGAGCGGGTCGCCGACCGGGCAGGGCCGGGCGGCCTGGCAGGCCTCGCAGCCGAGCAGGTGCTCGGCGGCGGTCTGGAACACGGTCATGTAGGCGATGAACAGCGGGTCGGACGGCAGACCGGGCGTGGTGTTGATCTGCGGAACGCCACTCAGGGGTGCGGTGGTCACGATGCCTGCTCCTCGGGGGAGTCGGGGGTCTCGGTGGTCGTGTCGGCCGCGTTGTCGTCGGCCGGGGCCGGGTCGGGCACGGCGTGCAGCGCGGGCCGCTCCGACTCGACGGCCGCGACGGCGGCGCGCTCGGCGGTGAGGGTGTCGCGCAGGGTGCGCGCGTTCTCGGCCGACGTGCGGACCGCCTTGCGGATCCGGTCGGCGGTCAGTTCCGCGTCGGGCCACCCGGCGGTGGCCGACCGCGCTTCGGCGAGCAGTTCGTTCAGGGTGCGCTTGGGTCGGGTGGTCCGGGCCGACTGCGGGACCGTGCCGGTCGCCCGACGCGGGCGGGCCGCCGGCGGGGCGGTCGGCTTGCGGGTCGGCTCTGCGGGCGCCTGCTCGACCGAGGGCTCGGTCGGCTCGACGGCCGGCGCGGACGGTGCCGGGGCGGGTGTTGGGTCGGCCGACTGATACAGCGGGAAGTCCGGTTCGACCGCCTCGGGTTCGGGCAGGTCAGACCCCGACCGTTTCATCATGGTCTGGTCTGTTTTGTCGACCTTGGGCTTGGTGTGTAGGACCTTCGCCACGAGGTCCGAACCGAAGTAGATCGACCCGACCGGCAGCGACGACGCGAGCAGGACCAGGGCCCAGTGCGCGGGCGCCCACTCGGCCAATCGGGTCCGGCCGCCGCCGTGCAGAGTCGGCACCAGGCCGTGCACGTAGTTGAGCACCAGCGAGGCGGCCGTGTACCCGGCCAGGACCCGCAGGGCGAACCGGCGGTCGGCATCGGTCAGCACCAGGGCGACGACCAGAGCCAGCGCCATCAGCCCGTCGACCACGAGCGGATAGACCGTGGCGGCGGTCGAGTCGGCCCCGATCGCCGACGCGACGTCCCGCAGCGCGTTCCACGAGACGCGGAACGCCATCGCGGCCACGGCCAACAGGCCGACGACCAACCAGAACTTCCCAGCCTTGGTCATCGCCTCCACCCCCGCTTCGGCTTCTCGCCGTCGGTGGTGAAACCGGCGTACCCGCCCTCCGGCGGCTCCGGCGTGCCGTGGAGTTTCTGGGCGACGATCGCGGCCACCCCCAGACCGGAGGTCGCGGCGGCGACCGTCGTCAGGTCGGCGTCGTGCGCGACCGAAGACGCGAACGCCACCACGGTGGAGAGCGTGTGGTTCTCCGGCATCGCCCGCGCCGCGCGGTCGGCGGCCTTTCGCAGGATGCCCATCACGCACCCCCGGATGCGGCGGCGATTAGGGTCTGCGCCGCCTCCCGGGTGGCGCGGGCAGCCTCAGCAGCCGCAGCGGCGGCGATCCGGGCGGCTTCCGCAGCGGCGGCGGCCTGCGCGGCCGCCTCGCGGGCCTCGGCGCTCACGCCGCCACCGCCGGGCGGCCACGGCGGGCGGCGGGGCTCCGGCGCCGCAGCGGGATGGGGGCGGTCCGCATCAGCTCGGCCGCGACCGCCGCCGACTCCGAGTCCGTCTCCCGCAGCTCCGCCAGCACCTCACGGGCGACGTCGGTACGGGCAGCGAACTCCGCCGGGCTCTCGCCGGCCACGCCGCCGAACAGCGCGTCGAACGGCGCGTTGTCGACGCCGAGCGCCAGCTCAGCGAACTCCAGGGCGGTGCAAGCCTGCTGGCCTGCAACAATCGACTTCACGGGTTCACCTCTTCGTAGATGGGTGAGTGAGCCCGAGGGCCGCCGCGCGTTCCTTGGCCGGGAGCGCGGCGGCCCGACTTATTCGGGCTCAGCCACTCGCGATGTACGAGTAGCCATGACCCCCGACCCGCCACAGGCGGCACGGATCGGGGACCAAAGACACTCGTTCTTGATCAGCACACTGTTGAGTTCTCAAGGAGCAAGCGCTGCCTTCAGGGGCTGTCACCCCATCCCTCCGGGCGCCTTTGGCCAGCTCGGAGCAGCCCAAAGAGGAGCCACTCTCTCGCAGTCCTAGGACTGCGAGCGGCCGAGAAAGACGATGCCTGACTGTGCCTCAGCTGTCAACAGTCCTAGGACTGTGTTTGACTGGTCTCGTTGAGAGGAGCTCGCATGGCACCCAAGTGGCGAGAGCTGGCGGACAAGCTGGCTGAACGGATCAGAAGCGGGGAGTACGCGCCGGGGCATCGGTTGCCGCACATTCGGACGCTCGTGGACGCGGGCGAAGGCTCCAAGGCCACGGTGCACGCCGCTTACAAGGCGCTTGAGGCGGAAGGGCTAGTCACCGCTTCGCGAGGGCACGGGACCATCGTGCGGCCGCAGACCCCGCTCAAGCGCTTGGGCATCGATCGATACGACAAGGCCAAGTGGCGCGACGGCGATGAAGTGGCCTTCATCGCGGACCGTGTCGCATCCGGGCGTGCGTACCGTCGGGATGAGCAGACCCAGACGGTGAGCCGCATCGAGGCACCATCCGTTGTTGCTGCGGCGCACGGCCTTCCGGCTGGCGCCGAGGTCTATGCGCGCGCTCGTCTGGTCAAAGATGGCGAGCAGCCGACGCACGTCCTGACCAGCTACTACCGGCCTGAGCATGTGGAAGGGACCCGAATCGTCGATCCGACCCCCGGCCCGGCCGGGCGCGGCGGCGGATTCCGGGTGCTCTACGACGCGGGATATGAGATCGACCACATGCGAGAGGAACTGTTCGCACGGGCCGCCACCGCCGAGGAGGCCAGGCTCCTCCAACTGCCGGCCGGTGAGCCGGTGGTCGAGATGCACCGAACGGTGTACACGGCTGACGGCACGGTGGTGGAGTTCGCCATAGGTGTCCATGCCGCCTCGCGGTTCGCCTGGAGCTACGACTTCCAGGTCCCCGATTCGGCGCAGGGCAAGGAGGAAGATCGATGATCTCGGCGCAAGCATGGGCGGACGCCAAGATGGTCTGGGACTTTCACCAGATGCATCACGAGCCTCGCCCATGCTCGGTTGCCATCGGTCTTGGCAGCCACGACCTGGGCGTGGCGGACGCGACCGTGGATCTGTACCGGCGCGGCATGGCGCCCCTGATCGTATTCACCGGCGCCACCAGTCGCACGACGCAAGCGCTCATGCCGCGAGGGGAAGCCGTCCATTACCGAGAGCGGGCGCTGGAACTCGGCGTGCCGGCGTCGGCGGTGATGGTGGAGCCGCGAGCCCGGAATACCGGCGAGAACATCCGTTACTCACGGGAACTGCTCGAACAGGGAGGCGTGGACGTCTCGTCCGTGCTGCTGGTCAGCAAGCCTTACGAGGAGCGACGAGCGTACGCCACCGCACGGAAGCTGTGGCCAGGGGTTGATGTTGTGAGCGCTTCCACGCCCATGACCTTCATGGAATACGTGGACTCTATCGGGGACGCGAAGCGCGTGATTGACATGCTCGTTGGTGCCTTGCAGCGCTTGCTGATCTATCCCCAACAGGGCTTTATGGTGAGTCAAGCAGTGCCCAATGACGTGAGCGCTGCCTACGCGAGGCTCGTCGACGAGGGCTTCACAAGTCGGCTCGTGCCCGTGCCGTGACGGCATCCAGCGTGACCCTCCGGGAGCGGGGGAGGGTCGGGTTAAGGCCCCCAGACCGGATGGACTCCGCCGCCGTGCTTCAAGCAGGACGACGATGCGACCGTCGCGTTCTGCTAACTGCCGTAATGGGGCAGTGCCGCTCGTGCCACAGCCGTGCCAGAACGGCCGGGGAACCACGGGGAATTGGGGACGGCGGCGGTTAGAACTTGGACTGGGGCCCAGCACCGCTTCGGCGCAGGTCAGGGCGCTTAGGCGACAACTGGGCTCCTAAAGCCGGTGTCGCAGGTTCGAATCCTGCCTGGGGCACGTAGCAGCGAGAGGCCCCCGACCCGTGCGGTCGGGGGCCTCTCGGCGTTCCTGGGCGCTCGCGCGGATCCCGTGGCTGAGGCGGGATCAGGCGAGGACGTGCCCCGCGCGGGCGGTGGGCGTGGGGTGGGCGGCCAGGTCGGCGAGCAGGGTCTCGGTCTCCCGGGCGGCGCGCAGGACGGCGGGGTCGAGGTCGGCGAGGACGATCTCGCGGTCGTCCTCGCCGGCCTCGGCGATCAGGCGGCCGTCCGGGCCCCAGACCGCGCTGCCGCCGCAGGTCTGCCAGCCGCCGGTGACGCCGACGTGGTTGGCGAGCACCGTGTAGAGGGTGTTGTCGAGCGCGCGGGCCGGGAACCAGGTGCGGGACTCGTGGTGGCCGTGCCCCACGCTGAACAGGGCGCCGACCAGGTAGGCGTGGCAGCCGTCCAGTGCGGCCGATCGGGCGTGCTCGGGGAAGCCGGAGTCGTAGCAGATGCCGAGACCGAGCCGCCAGCCGTCCAGCTCCAGGCTGCAACCGACCGCCCCCGGGCGGTAGTAGGCCTGCTCGGACTTGAACAGGTGCTGCTTGTCGTAGCGGGTGACCACCGCGCCGTCCGGACCGAACACGAACGCGGAGACGAGCAGGTCGGGGCCCTCCTGCGCGGCGGCGCCGACCACGGCCGCTGTGCCGGTCTCGCGGCAGGCCTCGGCGATCGGCGCGAGCCGCGGATCGCCGGGCTGGACGGCGCACTTGAGCGGGTCGGCGCTGATCAGCTCGGGCTCGTAGCCGGCGAGGAACTTCTCCGCGAACAGCACCAGCCGGGCGCCGGCCGCGGCGGCCTCGCGGACGAGCCCGGCGGCGGCGGCCGCGTTGGCGGGGATGTCACCGGCGACGGCCTGGGCCTGGACGGTGGCGATCCGCAACGGACGCTCGGGGTAGCGGGCGTGGGCTGAGGACCGGTGCGGGGCTTCCTGGGTACGGGACATGCGCGCCACGTTAGAGGGCGCTCAGAGGGCGGCCCCGTCGGGGTGATCGGCGCCGTCGGCCGGGCGGTCGCCGCGGGTGGGACGGAACGAGGGCACGATGACGCGCTGAACCCTGGGCCTGGTCCGCCAGTTGACCCGCCGGACGTCGCGCGCCAGGGCGCCCGGGCACCAGATCTCGACCGCCGCGGTGACGGCGCCCAGCACGAAGCCGGCCGCCAGCCAGCCGCCCAGCACGTCGCTCGGCCAGTGCACGCCGAGGGCGATCCTGGTCCAGCCGATGGTCAGCACGGCCGCGGTCGCCACCGCGCACGCGGCGATCCGCCCGGAGCGCCCGGCCCGGGGCCAGAACAGCCCGACCAGCACCGCGCAGGTGATCGCGGAGGCCATCGCGTGCCCGGAGGGGAAGGCCGGCCCGCCCGCGTGCGAGACCGGGTCGGTGAAGGACGGCCGCTGGCGGCCGAAGGCGAGCTTCAGTGTCCACTGGGCGCCCCATCCGACCAGGGCCTGTGCGACGGCCCACCCGGCGAGCGTCCGGGCGCCGATCAGCAAGAGCCAGCAGGCAGCGATGGCCAGCAGGGCACGCATCGTGACCGTGCCGCCGATGTCGGAGAGGGTCTGCACCGCGGCCGTCCAGGCCCGGTGCCCACGGGCGTACGAGTGCGTGTCCGCGATCCAGTCGTGGTCGAACCGGTAGAGGGGTTGCCAGTGCCGGGTCACCAGGACCGCCAGTAGGCCGAACAGCAGGGCGCAGCCCACAGCCACCGCCGTGCCCCGCAGGGCCCGACGGTGACGCACGGTGGCGGCAGGCGCGCTGTTGGTCAGGTGCATGTCTGACACCTTCCCAGCGTGCCGCGCCGATCGGGCGCTCGGGTGATAGCGATTCCGCATCTTTTGTGCGGAGGATCTGAGTGTGCGGGGGTGTGGACGCGCGGGAAGGGCGGGGCGTGCGGGAACGAGCGGGGCGCCCAGGGGGTTTCTCTGGATATCGCAGCGAAGCGGTCGCGCCGCGCGCACTCGACGTGCCCGGTCGATCACCCTGCGTCCAGAACCGGGGTGAAAATCGGCAGGATACTGCATCCCTGGGAAGAATCTGAGCGACTTGGGAATGTTGTCCGGAATCTGTTCGTTGGATCGTTACGTGTGAGCCCCCGGGGCCCGCATTCTTGCCCTCTCGGGGCAGGCAGGCATTCCTCGGCAACCAGCAAAGGGAGCAAGCATGGCCACCCGTGCCGTCGTTCGCGACAGGGCCGACCGGACTCGCGCGGCCCGCCCGACCAACCTTGAGGCCGACCGCGACCTGGTCGGCATGTACCTCGACGAGATCGCCAGGACGCCCCTGCTCGATGCCGCCGAGGAGGTCGAGCTCTCGCTGCGGATCGAGGCCGGCGTGTACGCCCAGCACCTGCTGGACGAGGGCGGGCTCCCCGAAGGCGCCACGCGCGAGGAGCTGGAGGCGATAGCCGACGACGCCGAGCGCGCCAAGGACGTCTTCATCCGCTCCAACCTCCGGCTCGTGGTGGCGGTCGCCCGCCGGTACCCGCGCAGCGGCCTCCCGCTGCTGGACCTCATCCAGGAGGGCAACGCGGGCCTCGTGCGGGCCGTCGAGAAGTTCGACTACGCCAAGGGCTTCAAGTTCTCCACCTACGCGACCTGGTGGATCCGGCAGGCGATCACGCGCTCGATCGCCGACCAGTCCCGCACCATCCGGCTGCCCGTGCACCTGGTCGAGGAGCTGGGGCGGATCCGGCGGGTGCAGCGCGAGAAGTCCAAGGAGCTGGGCCGCGAGGCCGAGCCGGCCGAGATCGCGGCCGAGCTGGACACCACCGAGGCCAGGATCAAGGACGTGCTCGACTGGGCCCGCGATCCGGTCAGCCTCAACATGTCGGTCGACGACGAGGGCGAGACCCAGTTCGGCGACCTGGTCGAGGACACCGGGGCGACGTCCCCCGAGGACGCCGTGATGGTGATGCTGCGCCGTGAGGAGCTGGACGACCTGATCGGGCGGCTGGACGACCGCACGGCCTCGATCATCCGCTCCCGGTACGGGATGGAGGACGGCCGCGAGCGCACCCTCACCGAGGTGGGCAAGCAGCACGGCCTCACCCGCGAGCGGATCCGGCAGATCGAGAAGCACGCGCTGGCCGAGCTGAAGAAGATCGCCGACCACGCGGGCTTCGAGGCGGCGTGAGGGACGGGACCACGGAGCAGACGGATCTCGGGCCCGGGTGCGGAGCGCTCCGCACCCGGGCCCGAGGCCGTCCCGGGCTCCTAGGCTGGAGGGACAGGACGACGACCGGGTCGAGCAGCGGGGTGAACAGGGTGAGCGAGCAGGAACAGGACCGGGCGCAGGAGCCGGAGACGCCGGAAGCGGCGGAGCGGGCGGAGAATGCCCGGGCGAAGGCACGCCTCGTCTTCGGGGACCCGCTGGACCGGCAGTCCCGGGACGACACCGACTCCGGTTGGGGCGACCGCCCCGGATCCGGGAGCGGGCGGGGGCTGGACTGGTACCTGAGCCAGCGCCCGCCGCACCACGGGGACTGAGCGGGGGCAGGGGGGAGGGACGGGGGTAGGAGGGGCCGCGCTCAGCGCAGCGGAGCGACCAGCGCGTCGCGGATCTCCGTGAGCAGCTGGACCTCCTTGGCCTCGGCCTCCGCCACTTCCTCGGGGAGGGTCTTGCGCCGGGCGGCCAGGCGGTTCATGGGCACGATCAGGACGAAGTAGACGACGGCGGCCGTGATCAGGAACTGGAGCGCGGCGCTGACCACCGGGCCCCAGAGGATGAGGATCCCGGACACGACCTCGCCGGTGGGAGACACCTCGCAGGGCCCCTTGAGGCAGGAACTGTAGGACCCGAGGTCCTTCGTCCCGAAAACACCGACGATCGGATTGATCACGCCCTTGACGAAGGCGTTGACGATGTTGGTGAAGGCCGCACCGATGACGACGGCGACGGCGAGCTCGACGACATTTCCACGCAGCAGGAATTCCTTGAAGCCCTTCATGCCGCCTCGAACGACGAAGTCGTCGGCCGGTTACGGGTGATCATCCGAAGCTCCGGATTGACAACCCGTGTGGCCCATCGCGCCACCCGACAGCGGCGGCGGCAGGCCCGCCCGCGCGGGCCCGGACGCGAGCGCCGCGGCCACCGCGAGCAGCACCAGCGACGGCACCCCGGCCCGCCGCCGGACGGCGCGCCACCAGCGGTGCCGCCCGCCGGCTCCGCGCCGGATCGGCCGGAAGCTCGGCACGGCCCGCCGGGGCGGCACGGTGGGTGCGGGCAGCGGGACGGCGTGGCTGAGGGCGTTCATCGGGAACCACCTCCGAGTCGTTCGGTCTCTGGTGACCCCACGGTGACCGCCCGCGGCGGAAGCCGGAAGACGTTATCCGCAGCCTGTGGATAACCCCGACCCTGTGGACGATGGCGTGCACCCGTTCGAGCTAGTCGGGTCGTTCGACGTTGACGGGAAGGCCCATCAGGCCGTCCATCAGGCCGTCCACCGGGGCATCCACCAGGGCGTGCACCAGGGCGTCCACCGGAAACGGCCACGGGAACGCCACCGGAACGGCGAAAGGCCCGCCGCCACCGCGAGGAGCGGGGCAGCGGGCCTTCCGGTGCGTACTGGGGTCAGCCGGCGGCCGGAGCCGGGGCGGACGAGCCCGAGGAGGACGACGCCGGGGCCGAGGGCGCCGAGGACGCCGGGGTCGACGTCGACGAGCTCGACGACGAGGAGCTCACCGAGCTGCTCGACGAGGAGCGGCTGTCCGTCCGGTAGAAGCCGGAGCCCTTGAAGACCACGCCCACGGCCGAGAAGACCTTGCGCAGCTTCCCCTGGCAGTCGGGGCAGGTGGTCAGCGCGTCGTCGGTGAACTTCTGCACCGCCTCCAGGCCGTGGCCGCACTCGGTGCACTGGTACTGGTACGTGGGCACTTGTCTTCCTCCTGGCACTCGCGCCTAATGAGTGCTAACGATGGTCAATGATGCGGTATTCCGCTTGATGAGTCCAGCGACTCCGGTGTGACGTGGGCCCGGTCGTCCCGCCGTCAGCCCTTGGCGGCGCCCACCAGCTGCGGCTCGGCGGCGGCCGGGACGGCGCCCGCGCCGGATCCGGCGACCACCGTGCTCGCCCCGCCCGAGGGCGCCAGCAGGTGCCGCAGCGAGACCAGCGCGGCCAGCCCCAGCCCGGCGCCGACGGCCGGCACCAGGAACCCGGCGGACGGCCCGTGGCCGTCGATCAGCCGGCCGGCCACCATCGAGCCGATCGCCAGGCCGAGGCCGATGGCGCCGGTCAGCCAGGTGAAGGCCTCGGTCTTGGCGCCGTCCGCGACCAGCGTCTCGACCAGCGTGTAGCCGCTGATCAGGGTCGGCGCGATGGCCAGGCCGCAGACCAGCCCGGCGATCGAGAGGGTGACCAGGTTGGGCATCGCCCACAGCGTCGAGCAGCCCAGCACCAGCAGGGTGTAGCTGATGATCATGCGCTGCTGCACCGCGCGCCGCCAGGCGATCACGCCGTACAGCACACCCGCCACCATCGAGCCGCCGGCGAAGATGCCGTACACGGTGCCGGCCGCGCCGTGCTGGCCGACCGAGTCGGCGAAGGCGTTGACCGAGACCTGCATGCCGCCGAACACCGCGCCCACGCCGAGGATGACGCCGGCCAGCAGCCGGACGCCGGGCGAGGCGAGCGCGGAGGCGCGCCGCACCCCGGGTCGAGGCACGATCCGGGCCGGCGCGGTGCGGCGCTGGGCCGCGAAGGCCAGGCCGCCGACGAAGGTGAGCGCGGCCTCCGTGATCAGGCTCGCGGAGGGGCTGACCGAGGTGGCGATCTTGGCGGCCAGGATCGGGCCGACGACGAAGGTGAGCTCGTCCGTCACGGACTCGAACGCGAACGCGGTGCTGACCTTGGCGGCGGAGGAGGCGCCGGCGCCCTCCGCGCCGAGCTTGGCCACCCAGCGGGCGCGGACCATCGCGCCGATCTGCGGCACGCTGGCCCCGGCCGGGACGGCGGCCAGGCACAGGCTCCAGGCCGGCGCGTGGCCGTTCGCGAGGACGATCAGCGCGGCGACCGAGGCGGCGTGCACGAAGACCGTCGGGACGAGGACGGTGGCCTGCCCGTACCGGTCGGAGAGCCGGCCGGTCTGCGGGCCGATCAGGGCCTGGGCGACGGCGGCGACCGCGGTGACGGTGCCGGCCGTGCCCCATGAGCCGCCGGTGCCCGTGACGAGCATCAGGATGCCCATGCCGAGCATGGCGTAGGGCAGCCGCGCGACGAACGCGGGTGCCAGGAACGTCCAGGCACCCGGCGTGCGCAGCAGCGCTCCGTACCCGACGCGCGCGGGGGCGGCGTCCGGGGCGGTGGGGGTGTCCGTGGTGTCGTCGACCGTTCGGCGGGCCGTCACGGTCGTCCTTCCTGCTGCCTGGTAGCGCGGCCAGGGCATGGGGTGGCCCCGACGGCGCCGAGAGTCGTCCTCTCGCGCGTCGACCGGGGTAGATACCGGGCCGCTCCGGCGTGGTTGCCGAGAGCCGGGCCGCAGCCGCCGAGCGGTCGCGCCAACTCTGCATCAGGCAGATGACGGGTTGGTCAAAAGCGGTGTTCCGCCAGCATACAGTTACGCGCGTAGATAGCGCTAGGCCCCAACGGATCCAAGCCGGAGCGGGCTTCCCGGCCCCGAAAGCCCGGCCGCTCCCACGGTACGGCTCACTTTCCGTACAGCCACCCCGCGAGCTTGCCGCCCTTGTCCACGGCCCGCAGCCGCTTCTCCGCGGCCTCTCCGACGTCGTCCGTCGTGACGACGAGCAGTTCGTCGCCGCCACGCAGCACCGTCGCCCGGTCCGGCACGAAGGAGTTCCCCTCCCGGACCACCAGGGTGACCGCCGCCCCCTTGGGCAGCCGCAGTTCGCCGACCTCCACGCCGGACATCCGGGAGTCGCCGGAGAGCGCGACGGACAGCAGGTGTCCGTGCAGCTTCTCCAGCGGCGCGGACTCGATGTCGAGGTCCTGGCCCATCGTGCCCTCGCCGATCTTCAGCTGGCGGGCCACCCAGGGCAGGGTCGGGCCCTGGAGCAGGGTGAAGACGACGACGAGGATGAAGACGATGTTGAAGACGTCCTCGGCCTTGTGCGCGCCGGAGACCACCGGGATGGTGGCGAGCACGATGGGAACCGCCCCGCGCAGCCCGGCCCAGCTCAGCAGGGCCTGCTCCTTGCCCGGCACCCGGAACGGCGTCAGCGTGAGCACCACCGACAGGGGCCGCGCGAGGAAGACCAGCACCCCGCCGATGACGAGCGCGGGGACCACCGCGTCGCCCATCGTCTCGGGCGTGCACAGCAGGCCGAGCAGGACGAACATCCCGATCTGCCCGATCCAGGCCAGGCCGTCCGCGAAGCCGCGCACCGCCGGGCCGTGCGGCAGCTTGGAGTTGCCGAGGATCACGGCGCAGATGTAGACGGCGAGGAAGCCGGAGCCGTGCAGCAGCGCGCCGCCCGCGTAGGCGAGCACGGTCAGCGCCATGACGGCGATCGGGTAGAGGCCGGAGGACGGCAGGGCGACCTGCTTGATCCCGAACGCGCCGAGCTTGCCGACCGCGAGGCCGATCGCCGCGCCGATCGCGAGCTCGGCGGCGATCGTGGCGATCAGGACGTACCAGGAGTCCAGCTCGCCGGTGGTGGCGAAGGCGACGACCAGGATGACGACGGGCGCGTCGTTGAAGCCGGACTCGGCCTCCAGCAGGCCGGTGAGGCGGTGCGGCAGCGGGACCATCCGCAGGACGGAGAAGACGGCCGCGGCGTCGGTGGAGGAGACGATCGCGCCGAGCAGCATCGAGGTGCGCCAGTCCAGGCCGACCAGCCAGTGCGCGCCGGCGGCGGTGACGAACACGCTCACCCCGACGCCGACGGTGGCGAGCACGGTGGCCGCCGGCATCACCGGCTTGACCTCTCTCCAGCTGGTCTTCAGGCCGCCCTCGGCGAGGATCACCACGAGGGCCGCGTAGCCGAGCACCTGGGTCAGCTCGGCGTTGTTGAAGGTGATGCCGATGCCGTTCTGGCCGAGGGCGACGCCGATCCCGAGGTAGATGAGGAGGCTGGGTAGCCCTGATCGGGTCGATATCCGCACGGCGACCACCGCGACCAGGAGGATCACGGAGAACTCGAGGAGCAGGTGGTTCAGGTGGTCGACGTTCACGCAGGGGCACCTCGTGCAGGCATGGGGGCGGGCGGGGTGTCTCTCGGTGGTGCTGGTGGGGTTCTCGTGTCTCCCGGCGGTGCCGGGGACGAGCCGGACGCGTTAAGAAGCCGTCAATACTCCTCTTGCGGATCGTTACTCATTCTAACATTTTGCCATATCTTTAGTTGGCCTCCTCACACGGGCCCCGTTCCGGGCCGTCCCCGTGCACGCCGTGCCATGGACTCGGCCTAATGTGGTGCCCTGTCACGGCCCCAGGCCCTGGACACGCCCGCCCGCCCCGAAGTCGAGGACCGCAAGGACCCAGATGCCCCGCTCGAAGAAGTTCCGGCGCGCCCGTCTGATCGTGATCGTGCTGGTCGTGCTGCTGGTGGCCGGTGCCGGCTACGGCGGTTACCGGGGGGTCGCCGCGGTCCGCGCGTCCTTCCCGACGGTCGACGGCACCGTGAAGGTGGCGGGCATGAGCGCGCCGGTCGACGTCAAGCGCGACGCCAACGGCATCCCGCAGATCTACGGCGACACCTCCGAGGACGTCTTCCGCGCCCAGGGCTACGTCCAGGCGCAGGACCGTTTCTGGGAGATGGACGTCCGACGGCACATCACCGCCGGCCGCCTCTCCGAGATGTTCGGCGACTCCCAGGTCGACACCGACTCCTTCATCCGCACCATGGGCTGGCGCCAGGTGGCGGAGCAGGAGTTCAAGAACAAGCTCTCGCCGGAGACCAAGAAGTACCTCCAGGCGTACTCGGACGGCGTCAACGCCTGGCTGGCCGAGCACCCGGGCGGGGAGAAGGCCTCGCTGGAGTACGCGATGCTCGGCGCCGTCAACAGCGGCTACCAGCCCGAGCAGTGGACCCCGGTCGACTCGGTGGCCTGGCTCAAGGCGATGGCCTGGAACCTCTCGGGGAACCTCCAGGAGGAGATCGACCGCTCGCTGCTGTCCCAGGACTTCACCCCGGACAAGATCGCCGAGCTGTACCCGGACTACCCGTACGCCCGCAACGGCACGATCGTGAAGACCGGCACGGTCGCGGGCGACGCCTACCGCCCGGCCGACGGCTCCACCGCGCCGGGTGCCGCCGCGGCCGCCCCCGCCGCGCAGGGCGCGGCCACCACCAAGGCCCTCCTGCAGGGCCTCACCGACCGGGTCGACGCGATGCCGCAGCTGCTCGGCCGCCCCGGCCAGGGCCTCGGCTCCAACTCCTGGGTGGTGGCCGGCTCGCACACCACGACCGGCCAGCCGCTGATGGCCAACGACCCGCACCTCGGCCCCGGTCTGCCCTCGGTCTGGTACCAGACGGGCCTGCACTGCCGCACCGTGTCGCCGGCCTGCCAGTTCGACGTCACCGGCTTCACCTTCGCGGGCATGCCCGGCGTGGTGATCGGCCACAACAAGGACATCGCCTGGGGCTTCACCAACCTGGGCGCCGACGTCACCGACCTGTACCTGGAGAAGGTCACCGGCCCGGACACCTACCAGGTGGACGGCAAGGACGCGAAGTTCGACCTCCGCAAGGAGACCATCAAGGTCGCCGGCGGCGAGGACCGCACCATCACCGTCCGCACCACCCAGACCGGTGCCCCGCTCATCTCCGACCAGAGCACCGAGCAGCAGAACGTCGGCAAGTACGCCCCGAACGGCAGCGCCGCCCCCGACCGCGGCACCGGCGGCTACGGCGTCGCCCTGCAGTGGACGGCGCTGAACCCCGGCAAGACGATGGACGCCGTCTTCGGCCTGGACAAGGCGAAGAACTGGGACGACTTCCGCGCCGCCGCCAAGGACTTCGCCGTCCCCGCGCAGAACCTGATCTACGCCGACGCGAAGAACATCGGCTACCAGGCGCCGGGCGACATCCCGGTCCGCGGCAAGGGCGACGGCACGCTGCCGGCCCCGGGCTGGGACTCCGCCTACCAGTGGAAGGGCTCGATCCCCTTCACCGCACTGCCCTACAGCTTCAACCCGTCCGCCGGCTACATCGTCACCGCCAACCAGGCCGTGGTCGACCCGACCTACAAGTACGGCCTCACCAAGGACTGGGAGTACGGCACCCGGGCCAAGGAGATCACCGACCAGATCGACGGCCTGCTCAAGAACAACGGCAAGATCTCGCCGGACGACATGCAGACCCTCCAGCTGGACAACACCAGCGTCATGGCCAAGACGCTCGTCCCGCTCCTGCTCAAGCAGCAGATCGACGACCCCTACGTGCGCGAGGCCCAGGACCTCCTGAAGGACTGGAACTACCACCAGGACGCCGACTCGGCCGCCGCCGCCTACTACAACGCGGTCTGGCGCCAGCTGCTCACCCTCGCGTTCGGCCAGAAGTTCCCGGCCGACGTCCGCGCCAAGGGCAACTGCCTGCTGGTCCGCCAGCAGGACGACCCGACCAAGCCGGACAGCTCCAGCAAGATCGTCACCGAGTGCGGCACCCGCGATCCGGACAAGGCCCAGCCCGACGGCGGCGACCGCTGGACCGAGGTCGTGCGCCAGCAGCTGACCAAGCCCGACAGCAGCTGGTGGACGTACATCGACTCGCAGCACAAGGAGCAGAAGGGCCTGGACAACCTGCTCCAGGAGGCGATGAAGAACGCCCGCCAGGAGCTGACCTCGCTGCTCAGCAAGGACGTCTCCACCTGGAGCTGGGGCCGCCTGCACAAGCTGACGCTGCGCGAGCAGACCCTGGGCACCGACGACTCCTCGATCGCCTCCGGCGTCGTCCACAAGCTGCTCAACCGCGGCCCGTACCGCCTCTCCGGCAGCTCGGCGGCGGTCGACGCGGCGGGCTGGAACGCGGCGGCCGGCTACCAGGTGGACTGGATCCCGTCGATGCGCATGGTCGTCGACCTGAGCGACTTCGACGCCTCGCGCTGGGTCAACGTCGGCGGCGCCTCCGGCCACGCCTTCCACGAGAACTACAACGACCAGACCGACCTGTGGCTCAAGGGCAAGCTGCTGACCTGGACCTACACGCCGGACGCGGTCGAGAAGGCGACCAAGCACAAACTGGTCCTGACCAACGGCTGACGCCCGCGACACCGGTGGCCCCGCTCGAACCCGAGCGGGGCCACCGCCGTTCCCGGGCTCACCCGAGGGGGTGGCGCCCCGACGGCGTGACGGCCACGTCCACCGGACGGTCGTGCGGCTCGGCCGGCACCTGCGCCAGCAGCTCGTGCTCGTACAGCAGCACCGCCAGCACCGGCCGCGCCCCGGCCCGCTCCAAGCGGGCCAGCACCCGGTCGTAGCTGCCGCCGCCGCGGCCCAGCCGCAGCCCCCGCCGGTCCACCGCCAGCCCCGGCAGCAGGACCACCGACGCCCCCACGACCGCCTCCGGCCCCAGCCGTGGCCCGACCGGCTCCAGCAGCCCGCGCCCGGCCGGGGCCAGCGCCTCCACGCCCTCGTAGGCCGCCCAGTCCAGGTCGTTGTCGGCCAGCAGGACGGGCAGCAGCACCCGCACGCCCCGCGCCCGCAGCCCGTCCAGCAGCGGCCCCGTCCCGGGCTCGGCGCCGACCGAGACGTACGCGGCGACCGTGGCCCCCGGCGCGGCCAGCCCACCGGCGTGCACGGCCAGTGCGCGCGCCGCCTCCGCGCGCTGTTCCGCGGCGAGTGCACGACGCTCGGCCAGCAGCCGTGTCCTCAGCCCGCTCTTCTCGTTGTGCATGGGATCTCCCCTGTTCTCCTCCGAGGTCCTCCGAACCCCGCCGCGGCCCCCGACACCGACGGGCCGAGCCTGACACGCGAAAGGGCGCCCCGATTGCCCACCCCGCTGCTGGTCCACGCCCTGGCCGCGCTGAGCGTCCCCGCGCTGGCCGGCGCCACCGTGCTCGGCCTGCGGCTGCGCCGGGCGCACGGCGAGGCCGCCGACCGGGAGGCGCTGCTGCACGAGCGGGTCGCCGAGCTGGAGGGCCGCTGCGCCGAGCTGGAGCGCACCGCCTCCTGTGACCCGCTCACCGGAGTGTGGAACTACCGGCACCTCCAGCTCACCCTGGACCGCGAGATCGAGCGCGCCCGCCGCGCCGAGCAGTCCGAGCAGCAGGAGGGGCCCCGCCCGCTGGCCGTGCTGCTCCTGGAGATCGCCGGCTTCGACGCGATCGTCACCGAGCACGGGCGCGCGCGGGCCGGCGCCGTGCTGCGCGACCTCGCCCAGCGCCTCGCGATGGAGATCCGACGGGCCGACACCCTCGGCCGCTACAGCGGCGAGGAGTTCCTGGTGATCCTGCCGGACACCGGAGCGGAGGGCGCCGCGCAGGTCGCCGCGCGGCTGGTCTGGTCGGTGCGCCGGCACCTGCTGCTCGACTGGTCCTCCGGCCCGCGCGAGCCCCGCGCGGCGCGCGGCAACGGCCTCTCCGCCGCCGTCGGCGTCGCCGTGCTCCCCGAGGACGGCACCCACGCGGCCGTCCTGCTCCGGGCCGCCGACCGGGCGCTCGCCGAGGCCCGTGCGGCGGGCGGCGACTGCTGGCGCGGCAGCCTGCCGGCCGGGCACCACGAGCCCGTCACTTCCGGTGCGCAGGAGGGTCCGACTGCCGAGCGTGACCGTTCGGGAAAGGCGGGTAGTCTGTCGCCCTGTGCCGGCGGGGACCCCCTCGCCCAGCCGGTCATTTCCCAGACGCCTGCCACCGTGGCCGGCCCCGGCGACGGGCTCCCCCAGTCGTCCGACCGCGCCCGGACGGGTGAAAACGTGCCTTAGTAAGGTTTGCGCATGACGACGACCAACACTCGAATTCCGGTAACCAAGGCCGTGGTACCCGCGGCCGGACTGGGCACCCGCTTCCTCCCGGCCACCAAGGCCACGCCGAAGGAGATGCTGCCGGTCGTCGACAAGCCGGCGATCCAGTACGTCGTCGAGGAGGCCGCCGCCGCCGGCCTGTCCGACATACTGATGGTCACCGGCCGCAACAAGCGCGCTCTGGAGGACCACTTCGACCGCGCCTACGAGCTGGAGGAGCTCCTCGCCCGCAAGGGGGACGAGGACCGTCTGCGCCGCGTCCGCGAGTCCGTCGAACTGGCGAACATGCACTACGTCCGCCAGGGCGACCCGAAGGGCCTCGGCCACGCCGTGTCGGTCGCCGAGCAGCACGTCGCCGGCCAGCCCTTCGCCGTCCTCCTCGGCGACGACCTGATCGACCCCCGCGACCCGCTGCTGGCCCGCATGATCGAGGTCCAGCAGGAGCTCGGCGGCTCGGTCGTCGCCCTCATGGAGGTCGACCCCTCCCAGATCCACCTGTACGGCTGCGCCGCCGTCAAGGCGAACGGCTTCGGCGAGGACGTCTTCCAGGTGACCGACCTGGTCGAGAAGCCCGACACCGCCGACGCCCCCTCGAACTACGCCGTCATCGGCCGCTACGTCCTCGACCCCTCGGTCTTCGACGTGCTGCGCGAGACCCCGCCCGGCCGCGGCGGCGAGATCCAGCTCACCGACGCCCTGCGCGAGCTGACCACCCGCGACGCGGAGTCCGGCGGCCAGGTGCACGGCGTGCTCTTCAAGGGCCGCCGCTACGACACCGGCGACCGCGCCGACTACCTCCGCGCTATCGTCCGACTTGCCTCCGAGCGCGAGGACCTGGGCCCGGAGTTCCGCTCCTGGCTGCGGGAGTTCGTCGCCTCCGAGCTGCAGGACTGACACACCGACCGAGAGCGAGCCGCCGATGACCGGGTCCGAGCACAGCCACAGCGCCGCCGCAGCCTGCTGCGACGCCACCGCGGACCCGGCACCGGCGGCTCCGCGGCTGTGGACCGTCGACGAGCACCTCGCCGACGTCCTCGCCGCCGTCACCCCGCTGCCGGCCATCGAGCTCGGCCTGCTCGACGCCCACGGCTGCCGGCTCGACGAGGACGTGTCGGCGGACGGCGACCTGCCGCCCTTCGACAACAGCTCGATGGACGGGTACGCCGTCCGCACCGCCGACACCGTCCGCGCCACCGCCGAGTACCCCTCGGTGCTCGCCGTGGTCGGCGACATCGCGGCCGGCGCCGGCGAACTGCCCCGGGTCGGACCGGGCCAGGCCGCCCGGATCATGACCGGCGCCCCCGTCCCGCCCGGCGCGGAGGCCGTCGCCCCGGTCGAGTGGACCGACGGCGGCACCGGCACCGGCGAGGCGGCCGACGCGATGACCGCGGCCGTCGAGGACGAGGAGGTCCGGGTCCTGCGCCCGGTCGCCGAGGGCGCGCACATCCGCCGCCGCGGCAGCGACGTCGCGGCCGGCTCGCGCGTCCTGGAGGCCGGCACCCGGCTCGGCCCCACCCAGCTCGGCCTGCTCGCCGCGATCGGCCGGGCCACCGTGAAGGTCCGCCCCCGCCCCCGGGTCGTCGTGCTGTCCACCGGCAGCGAGCTGGTCCAGCCCGGCGAGGACGTCGGCCCCGGCCGGATCTGCGACTCCAACAGCTTCACCCTCACCGCCGCGGCCCAGGACGCCGGCGCCATCGCCTACCGGGTCGGCGGGGTCCCCGACGACGCCGCCCGGCTGCGCGCCGTCCTGGAGGACCAGCTCGGCCGCGCCGACCTCATCGTCACCAGCGGCGGCGTCAGCGTCGGCGCGTACGACGTGGTCAAGGAGGTCTTCGAGTCCTACGGCGGCGTCGACTTCCGCCGGCTGCGGATGCAGCCCGGCAAGCCGCAGGGCTTCGGGCGGATCGGCGGCTGCGCGGGCGCGGCCGGCGTGCCGCTGCTCGCCCTGCCCGGCAACCCGGTCAGCGCCTACATCTCCTTCGAGCTGTTCGTCCGCCCGGTCATCCGCACCATGCTCGGCGCCCCCGACGTGCACCGCCCGGTGGTCCGCGCGACCTGCCCGGTGGCGCTGCGCTCCCCGGCCGGGCGGCGGCAGTTCCTGCGCGGCCGGTACGCGCCTCACGGCACGGTCGAGCCGGTCGGCGGGGCCGAGTCCCACCTGGTCGGCGCGCTGGCCCGGGCGAACTGCCTGATCACCGTCCCCGAGGACGTCACCGAGCTGCCCGCGGGCAGCTCCGTGGACGTGGTCCTGCTCGACTCCTGATGCCTGTCCCGTCCCGTGATCCGGCCCCTCCCACGCGGAGGGGCGGGGGAGCTGTACGGTAGCGCGGTATTCGATCTGCGCGCCCCTGGAGCCCCCGTGACGACACCGCCCCCCGGCGACCGCCTCACCCACGTCGACGACCAGGGCGCGGCCCGGATGGTCGACGTCTCCGAGAAGGCCACCACCGCGCGCACCGCCGTCGCGGCCGGCCGGGTCAGGGTCTCCCCGAAGGTGGTCGAACTGCTGCGCGGCGAGGGCGTGCCCAAGGGCGACGCCCTCGCGGTCGCCCGCATCGCCGGGATCATGGGCGCCAAGCGGACGCCCGACCTGATCCCGCTCTGCCACCCGATCGCCGTCTCCGGCGTGAAGGTCGACCTCGCCGTCGCCGACGACGCGGTCGAGATCACCGCCACCGTGAAGACCGCCGACCGCACCGGCGTCGAGATGGAGGCGCTGACCTCCGTGACGGTCGCCGCGCTGACCGTCATCGACATGGTCAAGGCGGTGGACAAGGGCGCCGCCATCGAGTCCGTCCGGGTGCTCAGCAAGACCGGCGGCAAGAGCGGCGACTGGTTCGCCCCGGAGGCGGACGCGTGAAGGCCCTGGCGGTGACCGTGTCGAACCGGGCCTCGGCCGGCGTCTACGAGGACAAGGGCGGCCCGCTGCTGGTCGCCGGGCTGACCGCGATGGGCTTCACCGCCGACGGCCCCCGCGTCGTGCCGGACGGCGAGCCCGTCGAGGCCGTCCTGCGCGAGGCCGTCGCGGCCGGCTACGACGTCGTGCTGACCACCGGCGGCACCGGCATCTCGCCGATGGACCTCACCCCCGAGATGACCGCCCGGGTCATCGACCGGCAGATCCCCGGGATCGCCGAGGCGATCCGTGCGTACGGCCGCGAGAAGGTGGCGACCTCGGCGCTCTCGCGCGGGCTGGCCGGCCTCGCCGGACGTACGCTGATCGTCAACCTGCCGGGATCGACCGGCGGCGTCCGGGACGGCCTCGCCGTGCTGGAGCCGCTGCTCGCCCACGCCGTCGACCAGCTCGGCGGCGGGGACCACCCCCGGCCCGACGACGCGGCACCCGGGAGAGCGCACTGAACGCCGGCTGGCCGGTAGAGCTCCACGAGGGGGAGGTCGTGCTGCGCCCGATCAGGGTGCGCGACCAGCGCGACTGGCAGGAGGTCAGCCGCCGCAACCGGGACTGGCTGCGCCGCTGGGAGGCCACCGTGCCGCCCGGCCCGGCGGGCCAGGCGGCCGGACCGCGCCCGACGTTCCGGCAGATGGTGCGCTTCCTGCGCGGGGAGGCCTCGGCCGGGCGGATGCTGCCCTTCGTCGTGCTCTACGAGGGCAAGCTGGTCGGCCAGCTGACCGTCGGCGGCATCACCTGGGGCTCGATGTGCTCGGCCAACGTCGGTTACTGGGTCGACGAGGGGGTGGCCGGCCGCGGCATCATGCCCACCGCCGTGGCCCTTTCGGTCAACCACTGTTTCCGCAACCTCGGGCTGCACCGGATCGAGGTCTGCATCCGCCCGGAGAACGTCCCGAGCCGCCGGGTGGTGGAAAAGCTCGGCTTCCGTCCGGAGGGAATGCGCCCGCGCTATCTCCACATCGACGGCGACTGGCGCGACCACCTCGTGTACGCGCTGACCGCCGAGGAGGTCCCCGAGGGGATGCTGGAACGCTGGCGGGCGCTCAGTTCCGCTGCGGGCCGCGATAATTGAATACATGTTCGAATCAAATATCGATATGGCATCGACGTGGCGACGGACGGTCACAAATGCCGTCAAAATAGTCGGAGAATCAGCTTGATCACACGACACGCCGCGTCAAATTGCTGTCGGGCCTTCCCCGTCGCCCGTACGGTGTGAATCGTGAGCAGTAGCGGCCTTATCTACGCCGTCATCGTAGGGGCCTGGGCCGCCTATCTGGTGCCCATGTGGCTTCGCAGGCAGGACGAACTCAACGAGGCGCGCCCGACGGAACGCTTCAGCACCGCCATCCGCCTGCTGGCCGGGCGGTCGGCGCTGGAGCGGCGGGCGGCCCGGTCCCTGGGCGACGAACCGCGTGACGACGAGCAGAGCAGCGACGGCCCTCCCGCACGGGACGAGGCCGTCTCCGGCGATCCCGCGGACCGGGGGCCCGAACCCCCGGCACCGGCGGAGCGGTCCGAGCGGTCGGTGCCGGTCCCGCAGACACCCGGCGGGACGGAGCGCCGGGCGCGCCTGCTGGCCCGCCGGCGCCGGATGGTCACCGCCCTCTTCCTGGCCTTCGCGCTGGGCGCGGTGGTCGCGGCGGTGGCCGGACTGGCGTTCCTGTGGGTGCCGACCGTCCCGGCGGTCCTCCTGACCCTCTACATCGGTCACCTGCGCAGGCTGGAGCGCCAGCGCTACGAGGTGAAGCTCGACCGGGCCCGCGCCGCGCAGGCCGCCGAGCGGCTGCGCAGGCGCGAGCGGCAGCGGGCCGAGGTCCGGGCGGCCGACGAGGTGCCGACCGCGGTCGTCGCCCCGCCGGAGCCGTCGGCCCCGGTCGAGCCGCAGGTCGCCCGCCGTCCGCACCTGCGGCTGGCCACCGGGTCCGAGGAGGCCCGGGGCGGCGCGTCGTCCGCCTCGGCGCTGGCGGAGGCGACCGAGCACGAGGAGTGGGTCGACGGCATGCGCGAGCGCGGTGCCGCTGGCCCGGACTCCTGGGAGCCGGTGCCCGTTCCGCTGCCGACCTACGTGACGGCGCCGGTCGCCCCGCGGGTCTCCCGTGACCTCGACCTGACGGCCCCGGGGACGTGGACCGCCGGGCGTCCGGCGGAGCCGCGCACCACCCCGCTCTTCGACCAGTACGCCGAGCCCCCGGCCCCCGAGCCCCGCCAGCGCGCCGCCAACGAGTGAGCGGCCGCGGGCCCCGGCCGGCACCCGGATCGGGGGGTGGTCACGAGCCCCCTCCGAAAGGTGCTAAAGTTTCTTCTCGTTGGGGCTGTGGCGCAGTCCGGTAGCGCACCTCGTTCGCATCGAGGGGGTCAGGGGTTCGAATCCCCTCAGCTCCACCCAACAAGGGCCCCGCCCGGTCGACAAGACCGGGCGGGGTTCCTGCATTGTGGCGGCGTTCGCGCCAACTGCCCGTGGGGGCAGGCGTCCTGGCGGTCGGTCCGGTCCCGGAGGCGACCTGTGAAGAAGGTCACATGACGCCGCTCCCGCCCGTTCCGGAGCCACGGTCGGCCCTCAGGGGGGTCGGTTATGGTGGGTTGGCCCAGACGGCGACGAGGGAACGATCTGGTCTATCTCAACGGGGTGCCATCGCGGTGCGCGAGTTCGGTCTGACACGGTGGGCACGACGGACTGACGCGGAGGACCGCGGCACCACTCCAGCCCCCGGAGGACCGGCCCCGAGCGTGATCGTCGCGGGCTGCGCCGCGGCGCTCTCCCTGGCGGTGTACGCCGTCGTGCGCCACTTCCACGGCCAGACGATGGTCGACATGCTCGTCTACCGGGCCGAGGGCGCGGCCGTCGTGCACGGCCAGGACCTGTACGCGATGCGGCTGCCCGGCTGGGACCTGCCCGCCACGTACCCGCCGTTCGCCGCGATGCTGTTCGTGCCGAGCACCTGGTTCGACGTGAGCACGCTGCGCGTCCTGGTGCAGCTGCTGAACCTCGCTCTGCTGGCGATCGCCGCCCACCTCTCCTTCCGCCTGGTCGGCCGGCCCGCGGCGCGGCACCGCACCGCCGCGGTGCTCCTCGCGACCGGGTTCGGCGTCTGGCTGGAGCCGGTCTTCACCACGTTCCAGTACGGGCAGGTCAACCTCGGCATCCTGTGCCTGGTCCTGTGGGACCTGACGCGCCCGGACCGCAGCCGCGCCAAGGGCGTGGGCATCGGCCTGGCCACCGCCATCAAGATCACCCCCGGCCTGTTCGCGGTGTACCTGCTGCTGACCGGCCGGATCAGGGCCGCGCTGGTCTCCGGGGGCACCTTCCTCGCGGCCGCGCTGGTCGGCTGGCTCGTGCTGCCCGACGCGTCCTTCGGCTTCTGGACGACGTACCTGTGGGACCCGAGCCGGGTCGGGGTCACCGTCATCGCCGACAACCAGTCGCTGCGCGGCGCCCTCTGCCGGCTGCTCAGCAGCAACGAGCCCGGCACCGTCGGACTGGCCGTCTGCGCGGCCGTCGGCGTCCTCGGCCTCGCCGTCGCCGTCCTGGCCGGGCGCTCGCGCTCGCTGCGGCGGGCCGACGCGTGGGGCGCCCTGTGCACCGCGTTCACGGCGCTCCTGGTGTCGCCGATCAGCTGGACCCACCACTGGGTGTGGTGCGTCCCGCTGCTCGCCCTGCTGGCCGTCGAGGCCAGGACCACCGGGCGCAAGATCCTGCTCGGGGTGGCGCTGGTGGTGTTCCTCTCGCACGCGATGTGGACCGTGCCGCACCGCTGGGGGCTCGGCGTCGCCTGGTACTGGCAGTTGCCGTCCTCGGTCTACGCGCCGTTCGGCATCGCCCTCCTGGTCGTCGTGGCGCTGCGGCTGTACCGCCTGCGCGCCCCGGGCGAGCTCGGGGCCGAGGCGGACGAGGTGCTCCGCCGCGCCGAACTCGGCGTCGAAGCGGCCCTGACGAAGCAGGTGTGACCGTGGCCGTCGACACCCGCTCCGCGACCCCGGCCCCCGCCCGGCTGCCCGGCGCCGCCGTCCGCTCCGCGCTGGCCGGCAGCCCGGCCCGGCGCACCGTGCTGCTCAGCGCGCTGTGCTTCGCCCTCATGTGCGCCGTCGGCATGCAGGGCTGGACCTCGGTCGCGCTCGGCGGCTTCGACCTCGGGATCTTCGACCAGGGCGTCCGCGGCTACGCGCACTTCGGGCTGCCCGTCTCGACGCTGAAGAGCTACCACCACGAGTTCCCGCCGGGCTTCTCCCTCCTCGGCGACCACTTCTCGCCGGTCCTCGCGCTGCTCGCGCCGCTGTACTGGATCTGGGACGACCCGCGCTCGCTGATCATCGGGCAGGCCCTGCTCTTCGCGTCCGGCGTGCCGCTGATCCGGCGGATCGCCGTTCACGCCTTCGCGTTCACCGCCCCGGCGACCGCCCGGCGCGCCGCCGACCTGGCGGGCCTCGTCTACGCCCTCGGGTGGCCGCTGCTGGTCGCCTCCCGGGTGGGCTTCCACGAGGTCGCCTTCGCCGTGCCGCTGACCCTCCTGATGCTGGAGCGCGGTCTGGCCCGCGCGTACTGGGTGGTGGTCCTGGCCGCCGTCCTGCTCTGCTGCACCAAGGAGGACCTCGGCCTGATGGTGGCCGCGTACGGGCTGGTCCTGTTGCTGCGCCTGCGCGGCTCCGGGGACCGCGCCGGCCGGTACACCGGCATCGGGCTGCTGGTGGGCGGGCCGCTCGCGTCGGTCGTCGCGATCACGTGGCTGATCCCGGCGATGGGCGGCGAGCCGGGCTACTACTGGAACTACGGCTCGATCGGCAGCGACGCCGGGGACGCCCTGCACAACCTGCTGGGCAACCCGTTCCTGCTGGTCCAGGCCGCCGTCGACCAGCCGCTCAAGCCGCTGCTGCTGCTCTGGCTCTTCGGCACGATGTTCCTGCTGCCGCTGCGCTCGGCGACCGTCCTGTGCGCGGTGCCGCTGCTGGCCGAGCGGATCCTCTCCAGCAACCCCAACCACTGGTCGATCGCCCGGCACTACGACTCGATGCTGTGGCCGATCCTGCTCGCCGCGGCCGTCGAGGTGACCGGCCGGCTGATGGCCGAGGAGCGCACGGAGCGGCGGGGCCGCCTGCTGGGCCTGGCCGCGGCGGGCTGCGCCCTGCTCGCCGCCGTGCCGCTCGGGCTCGCGCAGCTGGCCGTGCCGTCGTCCTGGGAGCCCAAGACGAGCGAGGCGGCGCTCGTCCGGGCGGCCGCGCTCGTCCCCGACGGTGCGTCGGTGGAGGCGGACAACCAGATCGCGCCGCGGCTCACCGCCAGGACGGACGTGGTGCTGGTGGACGGCACCCCGCGCGGGCGCGAGTACGTGCTCACGCGGGCGGACAAGCGCTCGTTCCCGTTCGAGACGGACAAGCAGCAGGCCGAGCGGATCCAGCTGCTGCTGGCCCACGGGTACCGGCAGATCTGGGCGGAGGACGGCGTGGTGCTGCTGCACCGGGAGGGCTCCGAGCCGATCCCGGGCGAGCACGTGCCCGGCAAGGACAGCGAGCCCGTCCAGGACAAGGTGCCGTCCGACGTGGGGCACAACCTCTTCCGGGGCTGACGTCCGGGGCCGACGTCCGGGGCTGACGCTCAGGCCCGGACGACCACGACCGGGCACCCGGCGTGGTGGAGGCAGTACTGGGAGACGGTGCCGAGCAGGACCCCCGGCGGGGCGCACCGGCCGCGGCCGCCGACGACCAGGGCGGCGGCGCCCTCCGCGGCGGCCACCAGGGTGGGGCCGGGAGCCCCGGCGGCCAGGTGGCGGCGGACGGTGAGCCCGGCCGGGCAGGCGGTCAGCGTCTCGTCGAGGATCTCGGCGGCGCGGCGCTCGGGCCCGAAGCCGTCCAGGGCGGGCGGGACGAAGCCGTGCTCGCCGTACAGGCAGGGGAAGTCCCAGACGGTCACGGCCTCCAGCGGGGCTCCGCTCAGGCCGGCCAGGCGGGCCGCCCAGCGGACGGCGGCGCGGGAGGCCGGGGAGCCGTCCACGCCGACCACGATCCTGCCGCCGGGCTGCCGGGTCATGCCTCCACCGTAGGACGGCCGGGGGCCGGCCGGAACGCGTCCGGCCGGCCCCCGGGGTGCGCGATCCGCGTCAGATGCGCTGGGTGTCCGGGTACGCGCCGTGCTGGTGGCCGCCGGCCTGGGGCGGCACCGGGCCGTAGCGGCCCGGTCGGCGGCCGCGCGGGTGGCGGGTCAGGTGGAAGCCGAGGACGCCCGCGACGGCGGCCAGGGCGCCGCCGCCGATCGTCCAGTACCAGCGGCTGTTCCAGCCGGAGAACCAGCCGGTGTACCAGTGTTCCTCCGGCTGCACCGGGGCCGCCGCCTTGGCGGTGCTCGCGCCGCCGCCGGCCGGCGGGACGAGCGGCGCCTTGAGTTCGCCGCCCTCCGGCTGCGCGTTGTCGGCGTCGCCCTTGGCGGCCACGTGCAGCTGGACCGAGGCGGCGAGGCCGAGGTCCGGCTGCGGGGTGTCGGTGACCGCGAGCTTCACGTAGTACGTGCCGGGCAGCGGGTCGCCGGACCACGGCTCGGCCCAGGTGCGGACCTCGCGCAGGGTGCAGCTCAGGGCGAGCGTCGCGGTGTTCTGGTCGCCGGTCGCGTTCTGGGTGCCGGCGGTGCAGGCCTGGCGGCGGCGCAGCCCGTCGAAGACCTCGACGGCCCAGCTCTGCGGGCCGTGCCGGTCGGTGCCCGGGGGCAGGTTCACGGTCACGGAGACCGTCGGGGTCTGGCCCTCGGAGGCCCCGAACGCCCAGTACAGGTAGTCGCCGGTGGAGGCGGCGACGTTGGCGTCCTGGCCGGGGGAGAGGTTGACGGCGGTCAGGAAGGAGGTGCCGGCCTTGGTCACCGGGGCCGCGGTGCCGCTCGCGCTCGGCGAGGGGGTCGGCGAGGCGGCGGAGGCCGCCGGGGCGACCAGCGCGAGGGCGGGCAGCAGGGCGGAGGCGGCGAGCAGGCCGCGAAGAGTCCTACGCATGATCAGTTCTCCCGCCAGACGGCGATCCGCCAGCGGGCGATCCAGCCGGCCACCAGGCCGGTCAGCAGGCCGGCGCCGGTGAGGGTGAGCAGCAGGATCCAGCCGCGGCCGAGGCCCATCGCCGCGCCCTCGGGGGCGGGGGAGGAGGAGGCCAGGTCGACGGTCAGCTCCAGCGGCAGGCCGGGGTCGGCCTGGACTCCGGGCTGGGGGGCGAGCGAGTTGCTGACGACCAGGCAGACCGTGGTCGGCGGCTGCTCGCTCGGCGACGCCTTGGGCTTGGTGATGACGTAGCCCTTGGAGTCGTTCGTGGACCAGCGCAGACCGGTGGAGATCACGTCGTTGCGGCCGTTGTCCGCGTCGGTGCCGCGGACCAGTTCCTGGCCGGTCGCGCTGGTGGCCTGGAGCAGGACGCCGTAGTCCCGGGCGACGGCCCGGTCGAGCGAGACGCTGACCGAGGCGCGCAGCTCCTGGCCGGACTTGACCGGGACCTTGTAGACGCGGTGCTCGGAGAACTTCTCGCGGTCGCTGTAGACGCCGGGGGCGAGGACGGGGGCGTTCTCGCACTTTTCGGTGCCGGCGGTCTTGACCGGGTTGACGGTGTAGGTGTCGTCGCTGCGGTCGATCAGCTGCTTCACCTTGTTGGTGAGCTGGTCCTGGCTGCGGACGTCGGTGTAGGTGCCGCCGGTCGCGCTCGCGATGCAGAGCAGCTGCTGGCGGGTCTTGTCGTCGTGGGCGAGGCCGAGGGTGTCGACGACCAGGTGGATGCCCTGGGCGGCGAGTTCGCGGGCGACGTCGCACGGGTCCGGCGGGGCGCAGTCGTCCTCGCCGTCGGTGATCAGGACGATCCGGCGGGTCGCGTCGCCCTTGCCGAGGTCCTGGGCGGCGCCGCGCAGCGCCAGGCCGATCGGGGTGAAGCCGGTGGGGCGCAGGGTGGCGACCGCGGTCTTGGCCTGGACCTTGTCGGTCTTGCCGACCGGGAAGAGCTGCTTGGTGTCCTGGCAGCCGACCGTCTTGTCGGTGCCGGGGTAGGTGGCACCGAGCGTGCGGATGCCGAAGTCCGTCTCCGCGGGCAGGGCGTCGATCACCTCGTTGAGGGACTGCTGGGCCACCGAGATGCGGCTCTTGCCCTGGATGTCGGCGGCGTTCATGGAGCCGCTGACATCCAGGATCAGGTCGACCCTGGGGGCCTCCTTGGGGGCCGGGGCGCTGCCGCCCGGGGGTTCGTCGGCGTGGGCGGGCAGGCCGAGGAGCAGCGAGGCGCCCGTTATCGCCGCGGCGGCGAGCAGGCTGCCCAGCCTGGTCGTTGGTCGTCGTCGTCCGGTAATCACGCGGCCGATCCTAGGGATCATCAGTTCGCCATGGCCAAACGAGTCCGCAGCGTGGCGGTGGTGCGCCCGCGCGTGAACTCCCGCGCGCGGGCGGGGGTTCACGGGCGCCGGGCTCACGCGGCGCTTATGCGCGGTGGTTAGCCTTCCGTGCGTACGGTTCGCACGGGCCGGTCGGCGAAGGGGGCGCGGTGGAGCTGGCGGGCGTGGGGAAGCGGTACGGGCGGGGCGGGAGGTGGGTCCTGCGCGGGGTCGATCTGGCCGTCCGGCCGGGTGAGTTGGTGCGGATCGCGGGGGCGAACGGGACGGGCAAGTCGACGCTGCTCAGGCTCGTCGCGGGGATCGAGCGGCCGAGCGCGGGGCGGGTGGTGCGGCCGGGGCCGGTGGCGTACGTACCGGAACGGTTCCCGCCGGCGCTGCCGTTCGACGCGGCCTCCTACCTGCTGCGGGTCGGCTGGGTGCACGGACTGACGGACGCGCGGGCGCGGCGCGGGGCGCAGGAGTGGCTCGACCGGTTCGGCATCGCGGACCGGGCGGGCACGCCGCTGAGCAGGCTATCGAAGGGCACCTGCCAGAAGGTCGCGGTCGCGCAGGCGCTGCTGCCCGGCGCGCGGGTGCTGCTCCTGGACGAGGCCTGGACGGGGCTCGACCCGGCGGCCCGGACGGTGCTGGACGAGGCCGCCGCCGAGCGGGCGGCGGGCGGCGGCGCGGTGCTGTTCGTCGATCACGACCCGGCGCGGCTGGCCGGACTGACCACGGCCGCCTACCGGGTCGGCGCGGACGGCGGGCTGCGGCCCGCGGAGGAGCAGGTCGTGCCGGCGGACGGCCCGCCGGTGGACGTGAACGTGGAGGTGGACGTGGACGTCCTGGACGGCGGCCCGCTGCCCGCGTGGCTACCGGGCGCCCCGGAGCTCACCGCGCTGGAAGGGACGGCGGTGCGGCTCACGGTGGCGGCGGCGCATTCGGACGCGCTGCTGCGCCGCCTGCTGACCGGCCGTCCGGCCGTGAGCGTGCTGGCCGTCCGGCGGCGGGAGGGGAAGCGGTGAGGCAGGTCGGGGCGCTGACCCGGTACCACCTGGAGCTGCTGCTGCGCGGGCACGGGTGGCTGCCGCCGTTCCTCGCATATGCGCTGCTGCTCGTGCTGGGCGTGACGGCGGGCGATCCACTGCTGGGCGGGCTGGGCTACGGCGCGGGCGTGCTGCTGCCGGTCAGCGCGTGGTACGTCCGCAGTGCGCTGAACGCCGAGCCGCCGGCGTCGCGGGCGTGTCTGGTGGCGGCGGCGGGGCCGGCCAGGGTCCAGCTGGGTGGGCTGCTGGCGGCGTTGACGGTCGGTCTGGTGCTGGCCGTGGCGCAGGTGGCCGGGCTCTGGTTCGTGAGCGGGCCGGTCGCCAACCCGAAGGCGGACCAGCCGCCGGTGGGGGTGTCGCTGCTGGCCGGACTGCTGGCCTCGGTGGTCTCCGTGCTGCTGGGGGTGCTGGTCGGGGCGCTGTGCAACCGGCCGGTGCTCGCGCGGGCGCAGTACGGGATCCCGCTGGCGCTGGCGCTCGCGACGGCGGTGCTGGTGGCGCCCGGTTCGCCGGCGAACGCGGCGGTGAGCGCTCTGGTCGCCGCCGACCGCTCCGGGAGGGTCGGACCGCCCTGGTTCGCGCTGTCGGCGGCCGCCGCGCTGCTGGCGGCGGTCGCGGCGGGTTCGGCGGCGCTGGCGGGGCGGCGGCCGGAGTGAGCGGTCGGGCGCGGACTCCGGGGACCCGGGACAATCACTGACACACCGTGAAGAAGAGCCGATACATGGGGATAGCGCTCGTTAGGGTGACGATTCGGGGCGCGGGCGCCTGCCGCTCCCCGGCACGTCCGACGCGCGGGAAGGACCCGCCTTGCGCACCCACCCAGGACGGTCCGTGGCGACACCCTCCGCCGTGACCAGAACCGCCGCCCGGCCTCCCCGCCCGGTGGCGACCCGGCGCACCACCGAGCTCGTGCTGGTGCTCGCCGCGGTGCTGATCGCCGTGTTCGGCTACGTCGAGGTCGGCGTCAACCTGGACGGCGCGGTGCCCGCCGACACCGCGGGCTACGGCACCGCGCTCGGCGTGCTCGCCCTGCTGGCGCACGCCGTCGTCCGGTGGCGGGCGCGGTACGCGGACCCGCTGCTGCTGCCGGTCGCGGTGCTGCTCAACGGGATCGGGCTGGTGGCGATCTACCGGCTGGACCGGGCGACCTCCGGCCCGGGCGCGGCCTCCACGCAGCTCCTGTGGTCCGCCCTCGGGGTGGCCCTGTTCGGCGCGGTGGTCCTGCTGGTGCGCGACCACCGGCGGCTGCGGCGGTACGCCTACGTGGGCGCGCTCGCGGCGCTCGTCCTCCTGGTGCTGCCGATCCTCTTCCCGCCGGTGTACGGCTCCCGGATCTGGATCGTCGTCGGGCCGCTCTCCTTCCAGCCGGGGGAGTTCGCCAAGGTCCTCCTGGCGGTCTTCTTCGCCGCGTACCTGGCCGTGCACCGGGACGCCCTCGCGCTCACCGGGCGGCGGGTCTGGCGCTGGCAGCTGCCGCGCGGGCGGGTGCTCGGTCCGGTGCTGCTGATCTGGGCCGCGTCCGTCGGCGTCCTGGTGCTGGAGACCGACCTCGGGACGTCGCTGCTGTACTTCGGGCTGTTCGTCGTGATGCTCTACGTCGCCACCGCGCGCACCGGGTGGATCGCGATCGGGCTCGGCCTCGCGGCGGCCGGCGCGGTGGTGGTGGGCTCCGTCGAGACCCACGTGCACAGCCGGGTGGCGGACTGGCTGGACCCGCTCGGCTCGATCGCGGCCGGCAAGGGGGCCAACCAGATCGCCCAGTCGCTGTTCGCCTTCGCGTGGGGCGGGGAGCTCGGGACGGGCCTGGGCAACGGGCACTCGGTGCTGATCGGCTTCGCCGCCAAGTCCGACTTCATCCTCGCGACGATCGGCGAGGAGCTCGGCCTGACCGGGCTGGTCGCCGTGTTCCTGCTGTACGCGCTGCTGGTCTCGCGCGGGTTCCGGGCGGGCATCGCGCTGCGCGACCCGTTCGGTCGGCTGCTGGCGATCGGGCTGGCGTCGATCGTCGGCCTGCAGGTGTTCGTGGTGGCGGGCGGGGTGCTCGCGCTGATCCCGCTGACGGGGATGACGCTGCCGTTCGTCGCCCAGGGCGGCTCGTCGGTGGTCACCAACTGGATCATCGTGGCGCTGCTCGTGCGCATGAGCGAGCGCAGCGAGCGAATCAAGGTCGGGTGCGTGTGTCGCGAAGCGGCCGGTGAGCGACGCGAGGCGGACGCATGAGCGATGTCGCGCTCCGGCCCGCTCCGGGGGAGGCCTGATGGCGCGCTTCGGGCCGGTCAGGGGGAACGGGCCGCAGGGGCTCCCGGGGATCTCGGTCACCGGCCGCCGCGCCGGCACGTTCTGTCTGCTGCTCATCGCCGCGCTGTGCGTCCAGGCCACCCGGGTGCAGGTCTTCGAGGCGAAGGACCTCGACCACAACGGCGCCAACCAGCGGCTCACGGTCGAGCGCTACGGGCAGCCGCGCGGGAACATCCTGGTCGGCGCGGCGACCGTCACCGGTTCGGCGCCCACCGGCGGCCGCTTCGCGTACAAGCGCACCTACGGCGACGGCCCGACGTACGCGGCCGTCACCGGCTTCGCCTCGCAGGCGTACGGCAACACGCAGTTGGAGGGGATCGAGGACGACCTGCTCACCGGGACGGACAGCCGGCTGGCCGGCTGGGCGGTCTGGGACGCGGTCGCGCGCCGGCAGAACCCCGGCGGGGACGTCTACACCACCCTCGACCGGGCGGCCCAGGAGGCGGCGATGCGCGGGCTCGGCGCGCAGAAGGGCGCGGTCGCCGCGATCGAGCCCGCCACCGGGCGGATCCTGGCGCTGGCCAGCACGCCCTCCTACGACCCGGGGAGCTTCGCCGGGTCCACCTCGGCCGACCAGACGGCCTGGAACCGGCTGCAGGCCGACAGCGGTCAGCCGATGCTCAACCGGGCGCTGCGCCAGACCTACCCGCCCGGCTCGGCCTTCAAGGTGGTGACGGCCGCCGCCGCGCTCGCCGGCGGGACCGTCACCGACATCAACGCGCCCACCGGCGCGCCCTTCCCGTACGTCCTGCCGGGGACGACCACGCCGCTGGTCAACGACACCGGTGCCTGCGACCGGCCAGGGCAGTCGCTGGACACCGCGATGACGTACAGCTGCAACAGCGTCCTCGGCTACCTCGGCGTGCGCACCGGGCTGGACGCGATGGTGGCGATGGCGGGGAGCTTCGGCTTCAACGACGCCAGGCTCGACATGCCGGTGCGGCCCTCGCGCTCGAACTTCGACACGACGATGAACGACTCGCAGCTGGCGCTCTCCTCGATCGGGCAGTTCGACACCGCCGCGACCCCGCTGGTGATGGCGATGGTCGCGGCCGGCGTCGCCAATGACGGGACCGTGATGCGTCCACAGCTTGTGGACAAGCTGACGAAGGGCGACGGGACGGTGGTGCAGCTGATGAGGCCGACCGTCTACAAGCGGGCGATGGAGCCCGGGGTCGCCGCGCAGGTGCAGCGGCTCATGACGGACGTCGTGGACAACGGCACCGGGAAGAACGCCCGGATCCCGGGTGCGGTGGTCGGCGGGAAGACCGGCACCGCCGAGCACGGCGTGGACAACAGCGGGACCCCGTACGCGTGGTTCGTGTCGTGGGCCAAGCCCGCCGGATCGGACCGGGTGCCGCCGGTCGCCGTCGCCGTGGTGGTCGCGGACAGTGATGCCACGGACGTGACCGGTGGCGGGCTCGCGGCGCCGATCGCCCGCTCGGTCATGCAGGCCGTCCTCGGGCGGTGACCGGGCCGACGCCCCTGAGCTGCGGCGTTACCTCGCCGCGGAGAGGTCCGCCGTCTACGAAGCGTCCGGTTTGTCCTTGTCCATTCGACAGTTCGTATAATGCGGAACCTCGGACTGTTCGTTTGCGACACTGGTGCATTCGCGCGGTACTGTCCCATCTTTGTTCGGTTGGTCCCCGATGACACCCCGTATCGCACCTGGTGACCGACCGCTAGGACACCCTCCCTCGCCTAGAAAGACCGCGGTTTTGGCCAGCAACTCCCTTGGTGCGCGTCTGCTGCGACGCAAGCCCGTGTCGACACTGATCGCCGAGAGCGAGGGCCGGGACAGCCTCCCGGCCGGCGCGCCGGAGGAGGGCGGACGCTCCGGCATCCACCTCCGCCGCTCCATCGGGCTCTGGCAGCTGTCGTCGATCGGCATCGGCGCCACCATCGGCACCGGCATCTTCTTCGTGCTCAACACCGCGGTGCCCTCGGCCGGACCGGCCGTCATCCTGTCCTTCGTCATCGCCGCCGTCACGGCGGGCCTCACGGCGCTGTGCTACGCCGAGATGGCCTCCGCGATCCCGGTCTCCGGCTCGTCCTACTCCTACGCCTACGCCACCCTCGGCGAGGGCGTCGCCTTCGGCGTCGGCATCTGCCTGCTGATGGAGTACGGCGTGTCCGCCTCCGCGATCGCGGTGAGCTGGGCCGAGTACCTCGACAAGTTCCTCGACCTGGCGTTCGGGGTCAAGATCCCCGAGCAGCTGGCGGGCGCGCCGGACAGCACCCACTGGTTCAACCTGCCGGCGCTGCTGCTGGTCGCCATGGTCTGCTTCCTGCTGATCCGCGGCGTCAGCGAGTCGGTGAAGGTCAACGCGGCGATGGTCGCGATCAAGATCCTCATCCTGGTGCTGTTCATCGGTGTCGCGCTCACCGGCTTCCACTCCGGCAACCTGACCCCGTTCATGCCGCTCGGCGTCGGCGGCGTGCAGGTCGCGGCGTCCAGCATCTTCTTCTCGTTCATCGGCCTGGACGCCGTGTCCACCGCCGGCGAGGAGGTCAAGAACCCCCGCCGCACCCTGCCGTTGGCGATCATCATCTCGCTGGTGGTGGTGACCCTGCTCTACATCCTGGTCGCGCTGGCCGGCATCGGCGCCCAGCCGTGGCAGAAGTTCGACGGCCAGGAGGCCGGGCTCGCCCAGATCCTCCAGGACATCACCGGCCAGAGCTGGCCCGCGATGGTCTTCGCGGTCGGCGCGATCCTCTCGATCTTCAGCATCACCCTCGTGGTGATCTACGGCCAGACCCGCATCCTGTACTCGATGGGCCGCGACGGCATGCTGCCCAAGCGCTTCGCCGAGCTCTCGCCGCGCACCGGCACCCCGGTCTGGAACACGATCGTGGTCGGCGTCGGCGTGGGTGCGCTCGCCGCGTTCGTCCCGCTCAACATCCTGGCCGACATCACCAGCCTCGGGACGCTCATCGCCTTCTCGGTCGTCTCGGTGGGCGTCATCGTCCTGCGCCGCACCCAGCCCGATCTGCCGCGCGGCTTCAAGGTGCCCGGCTACCCGGTCGTGCCGCTGCTCAGCGTCGGCTTCTGCGGCTACCTGATCACCGGCCTGCACGCCGACACCTTCCGCGCCGGGGCGATCGCCCTCGCCGTCGCCGTGGTCGTGTACTTCGGCTACAGCATCAAGCACTCCAAGCTGGAGCGTGGAGCGCAGCAGCAGGCCGCCCCGGTGGACAGTCACACCGGCTGATCCGTCTCGCGCTCCGGATCCGGCGCCGGTCACCGCCTGTTGCTACGGATGCGAAGGGTCGCCCGGTGGTACGACACCTGGCGACTCTTCGCGCGTAGATCGCGACTCTCCGTCGATCCCGGTGACGACAGGGCGGGGCTCCCACCCATAACCTTCCACCATGGTGAGCACCCGCACGCCCGGCTTCTCCCGCCCGCGCGGCCGCTTCACCGGCCGTTCCAGAACGCCGGTCCCCCAGCCGGTCGGACCGCCCTCCCGGCCCGACCGCCCCCTGCGCGGCCTGGCGTTCAGGGCCGTCCCCCGCCAGCGCCGCGAGAACACGTTCCCGCCCACGGCCGCGCGGAACGACCCCGCCCGGCTCGCCTCCCTGCGCAGCGTCCAGCTGCTCGGCTGCGCCGTCGCGGCCGGCTGGGCGGCGGCCTTCCCACTCGTCTCCGACCTGCCCAACCAGCGCGTCTGGGGCATGATCGCGGCCCCCGCCTACGCCCTGGCCGGGCTGCTCTGCCTGGTCCTGCCCCGTCGGTTCGCGGCCCGCTCCGCCGCGGCGGTGGCCCTGCTCGGGGCCGTCGTCGTGCCGCTCGCGCTCCTCGCCGTCCAGGGCCGCCACCAGTCCGAGGTGATGGTGGTCGAGCGCTCGGCCCACCTGCTGCTCACCACGGGCAGCGCCTACCTGCAGCACCCCGTCGTGGTCACGGACTACAACCCGTACCTGCCGGCGATGTCCCTGTTCGGGATGCCCCGCCAGCTGCTCGGCAGCGGCGACGCCTTCACCCGGGTCGCCGGGGACGCCCGGATCTGGTTCGCCCTCACCTTCTTCGCGTGCCTGCTGGCCAGCTGGCGCCTGCTGCGGCCCTCCCGGGACCGCGCCCCGCTGCTGCCGCTCGCGGTGCTCACCGCCTCGCCGCTGATAGCGCTCGCCCTCGCCGTCGGCGGCGTCGACCTGCCGCTGATCGGCGTCTGCTGCCTGGCCATGGCGCTCGCCGAGCGCGACCGCACCGTCGGCGCGGGGCTCGTCCTCGCCCTCGCCTGCACCCTCAAGTGGACGGCCTGGCCCGCGCTGCCCGTCGCCGTCCTGCTGCTGTGGCGGCTGTACGGGCGGCGCCCGGCGGCCCGGACCGGGCTGATCGCGGTCGGCACGAGCCTGGCCGTGCTGCTGCCGTCCGTGCTGACCAAGGCGGCCGAGCTGCGCGAGCAGGTGGTGCTCTTCCCGCTCGGGATGACCGCCATCCGCACCCCGGCCGGCAGCCCGCTGCCGGGCAAGGTGCTGGCCGGCTTCGGGCCGACCGGGCACACCGTCTCGCTGACGCTGATGACCATCGGCGGCGTCGCGGTGGCGATCTGGCTGCTGGCCCGGCCGCCGGTGTCCGCGACCGGCGCCGCCGACCTGCTGGCCGCGGGGCTCGCGATCGCCTTCATGCTGGCCCCGGCCGGTCGCTTCGGGTACCTCGCGCTGCCGGCCGTGCTGGTGATCTGGCCCCGGCTCGCCGCCCGGCGGTGGAGCAACCGGCCGGCTGCCGTGGCCCGCAGGCGCCAGGACCGGCCGGAACGGCCGGAGCCCGCTCTGCCGAGGGGCTGAGCGGGCTCCGGGGGCGCGTTCCGGCGGGCGTTCCGGTGGGTGACGCCTACCGGTTGCCGAAGGGCTTGAGCAGCGAGGCGACGGCCGGACCGGCCGCGTCGACGCCGTGGCCGCCGCCCTGCACCTCGGCCGCGACCGCGATGTTGCCGCGGTAGGCGGTGAACCAGCTGTTGGTGGTGGCCGCGCCGGCGACCTCGGCGGAGCCGGTCTTGGCGCCCGCGTTGTCGGTGATCCCGGCCATCACGGCCTGGGCCGTGCCGCCGGTGGCGGTGGCGTTCATCATCGCGCGCAGCTTGCCGGCGACGTCCGGCGAGATCTGGCGGGCGGCCGGCTGCTGCGGCAGGCCGGCGACCAGGATCGGCTGCTTGAACGCGCCGCTCTGCACGGTCGCCGTGATCGAGGCGATCGCCAGCGGGTTCATCTGGACCTTGCCCTGGCCGATGTAGTTCATCGCCTGCTCGTCCTTGCTGCCCGGGGTGGCCGGGATCCTGCCGTCCGAGTTCGGCAGGCCGGTCTTCCATTCCAGGCCGACGCCGTAGACGTCCTTGGCGGTGGCCGCGAGCGTCTCGGGCTTCAGGCTGGTCAGGCCCTGGTTGATGAAGGCGGTGTTGCAGGAGACCTTGAAGTCGTCCTGGAGCGTGTTGTTCGGGAAGGCGCCCGGGAAGTCGTTCGGGATCGCCACCGGGTTGCTGCTCTTCTCCGGGCAGGCCACCGTCGAGTCCGGGTTGATCCCGGCCTCCAGCAGCGCCGTCGAAGTGACGATCTTCATCGTCGAGCCGGGCGCGAGCAGGCCCAGGAACGCCCGGTTCTGGCCGTTGGCCGGCGAGTTGGCGAAGGCCAGCACCTGACCGGTGCTCGGCTCGATCGCGACGATGGAGCCCGGCTTGCCGCCCAGGTCGGTCATCGCCTTCTCGGCGGCGGCCTGGATCGCGTTGTCGATCGTCACCTTGAACGGCTTGCCGGGCTTGGGCTCGACGATCGTGAACAGCTTGTCCGGGGTGGTCTTGCCGGCCGGGTCGCTGATGACGACCGCGCTGCCCGCGTCCTGGTCCTTGGTCGGGTCCGGCGGCAGCAGCTTGCGGGCGGTGTCCTGCAGGGAGTTCATCAGCGCCGGGGTGAGCGAGGCGCCCTGCAGCGACTTGCCGTTGCGGTCCACGACGGTGGACGGCGGGGCGAAGACCTGCTGGGTGGAGATCGTCTCGTTCCCGGACAGGTGCGGGTGGATCACGCTCGGCGCCCAGTGCACGGCCGGGGTGTCGTCGCTCATCTTCACGACGCTGAGGAAGCCGTTGTAGTCCCAGACCCGGGCGGTGCCCTCGAACTCGGCGCGCGCCTTGAAACCCATCAGCACCCCGGAGGGCGCGGGAGTGGCCGCGGCGGACGGCGAGTCGCTCGCGCCCGGCGTGCCCGCGGACGAGGGGGTCGCGGACGCGGAGGGCGCGCCGGTCGGCTTGGCCGGGGTGGGGGTGCCGGTGGCCGAGGCGAAGGCCTGCGGGGTGGCCGGGCCGGACGGGGTCAGCGTCAGCGCGCTCGGCTTGACCTGGTCCTTGAAGGCGGTCAGCGCGGTCGTGGCCGCGTTCGGGTCGTCGGTCAGCGAGGCGGCCTTGGCGACGTCGCCGGCCGCCCAGGCCGCCAGGAAGTCCTTGGCGCCGTTGGCCGCCTGGTCCGCGGAGGGGGGCTCGGCAACCACCGTGCGGGGCTTCTTGGCCCCGGAGGACCCGTCGCCCGAGCCGCCCATCAGGCTGTAGGCGCCGTAGCCGCCGCCCGCGAGCACGGCGAGGGACACGCCGGTGATGATGCCGATATTCGCGCCTTTGCGCATGGTGCTGCTCCCCCAAGGGTCTGGCGACTAACGCGGTATTGACCCCCCACCCTAGGCAGACCGACTCGGTGCGCCGACGAAACGCCCGGGACTTGTGACGGTTCTGGTACGTGTCGAACACCGCATGCGTACCATCCGTGCACCCGCGGCCGGAGCCGGGGCGCGGCGCGCCGGTCCGGCCCCGAGCCGGTTCAGATCCAGCTGTTGAACCACATCCGCTGACGCCAGTCGTCCATCGGGATCGTCTGCCCGGAGAACAGCGGGAAGAAGAACAGGAAGTTCCAGACGATCAGCAGGACCAGCAGGCCGGCCGAGGTCCCGCCGATGATCCGGCGCTCCCGGGAGGCGCCCGGCGGCCCGATCATCGCGCCGAGCATCATCGTCACCGCGAGCACCAGGAACGGGACGAAGGCGACCGCGTAGAACAGGAAGATCGTCCGCTGCTGGTACTCGAACCAGGGCAGGTAGCCGGCCGCCAGGCCGCACAGCACGGCGCCGGCCCGCCAGTCCCGTCGGGCCGCCCAGCGCCACAGGCAGTACACCAGGGCGATGCAGCCGGCCCACCACAGCAGCGGGGTGCCGAGGCCGAGCACCTCGCGCGCGCACTCGGCCGCGGTGCAGCCGTCCTGGCCCGTCTTCGGGGACTCGTAGTAGAAGGAGACCGGCCGGCCGAGGACCAGCCAGCTCCACGGGTTGGACTGGTAGGTGTGCGGGTCGGTCAGGTGGGTGTGGAAGTCGTACACCGTGGAGTGGTAGTGCCACAGGGCGCGCAGGCCCTCCGGGATCCACGGGTAGTCGGTGCTCCGGCCGGCCGCCCAGTCGCGGCCCCAGCCGCCCTGGCCGGGCGCGTCGCTGCTGGCGAACCAGCCCCACCAGGACGTGATGTAGACGCCCAGCGCGACCACGACGATCGAGACGAAAGCGGGCAGGGCGTCCCGGGTGAGCGCTGCCAGGTAGGGACGCGGGGCCCCGGCCGTGCGGCGGGCGCCCGCGTCCCAGAGGACGGTCATCAGGCCGAAGGCGGCGGCGACGTACAGGCCGCTCCACTTGGTCGCGCAGGTCAGGCCGACGCAGACGCCGGCCGCGATCCGGTACGGGCGCCAGCCCAGGCGCACCCGCTGGGCGAGCGCGGCGTTCGCGACCCCGTCGAGCCGGGCGGCCAGCAGCGCCCTGGTGCGGTCCCGGTCCAGGACCAGGAAGCCGAACGCGGCGAGGATCCAGAACATCACCACGAGGTCCAGCAGGGCCGAGCGGCTCAGCACGAAGTGCAGGCCGTCCACCGAGAGCAGCAGCCCGGCCACGCAGCCCAGCAGCGTGGAGCGGAACAGGCGGCGGGCGATCCGGGCGATCATCAGCACGGACACCGTGCCGAGCAGGGCCACCGCGAAGCGCCAGCCGAAGGGGTTCATCCCGAACAGCCACTCGCCGAAGCCGATGATCCACTTGCCCACCGGCGGGTGGACGACGTAGCCGGCCATCGGACGGTAGGGGGCCGTCCCGTCCTTCATGATCTGGTCGTTGGCGCCGTCCGGCCAGTTGATCTCGTAGCCGCCGTGCCAGAGCGCGTACGCGTCCTTGGCGTAGTACGTCTCGTCGAAGATGATCGCGTGCGGCTGCCCCAGGTCGGTGAACCGCAGGACTGCGGCGAAGACCGCGACGGCGACCGGACCGAGCCAACCCGACCAGCGGCACAGGAACGCCCACAGGACCGGGGGCACCGGGATGCCCAGGCGCAGCAGCAGCGGGGACGGCGGGACCTCGTCCGGCGTCACCCCGGGGCCGTCCGGCATCGGCGGCGCCAGGCGCTCGGCCAGCGGTGCGGCCGGTCGCGGGGCGTAGCCGAAACCGGCCAGGCGCCGGCGCCAGTCGGCGGGCGCGGCGTCGGGAGAACCGGCGCGGGGGCCGGCGGGAGGGTCAGAGGGAGGGGCGGCCACCGGCGGGCGCGGGGCCGGGACGGCGGGCACGGAACCGGACGGCTGGTCCGTCGCGCCGAGGCCACCCGGTGTGCTGCGGTCTCTACCAGTGGGCGTCTGCGCCGCCGTGTCGCCGTTCATCCGCCACATCGTAGGGGCGCGGTCCTATCGTCGGACCGGCCCCTCGGAAGCTGCCCGAATCGTCACCATAAGCACGCGGGCTGCAAGGATGGGGCCCGTGACAGGAGTACTCGTTCTCGCAGGCACCCCCATCGGCGACGTCTCGGACGCCCCGCCCCGGCTGCTCACCGAACTCTCGACCGCGGACGTGATCGCGGCCGAGGACACCCGGCGGCTGCGCCGGCTGACCCAGGCGCTCGGGGTGGCCCCCGCCGGGCGGGTGGTCTCCTACTTCGAGGGCAACGAGGTCGGCCGCACCCCCGAACTCGTCGAGGCGCTGCTCGGCGGCGCCCGGGTACTGCTGGTCACGGACGCCGGGATGCCGTCCGTGTCGGACCCCGGCTACCGGCTCGTCGCCGCGGCCGTCGCGGCCGGCGTCAAGGTCACCGCGGTGCCGGGGCCGTCCGCGGTGCTCACCGCGCTCGCGCTGTCCGGGCTGCCCGTCGACCGCTTCACCTTCGAGGGCTTCCTGCCCCGCAAGACCGGCGACCGGGCCCGCCAGCTCGCCTCGATCGCCGCCGAACCGCGCACGATGGTCTTCTTCGAGGCGCCGCACCGGATCGCCGAGGCGCTCGCGGCGATGGCGCAGGCCTTCGGGCCCGAGCGGCCGGCGGCGGTGTGCCGGGAGCTGACCAAGACCTACGAGGAGGTCAAGCGCGGCCCGATCGGCGAGCTGGCCGCCTGGGCGGCCGAGGGCGTCAAGGGCGAGATCACCGTGGTCGTCGCCGGGGCCCCGCCGGCCGCGCCGCAGGAGCTCACTCCGGCCGAGCTGGCCCGCCTGGTCGCCGTCCGCGAGGAGGCCGGTGAGCACCGCAAGGAGGCCATCGCGGCCGTCGCGGCGGAGCTGGCGCTGCCCAAGCGGGAGGTGTTCGACGCCGTCGTCGCGGCCAAGAAGGACGGCGCCGGGGCCGGGAAGTAGCGGCCCGGCGCACGAGGGCTTGATAAGCCGGTGAATTCCGGGGGTTGCGTGGCGGGCGGTGCGTCGTACCTTGGAGTGAAGGCCCCGGTAAACGCCAACTGAGCTGAAGTTTTGGCCGCGGTTTCCGCAGCGGATCCGACCTTTCGTCTAGGGATCCCCAACCCGCATCCAAGTCTTCACAAGCAGGGCATCGCCAGGGGAGGTCCGGGCATTTCCTGGAATGGAAAGACCCAGCCGGGCGAGCGCCCGGCGGGCGCTGGGAGACGGCTATGAGCGAGATGATCGGTAGCCCCCGCACTGGCGATGCGCTGAGCGACCCCGGCCTGGCCGGGCGGCCGCACGTCCCCGTCGAGACCGTACGGGAGGCCTACTCCTTCGCGTGCCTGAAGTGCGGGTACGGGTGGGAGCAGGCGTACGACATCGAGCACCACGTCGCCAGGGACGGCCACGTCGTGTTCGAGTACCACGCCAACGGTGTCCGGGTACCGTCCCCGCTGCTCAAGCCGACCTGTCCGGGGTGTGGTGGCCACACCGTCCGGATCATGCGCGAGGGCCGGGTGGCCGTCGCCGACCAGCCCTGGCAGCACGCCCCCGGCTACCCGGCGCACGCCGAGCCGGCCGGGCCGCCCGCGGTGTCCGGGCCCGCGCAGCCGCGCGGACGCTGGGCCCGGTTCTGGTCGCGGCTGCTGGGCTGACACCCGGGCGGGCAGCGGGGCCGCCCTCCCGCGACGGCCGGGGCGGCCCCCTCGCGTCCGCGGGGCGGAACGCGGTCGAGGGCCGCCCGCGTGCCCGACTAAGCTTTCCGACCATGGCGGCCACTGCAGACCACAGCACCACCGGGGCGAGCGCCCCGGCGTACTACGTTTCCACCCCGATCTACTACGTCAACGATCGCCCGCACCTGGGCCACGCGTACACCACCGTGGCGGGCGACGTCCTCACCCGCTGGCACCGCCAGCGCGGCGAGAAGGTGTGGTACCTGACCGGCACCGACGAGCACGGTCAGAAGATCATGCGGACCGCCGAGGCCAACGGCGTCACCCCGCAGGAGTGGTGCGACAAGCTGGTCGAGGAGGCGTGGAAGCCGCTCTGGGAGCACCTGGAGATCGCCAACGACGACTTCATCCGCACGACCCAGCAGCGCCACACCGACCGCGTGCAGGAATTCGTCCAGGACCTCTACGACAAGGGCGAGATCTACAAGGGCGGTTACTCCGGCCCGTATTGCGTCGGCTGCGAGGAGTTCAAGCTCCCGGCCGAGCTGCTCGACGGCGCCACCGCGGACGAGAAGCTCTGCACCGTGCACAAGCGGCCGGTGGAATGGCTGGAGGAGGAGAACTACTTCTTCCGTCTCTCCGCCTACGGACCGAAGCTGCTGGAGTTCTACGCCGCCAACCCGGACTTCATCCAGCCCGCCTCGGCCCGCAACGAGGTGCTGCGCTTCGTCGAGCAGGACCTCAAGGACCTCTCGATCTCCCGCTCCACCTTCAACTGGGGCGTCCCGCTGCCCTGGGACGAGACGCACGTCCTGTACGTGTGGGTCGACGCGCTGCAGAACTACATCACCGCCGCCGGCTACGGCAGCGACCCGGAGCGCTTCGCCGAGCTGTGGCCCGCCTCCGTCCACCTGGTCGGCAAGGACATCCTGCGCTTCCACGCGGTGATCTGGCCCGCCATGCTGATGGCCGCCGGACTGCCGCTGCCCAAGCGGGTCGTCGCCAACGGCTGGCTGATGGTCGGCGGCGAGAAGATGTCCAAGTCCAACCTGACCGGCATCGCCCCCACCGACCTCACCTCGCACTTCGGCGTGGACGCCTACCGGTACTACTTCCTGCGCGCGATCCCGTTCGGCACCGACGGCTCGTTCTCGTGGGAGGACTTCACCGCCCGGTACACCTCCGAACTCGCCAACGACTTCGGCAACCTGGCCTCCCGCGTCGCCGCCATGGTCGGCAAGTACTTCGACGGCGCGCTGCCCGCCGCGACCGCCTCCGGCGACGCCGAGAAGGCGGTCCAGGACGGGCTCGCCGCAGCCGTGGCCGCCGCCGACCAGAAGATCGGCGAGGACCTCGACTTCGCGGGCGGCCTCGCGGCGATCTTCGAGTTCGTCAAGCAGGTCAACGGCTACATCAGCGACCAGGAGCCCTGGAAGGTCGCCAAGGACGACTCGGCGGAGGGCCGGGCGCGCCTGGCCACCATCCTGTACACCGCCGCCGAGTCGCTGCGTGCGACCGCCGTCCTGCTCAACCCGGTGATGCCGTCCACGGCCGAGAAGCTGTGGGCCTCCCTCGGCGCCGAGGCCGGACTCGGCGCGCTCGCCGCGCAGCCGATCGCCACGGTGGCCGACTGGGGCCGGCTGCCCGCCGGCGTCACCGTCACGAAGGGCGAGATCCTCTTCCCGCGCCTCGAGGAGAAGCCCGCCTCCTGAGGGTGGGGAAGGCCCGCCCGCTGAGGGTGGGGAAGCCCGCCGCTCGGGGTGGGGAAGTCCGCCTCTTGGGGTGGGGAAGCCCGCCTCTTGGAGGCGGAGAAGGACGACGGACGACTGATGGCGAAGAAGGACGACGACCGGTCGACCCCGCCGCCGCTGCCGGAACCCCTGGCGGTGGCGGTGGCCGACTCGCACACCCACCTGGACATGCAGTCCGGCACGCCCGAGGAGGGCCTCGCCCGCGCGGCCTCGGTCGGGGTCGACACCGTCGTCCAGGTCGGCTGCGACGTGCCCGGCTCGCGCTGGGCCGCCGAGCTGGCCGCCCGCTTCAAGCAGGTCCACGCAGCCGTCGCGCTGCACCCCAACGAGGCGCCGCGGATCTTCCTCGGCGACCCCGACGGGTGGTCCGGGCAGCAGCGCCCGGCCGGCGGCGCGGCGGCGCTGGACGAGGCGCTCGCCGAGATCGACGCCCTCGCCGCGCTGCCGCACGTGCGGGCCGTCGGCGAGACCGGCCTCGACTACTTCCGCACCGGGCCCGAGGGCGTGGAGATCCAGAAGGAGTCGTTCCGCCGGCACATCGAGATGGCCAAGCGGCACGGCAAGGCCCTCGTCATCCACGACCGCGACGCCCACGAGGACGTCATCGCCGTCCTGCTGGAGGAGGGCGCCCCCGAGCGGACCGTCTTCCACTGCTACTCGGGCGACGCGGAGATGGCCAAGGTCTGCGCCGAGCACGGCTGGTACCTGTCGTTCGCGGGCCCGGTCACGTTCAAGGCCAACCAGCCGCTGCGCGACGCCCTGCTGGCCACCCCGCTCGACCGCGTCCTGGTCGAGACGGACGCGCCCTTCCTCACGCCGCACCCCTACCGCGGCCGGCCCAACGCCCCGTACCTGATCCCGGTCACGGTCCGGTCGATGGCGGCCACGCTGGGGCTGCACGAGGACGAGCTGGCGACGGCGATCGCGGCGAACACGGCGCGGGCGTTCGGGTACTGAGGCGGGCCCGCCGACGGGTGGGGCGGACGCCGGCCGGGTGTTGAGCGGGGTGCCGCACGGCGTGCTGCGCGGGGTGCCAGGCCGGGTGCTGAGCGGGGCGCCGAGCCGGGTGCTGAGCGGGACGCCAGGCCGGGAGATGCGCGGGGTGCGCCTGATCGGCGGGCGGCGCCCGGGAGCCCGGCCCTCCCGCCCTCCGGTCCGGCGCGTCCGGCCGGGCGGGCCCGCGCCCGTATCCTTGGCGCGTGAGCACCACCGAACCCACCCCTGACAGCCACCTGCTGGGCGCCGCCGACATCCGGGAGCTGGCCGCCGCGTTCGGCGTGAAGCCGACCAAGCAGCGCGGGCAGAACTTCGTCATCGACGGCAACACCGTGCGGCGGATCGTCCGGGCCGCCGACGTGACGGAGCAGGACGCGGTGGTGGAGGTCGGCCCCGGGCTCGGGTCGCTGACGCTCGCCCTGCTGGAGGTCGCCCGGCACGTCACCGCCGTCGAGATCGACCCGGTGCTCGCGCAGCACCTGCCGGACACCGTCGCCGCCCGGATGCCCGGCAAGGCGGACGCCTTCGACCTGGTGTTCAGCGACGCCATGGAGGTCACCGAGCTGCCCGGCCCGGCACCCACCGCGCTCGTCGCCAACCTCCCGTACAACGTGGCGGTGCCCGTCCTGCTGCACATGCTGGCCACCTTCCCCAGCATCGAGCGCACGCTGGTGATGGTGCAGAGCGAGGTCGCCGACCGGCTCGCCGCCAAGCCCGGCAACAAGGTGTACGGCGTCCCGTCGGTCAAGGCCAACTGGTACGCCGACGTGAAGCGGGCCGGCGCCATCGGGCGCAACGTCTTCTGGCCCGCGCCCAACGTCGACTCCGGCCTCGTCTCGCTGATCCGCCGCGAGCCCCCCGAGACCACCGCGAGCCGCGAGGAGGTGTTCGCGGTGGTCGACGCCGCGTTCGCCCAGCGGCGCAAGACCCTGCGGGCCGCCCTGGCCGGCTGGGCCGGCTCCGCCGCCGGGGCCGAACAGGCCCTCGCCGCCGCCGGGATCGACCACAAGCTGCGCGGCGAGATGCTGACGGTGGAACAGTTCGCCGCCATCGCCGAGCACAAGCCGAAGGCCGGGAACGAGTGATCACCGTACGGGTTCCGGCCAAGGTCAACGTCCAGCTGGGGGTCGGCGGCCTGCGCGCCGACGGCTTCCACGACCTCGCCAACGTCTTCTTCGCCGTCGCCCTGGGGGACGAGGTCACCGCGACCCCGGGCGAGGGCATCACGCTGAGTTGCAGCGGACCGGACGCCGACGCCGTCCCGCTCGACGACAGCAACCTCGCCGCCCGCGCGGCCCGGCTGCTCGCCGCGCACCACGGCATCGCCGACCCCGGCGTGCACCTACACATCGCCAAGGCCATCCCGGTCGCCGGCGGCATGGCCGGCGGCAGTGCCGACGGCGCGGCGGCACTCGTCGCCTGCGACGCCCTGTGGAAGCTGGACACCCCGGCCGACGTCCTGCTGGACCTCGCCGCCGAACTCGGCTCCGACGTGCCCTTCGCCCTGGTCGGCGGCGTCGCGCTGGGCCGCGGCCGGGGCGAGATCCTGGAGCCGCTCCCGGTCGAGGGCAGCTACCACTGGGTCTTCGCCGTCGCCGACGGCGGCCTCTCCACCCCCGCCGTCTTCCGGGAGTGCGACCGCCTGCGCGACGAGGCCGGCACCGGCTCCAGCGCCGCCGACGTCCCCACCCCCGACGCCGACCCCGCGCTGCTCACCGCCCTGGCGGACGGCGACGCCGTCGCCCTCGCCGCCGCGCTCTCCAACGACCTCCAGGCCGCCGCCCTCTCGCTGCGCCCCGGCCTCGCCGCCACCCTGCGGGCCGGCACCGAGGCCGGCGCGGTCGGTGCCCTCGTCTCCGGCTCCGGGCCGACCTGCGCGTTCCTCGCCAAGGACGCCGACGGCGCCGCCGCCATCGCGGCCGCGCTGCGCGCCTCCGGCACCTGCCGGACGGCGCACGCGACGCACGGGCCGGTGGCGGGGGCGGCGGTGGTGGATCCGGCCGCGTAGTCCAGTGCAGTGGGGCTGAGCTCGGCGGTGCGGGCGCTTCGGCGGGCCCATTAGGCTGGGGAGATCGGGGCGTCCCCGAGAGGGGTGCCCGGCCGGGTGAACGGCGGGCCGCCCCGGCACCGCCGAACCCCAGGAGCGCAGCACACGTGGCCGTCAACCTCGCCACCATCGAGTCCGTCACGAAGGTCTACGGCACCCGCACCCTGCTGGACGCGGTCAGCCTGGGCGTGAGCGAGGGCGACCGGATCGGCGTCGTCGGCCGCAACGGCGACGGCAAGACCACCCTGGTCCGGATGCTCGCCAAGCTGGAGGAACCCGACGGCGGCCGCATCACCTGGAACGGCGGCCTCGAACCGGCCGTCCTCACCCAGCACGACTCGCTCGACCCCGAGGCCACCATCCGGCACGAGGTCATCGCCGGCCGCGCCGACCACGAGTGGCTCGGCGACGCCCGCATCCGCGACATCATCGAGGGCCTCTTCGGCGGCCTCGACCTGCCCGGCTTCGCCGACGGCCTGGACACCGTCATCGGCCCGCTCTCCGGCGGCGAGCGCCGCCGGATCGCCCTCGCCAAGCTGCTCCTCGGCTCGCCCGAGCTGATCATCCTCGACGAGCCCACCAACCACCTCGACGTCGAGGGCATCAACTGGCTCGCCCAGCACCTGCAGAAGCGCCGCTCGGCCCTCGTCTGCGTCACCCACGACCGCTGGTTCCTCGACCAGGTCTGCACCCGGATGTGGGACGTCCAGAACGGCACCGTCCACGAGTACGAGGGCGGCTACTCCGACTACGTCTTCGCGCGCGCCGAGCGCTCCCGCATCGAGGCCGTCGAGGAGCAGAAGCGCCAGAACCTCGCCCGCAAGGAGCTCGCCTGGCTGCGCCGCGGCGCCCCCGCCCGCACCTCCAAGCCGCGCTACCGCATCGAGGCCGCCAACGCCCTGATCGCCGACGTGCCGGAGCCGCGCGACAAGTCCGAGCTGATGAAGTTCGCCAACGCCCGCCTCGGCCGGACGGTCTTCGACCTGGAGGGCGTGACCGTCAAGGCCGGCCCCAAGCTGCTCCTGGAGAACCTCACCTGGCAGCTCGGCCCCGGCGACCGCATCGGCCTGCTCGGCGTCAACGGCGCCGGCAAGACCTCCCTCCTGCGCGCGATGCGCGACGCCTACGCCTCCGAGGGCGACGTGCAGCCGGACTCCGGCGTGATCAAGGTCGGCAAGACCGTCCGGCTCGCCTACCTGTCCCAGGAGATCGCGGAGTTGGACCCGGCGGTCCGGGTGCTCCAGGCCGTCGAACAGGTCCGCTCGCGCGTCGACCTCGGCAAGGGCCGGGAGATGAGCGCCGGCCAGCTGTGCGAGCAGTTCGGCTTCGGCAAGGACAAGCAGTGGACGCCGGTCGGCGACCTCTCCGGCGGCGAGCGGCGGCGACTGCAACTGCTGCGCCTGCTCATGGACGAGCCCAACGTGCTCTTCCTCGACGAGCCGACCAACGACCTCGACATCGAGACCCTCAACCAGCTGGAGGACCTCCTCGACGGCTGGCCCGGCTCGATGGTCGTCATCAGCCACGACCGCTTCTTCATCGAGCGGACGACGGACGTCGTGCACGCGCTGCTCGGCGACAAGCGGATGCGGATGCTGCCGGGCGGCGTCGACGAGTACCTGGAGCGCCGGGCCAAGATGGCCGCCGCCGCGGCCGCCGCCGCATCCGCGGCTTCCGCCTCGGCCGCTCCCGCGGTCGGGGAGGCCGCCGCGACCGGGCTCTCCGGCGGGGACCTGCGCGCCGCCAAGAAGGAGATGCAGAAGCTGGAGCGGCAGATCGCCAAGCTGGACGAGAAGGAGTCCAAGCTGCACTCCCAACTCGCCGAGCACGCCGCCGACTTCTCCAAGGTCGCGGAGCTGGACGCGCAGCTGCGCGCCGTTCGGGACGAGAAGGAGGAGCTGGAGATGAGCTGGCTGGAGCTGGCCGAGCAGGTCTGATTCTCTGCTCGTCAGTCGGTGAGCAGGGCATCGAGTTCGTCCGCCGCACGGCCCAGCGCACTGCGCGCCGGGTCGTGCGGCGTCGTCGGGCCGGCTGCGGGGCCCGTCGGCGGGCGGTGCGCGCGGGCGGCGGCCGTCAGGTCGTCCAGCGCCCGGCGCACCCGGTCGACCTCGGCGGGATCGGGCACCCGTCCGCCGTACCGGATCTGCGCCGCGTACGCCGCCACCCCGCCGCCCAGCCGCTCCAGCGCGGCCGTCGCCGGCAGCCACCGCTCGGCGAGCCGGCCGGTCGGGGGCGGTTCGGCGAGGCCCTGCTGCACTTCCAGGCGGGCGTCGGCGAGCGACCGGTACGCGGCGCGGCGCAGCCACACCTCGGCCCGCCCGGTCGTCGTCACGGCGTCCAGGTAGGCCCGGAGCGTGGTGGCCGCGTCGACCAGACGGGGCTCGATCCGGTGGCGCGGGCGCTCCGGCCACAGCAGGTAGCCGAAGACCAGCACGATCGCGCTCGCGAGGGCCGTGTCGAGCACCCGCGGCCGGAACTCGGCCGCGCTGCTCTGGCCACCGAGCTGCAGCAGGAGCAGTGCCATCGGCGTCATCGCGAGCGTCGTCAGCCCGTAGTGCGCCGCCGTCGCGTACGGGAGCAGGGCCACGCAGAGCGCGGCGACGGCGGTGAGGACCCACTCGTCGGTGGTCGCGCTCAGGACGGCGGCCGTGAGCGCGACGCCGAGCACGGTGCCGACCGCGCGGCTCGTGGCTCGCAGGAACACCGACCCGAGGTCCGGCTTGAGCACGAACGCGATCGTCATCGGGACCCAGTAGCTCTTGCTGAGCGGGTAGTTGGCGGTGACGACCGCCCCGACCGCGATGCACAGCGCCACGCGCAGCCCGTACGTCGCCGAGCTGCGCGACAGCAGGCGTGCCCGGAGGCGCCACGGGTCGGGCGGCGGCGCGGGCGCGGTGCCGAGCGCGACCTCGCGGCCGGCCACCGTGTCGGCGGCGGCGCGCAGGGCGGCGTCCAGGGCCCGGCGGGCGGGGGTGTCGGGGTGCCAGGCGGGGACGGTCGTTGGTCCGGCTGTTCCGACTGTTCCGGCTCCTGGGTGTTCCGTCGTGCGTTCTGTCGTGCGTTCTATCGCGCGTGCGAGGCGGACGGGGACGTCGGCGACCTCGGGCGGGACGGGGCGGCGTGCCCAGAGCAGCCCGGTGGCCGCCTCGGAGGCGGCGAGGGCAGCCTCGTACCGGGGATCGCTTCGGTCCGGATGGAAGTCCTGCACCTGGTTCAGCCGGGCCGTCAGGACCCGGCGCGAGGCGGGGCCCTGCGGGGTGCCGAGATCGGCCAGCATGCGCCCGAGCGCGTCGTACGCGGCGGCCAGCGCGCGGTTGCGCGCGTCGGGACTGGCCGGCAGCCCGAGGACGACGACGAACGCCGCGCCCACCAGCATCATCGGCGCCGCCGCCCACCAGGGACGGGCCAGCGGCATCCCGCTCCCCAGTGCCGTCGACACCAGCAGCAGCATGCCGGCGGCGGAACCGCGCGGGCCGGTGGCGCTGAGGGCGCCGGACACGAACGCGACGACGGTGAGCGCGGCACCGAGGACCACCGGCGAGACGTGGGCGTACTGCAGCACCGTCCCGATCAGCATCCCGAGGGCGGAGGCCAGCACAGCCGTCCCGATCCGCCGCACTCGCAGCCCGTTCGGCTCGGCCCGGTCGTTCATCGTCGCGTGCATCGCCCCGAGCCCGGCGAACACCCCGAGATCCAGCCGGTGCGCCACCAACCCGAGAACGAGCGGCACCCCCATGCCGGCAGCCGCCCGCACCACCAGCGCACCCGGGAACGCGACCGGCGACGGCCGCACGGCACGGGCCCACCAGGCGGTGGCGGGGATCTCCTCGACAGGCATGCGGTCACGTCCGTTCTGCGGCCAGGGGGTCGCTGCTGTGCGACATTGCGCGGCAGATCGGGTCGTACTCCGCGATTCTACCGGCGCGCGCCCGCCCGTTCGTACCGATCGGACCCAAGCGCACCAAGGCTGACGGTGCCGATCGCTAGCATGGCCCGTGTCGGCAACCCGTCGGGGTGGTGGCGTCGCCGACAGTGACTACACGGCTTGGTAGTTGACGGTGCGTTGCGGGCCGCCATCCGCAGCCGGGGGAGAGGGGTGTTCGCAGTGCCAGGAGAAGTCCCGCCCGGTCCGAGGCCGAAGCCGAACCAGCCCGTGGGGGTGCCGGAGACGCCCAACGTCGCCGATCTGGTGTCCGCGTTCGGCAAGCAGGACGTCAAGGTGGAGCTCGACACGCTCACGACGTTCGCGAACCGGATCGAGGTGTTGCTGCAGACGATGGAGGGCTCGGCGGCGGCCCCTGACAAGTTGCAGGAGCAGACGCTGACGGGGAAGGTCCTGATCAGCGGGGCGTACAGCGGCAACGTCGTGGAGGCGGTGGCCCTGACGGCCGCGTACGACAAGGTCCACACCCAGCTCGTCAAGCTCCACAAGGACTTCGCCTCCCAGATCGAGGCGATGAAGCTCGCGGTGGCGAAGACGGCCGGCAACTACGCGGGCAACGAGCAAGCCACGGCCGACGCGCACAAGGCCGTGCACGCGAACCTGGGCGAGGCGGGCGGGGCAGCGTCGAAGAGCGTCGAGGGGCTGTGACGACATGGCAGGCGGAACGAACTTTGGGCAGTTCGACCATGCCCAGCTGAAGGACATGGTCCGTTCGACGGATGCGAAGACCGTGGTGGACCGCGGTGTACAACTGCATGCGGCCGGCGAAGTCCTGAAGGACCTGAGCGCGGCACTCAAGTCGCACGTCGACAACGTCGGGTGGGAAGGACCGGCTGCCGAGAGCTTCAAGACCTGGGCTGGAAACCTGCAGAAGTCGGCCGCGCTGCTGGGTGACTACTCCACCAAGGCCGGCGACGCGATTCTCCAGGCAGGCGAGGCACTCAGCCTCGCCCGGGCCGCCGTCCCCGAACCCCCGCGTGCGGAGATCGCTCTGCTCGCCACCGCCATAAGCCAGCGACAGGGCCTTCCGGCCAGCGGGACGCCGAAGGTCGGCACCCCCGAGTCCTCCGACTACATCGCGAGGACGAGCAGTCCGGATTGGATCAGCGACGATCGGGCGGCGATAGCGAAGTCGATCGTCGATCGGGAACATACCGAAGCCATCCGGCAGATGGAGAGGCTGGCGCAGGCCTACTCCGCGGCCGGCGCGACGCTGAACGCGCTGGAGGAGCCGAACCTGCCGCGGGCGCCGGACAAGGACAGGGTCGGCTCGTCTGACTACTCGCCAGGTGGGAGCGCCCAAAGCGCGGTTCCTGGTGATGCCAACCGACACTCCCGCGCGAGTACAGGCAGCACAGTTGGAGACTACGGTCGAAGCAGCGGCAGCTACAGCGGGGGCTCAGTAGGGCTCCGCCAGGCGGCGCCAGCATGGCAGGTGCCGGGCGCGGCGGCGTATACGGAGCCGGTCTCTTCGCACGTCGACGGGTATGTGCCATTGGCAGAGGGGGGTGGAGCTCTCACCCTTTCGCCTATCCCGATGGGTACTGTCAGCCGCCCTGGTATGGGCCTTGACAGCCTGCCGGCTATTCCAACCCTCCTAGGCCAAGGCAGTCCGGCGGGTGCTGTCGACGGCGGGAGTGAACCGTTCGGTAGTCTGGGAGGACCCCCTGGGCGCTCAGGCGGAAGTGGGGAGGGCGGAGGTAACCCTGCTCTCCCGATTGGCAGTCCGGTTTCGATGGGTGGTTTCTTCCGGAACGGCGGGTCGGCCTCGGTCAGCGGCGTCGGGTCGATCTCCGGCAAGAGGGGTGGATCGGTTTCCAATCGTCCAGCGCCCTTCGGTGGCGGGGCTCTTCCAGGGGAGACGAGCACTCCTGGCCTGCCCACCGGGGCCGTCTTCGGCTCCCGCGAGGCTCAGCCGGGTCAGGCCGGCACGTCTGGTATGCCCGGGGTAGGTGGCGTGCACCCCGGAGCAGTGGGCCATGGATCGAGTGGTTCAGGTGGGGGCACACGACGCAGGGCGGGTCTGACCTCGACGCCTGGCGGGGTTGTTGGAGAACGCAAGGGACCCTCCGTCGGCGGGGAGTTCACTCCTGGTGGGACCGGCCTACGCAGGCGGGTTGGCGCTGGCGGGGGTCCTGCCGGTTCGGGTCAGATCGGCATGATGGGATCTGGCGTGCACGGAGGCGGGGCAGGACGGAATGAGCGAGACCGCCGCCAACGGCCCGATTACCTGGGCGAGGACGAGGAGACCTGGACCAGCGGTACACCGCACAGCAACCCGAACGTGGTTGAGTAGAACTGACTGCCTGCCCGGCCGCCGGGGTACCCCCGCCGCCGGGCAGACCCGTCCGGGGTGTAGCCCTTGGCTGGCGGGGAGACCGACGAGGAGTCGTGATGTGGCGGAGGAATGGACGAGCACGTGGGCAGATCTTCGCTGGAGCGCTCCTGGCAGCCGGTTTCGTGACTGGCTCGGCCATGACTCCGGCAGTTGCGGACGGATCGATCCGTGATGATCAGTGGCATCTGGACGCAATGCATGCACCCGAGATGTGGAAGACATCGACTGGGCAGGGCGTGACGGTCGCAGTCATTGACGGGGGCTTCAAGTTTGATCACCCGGACTTGGTAGGGCAGTTGCTCCCAGGGAAGGACTTCAGTCGAAGTGTGGGTGGGGTTGGTACTGACCTCAAGGGCCACGGGACGCAAATAGCAAGCATCATCGCGGGGACCGGCAATGGCATGGGAGGCAGAGGTGCCTATGGTCTGGCCCCAGGAGCCAAGATCCTTCCGCTGAAAATCGATAATGGCGAGGAAAGTGGAGTTACGTCACACATCTTCCTGGACCAGATCGGTCAAGCTATCGATTACGCCATTGATCAAGGCGCGAAGATCATCAACATCTCGCAGGGAACGGCGGAAGTCACCGTGGCCCCTGACGACACGGCGAAACTGACCAGCGTGCTCGCGCGTGCAGCGGCGAAGGGTGCGCTGGTGGTCGCGAGTGTCGGAAACAGTGCCCGGGACGGGAATCTGGTCGAGTATCCGGGTGGTCTTCCTTACGTGGTCGGCGCTGGGGCTGTTGACAAGAACTTGACGGCTACGACGGAGTCCCAACAGGGGCCGCAGGTTGACCTCGTGGCACCCGGCATGGACATTATCGACGCGTGCACCGGCGCGACGGGCTACTGCAAGGCCCATGGCACCTCCGCGTCGACCGCCCTGGTCTCTGCCTCAGCGGCCTTGGTGTGGGCAGTGCACGCCGACTGGACGGCAAACCAAGTACTGCGAGTGCTCATCAACACGGCGGGTAAGCCGTCCGACGGTTCCAGCCGCAATGACAGTGTTGGATACGGCGCCGTCCGGCCGCGCATCGCGCTGACTACGCCGGGCGATCCGGGGCCGGCGGATGTGTATCCGATTCCGAGCAAGACGGCTCTGCTGCCCTCGGCATCGTCGTCGATCACTGCCCCTTCTGCTCTGGCGACCTCACCCGCTATCGTGGCCGTAGGGCCGACGAATTTAAGTTCTCCGGCAGTGGCGCCCATCACGGACAAGTCATCTGATTCAGGCAGCGTGGTATTACCGATTGCGATTGCCATGGTCAGCGGGGTGGTGCTGACGGCGGGTGCGGTGTTCTTCGTGGCCCGGCGGCGAGACGTGGCCGGAAAGGTTTCCGCCTATGAGCCGCCGACGGCTCCCGGGGACAACCCGTCCACGAGATAGTCGGCGGCAGTCGCAGCATGGTTTAACTGCCTCGACTGCGCCGACTGGGATGGCAGAAGGAAGTAGAAGATCGGTATGCCTAATTCAAATGGCAGAAGTCAAGCCACAGCCGCGTGACCGACGAGCGGGTCAAAGCGCCCACGGTCGACGGCATTGTCGAAGTTGATAAATGGCGATTGACATGGGTCTCGGAGGCCCGGCTCAGGTCGCTGGCTGGTATGTGGTGCGCGGGTCGCTGGGGTGCGGGAGTTGGGCCGGCAAGGGTTGTGCGGAGGGCGCGAGTGGCTCTGGCCTCAGCCTCGGTCTGTCCGGCCTGACCTGGCGGTGCTGCGCTGGCTGTCAACGTACAGCGATAGTCGTCTGAGAGCCAGTGCCACCGTTTACTAACTCGTTCACGCACTGATAGTGCGGCCGGGGCGGGTTGCCGGGCTCGCGGTTGAGGGCCGGTTGGCGAAGCCAGAGCAGGCCGGTGTCAGCGAGGAGTCTCTGTTGCTGTGGGGGGCATCAGGCAGGGGGTTCGGACCCGGAAAGCGAGAAGGCCTCCGGTCGTGGTCTCGACCGTGATCAGGTATCGGCTCGATGGCTGAGAGGCGTCGAGAATCGTGTCCACCTTGCCGTTGATGCTCTCCCGGTAGCCGTCGATCTTGAAGCCCTGCTGTTCGAGCATCGTGCGGACCTTGCGGATGGCCTCAGGGTGCTGCTCGAGCGGGGTGGAGCTGTAGACCGCGTACATCAGTTTGTACCGGCCGTCATTTACGACCTCGTCGTTCTTGCCGACACAGTCGCTGAAGATCGGCTCGGTGCTTCCGGTGTCCAGGACTGCTCCGGCAGTCTGCGCCATGTACTCGGTCATGTGTTTGGCCCAGTCCTGGGCGTCCTGGCGGGCCTTGACGGGGAGAGGATCGTTGGGACCGGGCGTGGACATGCATCCTCCGAGAATCAGTGGCAGGCAGAGTGCTATTGCGGCAGCACTCAGGCGCCGGGGTCCGACAGGGCGTACAGCGTTTCGTGGAGCGTGGAACAGCACAATGGAATCCTTGCGGCCGAGGCAGGGTGAGGACCGGTCCGGCTGGGCCGAGGCCGGGCCGGCGCTGACGGTCACGGGGGAGGCAACGGGCTGTCGTGCAATTTGGGAACAATGCTCGGCGGTCTCCCGACGATGATGCGACCCTGGTTGTCGAGGCTCTTGCCGCCGTCCCAGTACCCGCTGTGCCCGGACGTGTCGACCTCGAAGTTGTTCCCGCCGAACCGGTCGATCATCGGGTCGTCGCCGAGGGTCAATCCCGCTGCGAGTTCGATCGGGTCGTCCGCCGCTCTGCCGGTCCAGAAGTGGCTCGGGTCGATGTGGAGCTGGTCGGCGCGCTGGATGGTCATGCCGGGACTCGCGATCGCGACGATGTCGTCGGCGCCCAGTCCGTTCCCACCCGCGGCGGCCGCGCCGACGAGCGTAGTCCCGTAGCTGTGGCTGAAGACCGAGAGGTGACTGTGGTGGTCGCCCTGGGCGACCCGGGTGCCCTGAGTGAACTGGCGCAGGGCTTCGGCGCCGTCCTCGGCCCGGGTGGTGCCGCCAACGGCGAGGTTCGGCGCTTGCATGACCGGGATCTCGGGGGCGTCATATCCGAGCCAATAGACCACCGACACCTTCTGATTCGTCCCCTTGGACGCCGACCTCGCAGCGTCCTGCATGTCGTTGACGCGTGCGAGGTTTCCGCCAGTGCTGTCGATCGTCGTTCCCGTCCCCGGCACAAGGAGGGCGGTGTGGTCGGCTATGTCGGGGTTCCCCATGGCGATGATCACCTTGCCGTCGCCGTGGTAGGCCTCGGCATCGAACCCGAGCAAGAACAACTGCTTGTCCTCGGCTGCGCTGTCGTGCTGGTCGAGCTGCTCCTTGAGCTTCATCAGATTGTGCTCGCGGGTGTTGTACTCGTCGGCCGTCATGCCGCTCCCGCGCGCGTTGCCGGTCTGCAACCCGTCCAACTCCTGCTCGAGGGCCAGCCGGTTCGCCTCATCCCGGACCGTTGCGGGCAGGCCGTCCAGTCCTCCGATCTTGGCCGGGTAGAGCGCAAGGTAGCTGCTCTGCTGCTCAGGGCTCAGCGACTTCCACCAGTCGGCGGACTTCTGCGGGTCCTTGTTGTCAGGGACGGACGGTTCGGCGAGACCGAGGTCCTTGGCCACGTCCTTCACATCGGCGGCGGTCTCGGCCGTGGAGCCGAACACCCGCGGCCGGGTCAGGATGTCGGCATCGAGGCGGCTGAGGGCGTGGTCGCCGTTGTCGCTCGCCTCTTTCGCATCGGCCAGTGCCTTGTCGATCCATTCCTGGGCGTCCCCGCGCAGAGTAGTCAGCGCCGTGCGTTCCGGGCTGGACACGGCGTCGGGATCGTGCGTTTCGCCCTTGCCCAGCGGCGGGAGGCTTACCGTCCCGTCGGAACCGACGGTCAGGCCCCACTCCTCGGCGTGGTGCACGGCGTTCTTTAGATTTGTCTGTGCCTGGGAGATCCGCTCGGCGACAGTGTCCAACACAAGTGCGGCAGCTGCGGACTCGACTCGTACGATCTCCAGAATCTGCTCGGTCCGGCCCATGGTGGAGAACGCGTACTGGGCGTCGTTCCCCTCCCAACGCATCTCTCGCAGCGGGCCGTTCACCTGGTTCCGATGCCTGGTCTCGGCTGACTCGGCGCCGTTGGCCAGCCCGCGCCACGCCTTGGCCGCGTCGTGCAGGCCGGTCGGGTCGAAGCTGAGCAACAGCTCGAACAGGTTGCTCATTGGGCCGGCTTCTCCCATGCCTCGCCGATCTTCTGCTTCTGCCAGACCTCGACGTTGGCGTTCTCATTGGCCGTGTAGGCCTGCGCGGTGACCTCAAGGTTGTCGGCCGTCTTGTTGAGGCGGTCGCGAACGCCGGCCAGCACGGGCGCCCAGTCGCCCGCCACTTTGTCCAGCCTTGCGGTGACCGACCAACCTGTCAGCTGACTGGCGGCCGTGTGGCTGGCGGATATGGCCGTCTCGTAAGGCTTAGTGAAGTCCTCGCCGATTGCCCGTGCGGCGCCAGCCGATTTGTGTATTTCGCCTGGATTGACCTTGACATGGCCCCCCACTACGCCCTCCTCCAAAGTGTTGCGACGCTCGAACGGTTGTCGTTGTGTCGTGAGTCTGTCAGGGGCGCTCGGATCGCGCATGAGTATCGCTACTCAGGATCGCGCGCCCCAGTCACTCGGGTGGGGGCTGGGGGTGGGATGGGTGGTGCGGGCAGGGTTGGCGGCATGGGTGCGCAAGTGCGGCGGGCGGCGGCTGCGGCTTTGGTCGGAACGGCGATCGAGTTCTACGACTTCTTCATCTACGGGACTGCGGCTGCGCTCGTGTTCGGGACGGTGTTCTTTCCTGGACTGGGCACCGTGGGCGCATTGCTGGCGGCGTTCTCGGTGTACGCGGTGGCGTTCCTGGCGCGGCCGTTGGGGGCCGTGGTGTTCGGGCACTTCGGGGACCGGCTGGGGCGGAGGGCGACGCTGGTGGTGTCGCTGCTGGTGATGGGGGTGGCCACGGCGGCGGTGGGGGTGTTGCCGGGGTTCGCGCTGTGGGGGTGGTGGTCGCCGGTGGCGCTCGTCGTGTTGCGGGTGTGCCAGGGGGTCGGGCTCGGCGGGGAGTGGGGTGGGGCCGCGCTGTTGTTGGCGGAGCACGCGCCGGCCGGGCGGCGCGGGCGGTACGGGGCGTTCCTGCAGTTGGGGCCGACGGTGGGGTTCGTGCTCGCCAACGGGGTGTTCCTGCTGCTGCAACTCGCCCTGGACGAGCGGTCGTTCAGGGAGTGGGGGTGGCGGGTTCCGTTCATCGCCTCGCTCGGGCTCGTGGCGGTGGGGTTGTTCGTGCGGTTGAAGGTGGAGGAGTCTCCGTTGTTCCGGGGCGGGGGGCGGGGGCAGGGAACGGGGAAGCAGAGGCTGCCGGTGGTCGAGGTGCTGCGCGAGCACCGGCGCACCGTGCTGGTGGGCTGCGGTGTGATCACCGTGGGGTACGCGCTGTTCTACCTGACCACGACGTACGCGCTGGCGTACGCGACGACCGGTCTCGGCGTGCCGAGCACCGTCCTGCTGCCGATGTTGCTGGTGGGCGCGGTGGGCATGGGCGCGGCCGGGTGGACGAGCGCGCGGCGCAGTGACGGTTGGGGGCGGCGGCGCACGATGCTGTGGGCGACGGCGTTCGCGGCGCTCTGGTCGCTCGTCGAGTTCCCGCTGCTGGAGACGGCGCGCCGGCCGCTGATGTTCGTGGCGCTGGCCGGGGCGATGGTGGTGCTGGGCGCCGTGCTGGGGCCGGTCGCGGCGTTCCTGCCGGAGCTGTTCCCGACCCGGGTGCGCTACACGGGCGCGGCGCTGACGTACAACCTGGGCGGTGTGGTCGGCGGGGCGCTGACGCCGCTGGTGGCGACCCGGCTGACGGCGGCGTACGGGACGGCGGAGCTGGTCGGCTGGTACGTGGCGGCGCTGGGCGTGGTGGCGGTGCTGTGCCTGCGGCTGCTGCCGGAGACGTGCGGGGCGGAGCTGGCACCGGTGGACGGCGAACGCCGCCGGACGCCCGTGCTGGGGACGGATCCGGCGGCGTGACCGAGTGGAGGAGCGTGGGTCAGGCGGCCAGGGCGGCGCGGCCGGCCAGGACCACCGCGGTGTGCTTGGCGACGCGCTCGCCGAGGTGCTCGGCGGTCGCGATGTCGGCCTTGTGGACGGCCTCGGTGCCGGCGTCGGCCGGCGAGGAGGCGGCGGCGCCGCTGAAGAAGCCGAGGCGGTTGAGGTCGTTCTCGCTGGCGGTGGTGGCGTTCCAGCCGGGCTTGAGGCCCAGGTTGACCCAGTTCATGCCGTGCTGGGCGGCCAGGGTCTGGAAGTAGCCGAGGGTGCCGGCCTTGTCGCCGCTCTTGGAGGCGGAGTTGGTGAAGCCGGCCGCGACCTTGTCCTGCCAGACGTCGCCGAACCAGCGCTTGCTGGTGGCCTCGGCGAAGACGTGGAAGGCGCCGGAGGCGGTGCCCATGTAGGTGGGGGAGCCGAAGACGATCGCGTCGGCGGCGTCGAGCTGGGCCCACTGCTCGTCGGTGATGGTGTCGACGGCGATCGAGACGACCTCGGCCCCACCGGCGGCGGCACCGCGGGCGACGGCCTCGGCGATGACGGCGGTGTGGCCGTAGCCGGAGTGGAAGGCGATGGCGACGGTGGGGCGGATGGCGGTCATGCGGCACTCCTGTGTGGGCGGCGGCGGGAAGGGGGGAGGCAGGGCGAGGGGAAGGGGCCCTGTTCGGTCTCCAATATAGACCAAGTCTCCAAAAGTTACCAAGAGTGGATTGGAGACCGTCGGGACTACCCTGGGCGGCATGACGACGGAGGAATCGGCCAGCGCCGACATCGGATGGCACCAAGACCACCAAGACCACCAAGGCCACCAAGGCCATCAAGACCACCAAGGCCACCAAGAGCGCCAGGAGCAGGACGAGCCGGAGCACGACGTCTTCGCCCAGCTCTGCCCCAGCCGCGAGATGTTCGCCGAGCTGGCCGACAAGTGGTCCCTGCTGATCCTGATGAGCCTGGCCCTCTGCGGGCCGCAGCGGTTCTCCGAACTCCAGCGCGGGATCGGGGGGGTCAGTCGCAAGATGCTCACCCAGTCGCTGCGCACGCTGGAGCGCGACGGTCTGGTGCGCCGGACGGTCCACCCGGAGACGCCGCCGCGCGTGGTCTACGACCTGCTGCCGCTCGGCCGGGAGCTGGCCGAGTTGGTCTCCCCGCTCGGCCGTTGGACGGAGCGGCGCGCCAAGCAGATGCTCGCGGCCCGCGAGGTGTTCGATGCGGCGCACGCCGGGGCCTGAGGGCGGATGGTCAGCCGGGGCGGCGGGGGCAGCGGAAGGTGGCAGGGGCAAGAGGGGGCGCCGGGGGCTGTGGAGGGCGGTGCAAGGGGGAGGGGAGCGGGGCAGGTCGGAGCCGATTTCCCTTCCGGGCCGACGGCCGTGTAATGTCTTCCTTGTTCGACCGGCCCGGCGGAAACGTCCGGCAAGCCCCTATAGCTCAGTCGGTAGAGCGTCTCCATGGTAAGGAGAAGGTCTGCGGTTCGATTCCGCATGGGGGCTCCACTGAAAGACCCTCGCCAGCAGGCGGGGGTCTTTCGCGTTTCCGGCCCGGCCGGGCCGCCGACACGCGGTGGCCTAGCGAGTCGGGCACGGAATGCGCTGTGATGGTGCGTCATCGGCCGCCCGCCCGTGGGAAGCGGGCGCGAGCCGGACCCCGACCGGGAGGCGTCATGGGTGTTCGACTCGTGGTGGTCGACGACCACCGGCTGCTGGCCGAGGCACTCGCGACCGCGCTCCAGTTGCGCGGTCACCGGGTGCTCGCGGTCGGCTCGCCGGTGGGCGTGGCCGCCGACCTGGTGGCCGGGCGCCGGCCCGAGGTGTGCCTGCTCGGCGTGGCCGCGCCGGCCGAGCAGGGGGCGTTCGACGGGCTGCGCCGGATCCGCCGGGAGCGGCCCGAGGTGGCCGTGATCGTGCTCGGCCCGGTGGGCGAACTGCGCGGCGTGGCCGGGGCGTTCGCGGCCGGGGCGGCGGGGTACGTGCCGAGCGACGAGCGGATCGAAGTGGTCGAGCGGGCGATCGGGCGGGCCCGGGCGGGCGAGGCGGCGGTGGCCGTGGACGTGCTGCGCGGGGCCTTCGACCAGTTGCTGCGGCCGACCGCCGAGCCGGACGACGAAGCCGTCCGGCTGCTGCGCCTGCTGACCCGGCGTGAGGTGCAGGTGCTGGCCCGGATCGCGGACGGCGAGGACACCGCGGCGATCGCCGCGGGGATGCGGATCGCGGCGAGCACGGCCCGGACGCACGTCCAGCGGGTGCTGATGAAGCTGGGCGCGCGAACGCGGCTGGAGGCGGCGGCGGTGGCCGCCAGGACCGGTCTGCTGGAGCGGATGGCCGCCGACTGAGGACGGCCGCGCAGCGCCCGGACGGTGCCGTCGGAGGGCGCCGCGGGAGGTGGTCGCGGACCCGGCGGACCGTGGTCCGGAGCACCCCCGGAGGGCAGGGAGAATAGGCGCCAGTCGTTCGCACGTTTCCGATGGCCCGCCGATCCGGCGGACCATCGCCCGCTGGAGGTCTCATCATGAGTAAGTACCTGGTCACGGGTGGCGCCGGCTACGTCGGCAGTGTGGTGGCCGCCCACCTGCTGGAGGCGGGGCACCAGGTGACCGTCCTGGACGACCTCTCGACGGGTTTCCGCGAGGGCGTGCCGGCCGGTGCCGAGTTCGTCGAGGGCCGGATCCAGGAGGCCGGCAAGGTGCTGGACGGCTCCTTCGACGGCGTGCTCCACTTCGCCGCCTCCTCGCAGGTCGGCGAGTCGGTCGCGGACCCGGAGAAGTACTGGCGCAACAACGTGGCCGGCTCGCTGGAGCTGATCAGCGCGATGCGCGAGGCCGGCGTGCGCAAGCTGGTGTTCTCCTCGACCGCCGCCACCTACGGCGAGCCGGAGGTCGTGCCGATCGCCGAGACCGCCCGCACCGCGCCGACCAACACCTACGGCGCCACCAAGCTGGCCGTCGACCACCTGATCACCAGCGAGTCCGTCGCCCACGGCCTGGCCGCCGTGTCGCTGCGCTACTTCAACGTGGCCGGCGCGTACGGCGCCTACGGCGAGCGGCACGACCCCGAGTCGCACCTGATCCCGCTGGTCTTCCAGGCCGCGCTGGGCCAGCGCCCGCACATCGCGGTGTACGGCGACGACTACCCGACCCCGGACGGCACCTGCATCCGCGACTACATCCACGTCGCCGACCTGGCCGACGCGCACCTGCTGGCGCTGGACGCCGCCAAGCCGGGCGAGCACCTGATCTGCAACCTGGGCAACGGCAGCGGCTTCTCGGTGCGCGAGGTGATCGAGTCGGTCAAGCGCGTCACCGGCCGCGAGATCCCGGTGCAGGTCTCCGGCCGCCGCGCCGGCGACCCGGCGGTGCTGGTGGCCTCGGCCGAGCGCGCCCACGAGGCCCTCGGCTGGACGCCGCGCCGTCCGAACCTGGACGACATCGTGGCCGACGCCTGGAAGTTCACGCTGGAGAAGAACGGCCTGTAGGAGGGCCGGCCGAAGTCGGCCGCACGCACCGCAGGCGCCGCCCCGGACTTCCGGGGCGGCGCCCGCGGCGCTTTCCGGGCCTGGCCCGCGACATCGGGCGGAAACCGAAGCTGACGGCTCAAATCCAGTCACATGCGCACCTCCTGACGGAACTTCACCAAACCACCACGAGCGCGTCCCCAGGCCCGTACGCTGAATGCGGTACCGCTTGGGGGCGGCCCGCGTCCGGCCCCGCCGGCCACCGGCGGGCGGGCGGAACGGAGTGCCGCGTCCGCGGGCGCCGGGGCCGGTCCCCGCCCCCGGGCTCGGGCCGGTCTGAGCAGGGGGGTAGTGACGATGGGGCGGATCCGCGTCCTGGTGGTCGACGACCACCGGATCTTCGCCGAGGCCCTGGCCGCGGCGCTCGCCGCCGAACCCGACGTCGAGGTGGGCGCGGCGGGCAGCGCGGCCGCCGCCGAGCGCGCCCTGGAGCGCGCCGCCGTCGAGGGCCGGGCCTTCGACGTGGTCCTGATCGACGCCGACCTCGGGTCCGAGGCCGCCGTGGCGCCGGGGCCGCGCAAGCCCGTCCGCGCCGGGCCCGAGCCGCTGGACCCGTCCCGCCGGCGCCCGCCCCCCGTGGCGCCGCCGCCGCGCCGCCCGGCCGTGCCGCCGTCGGGTCCGGACGGGCGCTCGGCGGATCCGCTGCGGCCCGATCCCCAGCGCGCCGAGCACGTCCGCGCCGAGCACCTGCGCACCGACCAGCTGCGGCCGCTCGCCCCGCCGCCGGACGGGATCACGCTGCTCGGCCGGGTCCGCCGCAGTCACCCCGGGCTGCGCGCGATCGTCCTGGCCACCGCCGACGACCCGCACCGCGCCGCCCGGGCGTTGCACGCCGGGGCCACCGGCTGGGTGGCGAAGGAGAGTTCGCTCGCGCGCCTGCTCGCGGTCGTGCGCGGGGTGCTGCGGGACGAGACGCACCTGCCGCCGGCGCTGCTCACCGGGGTGATCCGGGAGCTCACCACCGCCCGGCGCGACCGCACCGAGAGCGAGCGCCTGGTGGACACGCTCACCCCGCGCGAGAAGCAGATCCTGCGGTGCATGGTCGCGGGCCTGGGCCGGCAGGCGGTCGCGGAGCGGCTCTACCTGTCCCCGCACACCGTCCGCACGCACATGCAGAACGTGCTCGGGAAGCTCGGCGTGCACTCGACCCTGGCCGCCGTCGCGGTCGCCCGCCGGGCGGGGGTCAGTCCCGCGGAGCCCGCCGCGCCGCCGTCGGTCGCCTCCACCGGCTGAGCCGGCCTGGGCCGTGCCGGCGGGCCGATCGGCCGGTCAGCCCGGGATGTTGTCGAAGGGGGCGACCAACAGCCGCAGCAGCTTGGCGAGTTCGCCCTGCTGGTCGCCGGTGAGCTGGGCGAGGAGTTCGCGCTCGTGGGCGAGCAGCCCGGCGAGGGCCTGGTCGGCGCGGTCGCGGCCGTCGTCGGTCAGCCGGACCAGGACGCCGCGGCGGTCGTCCGGATCGGGCAGGCGCTTGACCAGGCCCTTGCCGGTGAGCCGGTCGATCCGGTTGGTCATGGTGCCGGACGTGACGAGGGTCTGGGTGAGCAGTTGCCCGGGGGAGAGCTGGTAGGGGGAGCCGGCGCGCCGCAGGGCCGTCAGGACGTCGAACTCCCAGGGCTCCAGGCCGTGCTCGGCGAAGGCGGTGCGGCGCGCACGGTCCAGGTGCCGGGCGAGCCGGCTGACCCGGCTGAGCACCTCCAGCGGCTCCACGTCGAGGTCGGGGCGCTCCCGGCGCCACGCTGCGACCAGCCTGTCGACCTCGTCCTCCATGACGATCAGTGTATCGGTGGATGTGTCGATGTGAAGTCTCTTGACATCGAGAAATGTGCCAGCGAGGCTAAACGTAGATATCTTGATATCGAGATACTTTCGAGGTGTGCCATGCCCGCTCCCGCCTGGGACCCCACCCAGTACCTGCGCTTCGCCGACGAACGGACCCGTCCGCTGCGCGACCTGCTCGCCCGCGTCCCCGCGCTGCCGAACGAGCCCGCCGCGACGGTCCTGGACATCGGCTGCGGCCCGGGCAACTCCACCGCCGTCGTGCGCGAGCGCTGGCCGCAGGCCCGGATCACCGGCGTCGACAACTCCGCCCCGATGTTGGAGACCGCCCGCGCCGAGGGTGAGCCGAGCGCCGCGTACGTGCTCGCCGACGCCGCGGAGTACGACCCGGCCCCGGCCCGTCCCGACCTGATCGTCTCCAACGCGGCCCTGCAGTGGATCGACGGCCACCTGGCGCTCCTGCCGCGCTGGGCCGAGGCGCTCCGCCCCGGGGGCGTCGTCGCCTTCCAGGTGCCCGGCAACTTCGACGCGCCCAGCCACACGCTGCTCGCCGAGCTGCGCCGCAGCCCGCGCTGGGCCGACCTCCTCGGCGATGACGCCACCCGCAGCGGCGTCCACGAGCCCGGGACGTACCTCGACGCGCTCGTCGGGGCCGGCTGCACCGCCGACGTCTGGGAGACCACCTACAGCACGCTGCTGCCCGGCCCGGACCCGCTGGAGAGCCCCGTTCTGGAGTGGATGAAGGGGACGGCCCTGCGGCCCGTGCTCGGCCGGCTCACCGACCCGCAGCGGCGGGCCGCCTTCCTGGCCGAGTACGACGCGCTCCTGCGCGAGGCGTACCCGGCCGGGCCGCACGGCACGGTCTTCCCGTTCCGGCGGATCTTCGCGGTCGCGACCAAGCGGTAGGCGGCGGGCGGTAGGCAGTAGGGGGTAGGCGGAGAGCGGTAGGCGGCGGGCGCGGATCAGATCTTGCGCTCGCCGACCAGGTTCGGGTGCCGCTCCAGGCCTTCCAGTCCGTGCCAGGCCAGGTTCACCAGGTGCGCCGCGACCTGCGCCTTGTCCGGCTTGCGGACCTCCAGCCACCACTGCCCGGTCAGCGCGACCATCCCGACCAGCATCTGCGAGTACATCGGGGCCAGCCGCGGGTCGTACCCGCGGGACTTGAACTCCAGCCCGAGGATGTCCTCCACCTGCGTCGCGATGTCGCTGATCAGCGAGGCGAAGGTGCCGGTCGACTGCGCCACCGGCGAGTCCCGGACGAGGATCCGGAAGCCGTCCGTCGAGGTGTCGATGTAGTCCATCAGCGCGAACGCGGCCTGTTCCAGGAGCTCGCGCGAGTGCCCACCGGTCAGCGCCCCGGTGACCATGTCCAGCAGGAGCTGCATCTCGCGGTCCACCACCACCGCGTACAGCCCCTCCTTGCCGCCGAAGTGCTCGTACACCACCGGCTTCGACACCCCGGCCCGCTCGGCGATCTCCTCCACCGACGTGCCGTCGTAGCCGCGCTCCGCGAAGACCGTCCGGCCGATCTCCAGCAGCTGCTCGCGCCGCTGCTTGCCGGTCATCCGCACCCGGCCGCCGCGGCGGCGGGGCCCTGCCGTGGCCGGGGCAGCGGCACGCGGACGGACCTGCGCCGCTTCGGGCGCCGCGTCCGTCCGCGTGCCGTCATGACCGCCTGTGCTGTCTGCGCTGCTCCCGTTCACCCCTACATCATGCTGGAAGCGCGCCCTCATGCGGCGCGGCGGGCGGCGATCCGCTGCGCGTCCGGCCAGCGGACGTCCCGGACCCAGCCGGCCAGCTCGAACCAGCGGATCAGCCGGGCCGAGGAGTCGATCTGTCCGCGCAGGACGCCGTGCCGGGCGGAGGTCGGGTCGGCGTGGTGCAGGTTGTGCCAGGACTCGCCGCAGGAGAGGACGGCCAGCCACCAGACGTTGCCCGAGCGGTCGCGCGAGCGGAACGGGCGCCGGCCGACGGCGTGGCAGATCGAGTTGATCGACCAGGTCACGTGGTGCAGCAGCCCGACCCGGACCATCGAGCCCCAGAAGAACGCGGACAGCGCGCCCTGCCAGGACAGCGTCACCAGCCCGCCGACCAGCGGGGGCAGCAGGAGCGAGATGGACGTCCAGAGCCAGAACAGCCGGGAGATCCGCCGCAGCGCCGGGTCGTTGACGAGGTCCGGCGCGTACGTGCTCTGCGGGGTCTGCTCCTCGTCGAACATCCAGCCCATGTGCGCCCACCACAGGCCCTTCAGCAGGGCGGGCAGGCTCTCCCCGTAGCGCCACGGCGAGTGCGGGTCGCCGTCCTTGTCGCTGAAGCGGTGGTGCTTGCGGTGGTCGGCCACCCAGCGCACCAGCGGACCCTCGACGGCGAGGCTGCCGACGACGGCGAGGGCGAGGCGCATCGGGCGGCCGGCCTTGAAGGAGCCGTGGGTGAAGTAGCGGTGGTAGCCGACGGTGATGCCGTGGCAGGTGAGGAAGTACATGGCGACGGTGACCGCCACGTCCGTCCAGCCCAGGCCCCAGCCCCAGGCGACCGGGACGGCGGCCAGCAGGGCCGCGAACGGCACGACGATGAAGAGGGCGAGCGCGAGGCGCTCGGCGAAGCCCTGGCGCTCCCCGCCGCGGGTGGCGGACAGTGTCGCAGGGGACGGTTCGGGGGAGTCGCTGGGCGGCGCAGTGGAACCGGCGTGCGCCTCACCGGCCTGGATGGTCATGTTCTCGTCCCTCGGCGGGCCCTCTGCGGGCGGAGGTAGGAAGGCTACGGTGCCGTAACCTACGGCATCGTAGGTTGTGCTCCGTGACGAAGGGAACACGCCGCCGCACGGCGCTCGAGTGAATTCACCCGACTGGATGGATGAACCACCGGCCCCGCGAGTGGGCGTCAGCCGCGTCGGAGGCGGACGGGACGGCGGCGGGCGCGGGTCGGCCATGGAGGTAGATGTGGAGCCGCATACCCCGTAGTCTTGCCCCAGCGCGCCTCCGGCGACCTTCGGGCCGGCGTGCCGGTCCCGGATCGTCTAAGGGCAGGACAGCTGGTTTTGGTCCAGCTTATGGGGGTTCGAATCCTCCTCCGGGAGCCATCTGAGCGGCCCCGGCCCGGTATTGCGGCGGGCCAGGGGGTGGCTTTTCGGCCACTTTCCTCGCACTATCCTCGAACTGCCGGGGCCTATGTGCGGATCCTCGCCCCTGGCCGCTCTGCCCTCTCTGTGAACCGACCGAGGAGCCTCCCCGCATGGGTGCCAATTCGCTTGCCGCCGTTGTCGTTCTTGCCGCCGGTGGCGGGACACGGATGAAGTCGAACAAGCTGCCCAAGGTGCTGCACGAGGTGTGCGGCCGGACGCTGGTCGGTCACGCCGTCTCGGCGGCGCAGGAGTTGACACCGGGGCAGCTGGTCGTCGTCGTCGGCCACCAGCGGGAGCAGGTCGAGGAGCACCTGGCGGCGCACTACCCGGCCGCCCGCCCGGTCGTCCAGCACGAGCAGAACGGCACCGGCCACGCGGTGCGCACGGCGCTGGAGGCGCTCGCCGCCGACGGCGTGGTGCTGGACGGCACCGTGATCATCACCGCCGGCGACTCGCCCCTGCTGACCGGGGTGACGCTGCAGCGCCTGGCCCGTGCGCACGCCGAGCAGGAGAACGGCGTCACCGTGCTGACCGCCGTCGTGCCCGAGCCCTTCGGCTACGGCCGGATCCTGCGCGACGAGGACCGCTCGGTGGCCGCGATCGTCGAGGAGAAGGACGCCACCGACACCCAGCGCCTGATCACCGAGATCAACTCCGGGGTCTTCGCCTTCGACGCCAAGCTGCTGACCGCGGCGCTGGCCGAGCTGACCACGGACAACTCGCAGGGCGAGGAGTACCTGACCGACACCCTGCAGATCCTGCGCGAGGCCGGGCACCGGGTCGGCGCCGTCGTGGCCGAGGACCCCCGGGACATCCTCGGCATCAACGACCGCGTGCAGCTCGCCCAGGCCCGCCGCCTGCTCAACGACCGCCTGTTGGAGCGCGCGATGCGCGAGGGCGTCACCGTGGTCGACCCGGCGACGACCTGGATCGACGTCCAGGTGACGTACGAGCCGGACGCCGTCGTGCTGCCGAACACCCAGCTGCACGGCGCCACCCACCTCGGCGAGGGCTGCGAGGTCGGTCCGAACTCGACCCTGCGGGACACCCGGATCGGCGCGGGCGCCGTTGTGAGCAACACCACGGCGGACCGCGCCGAGGTGGGCGAGCTGGCGAGCGCCGGCCCGTACGCCTACCTGCGTCCGGGCGCGAAGCTGCTGCGCAAGGCGAAGGTCGGCACGTACGTCGAGGTCAAGAACTCCGAGCTCGGCGAGGGCGCCAAGGTGCCGCACCTGTCGTACATCGGCGACGCCACCATCGGCGAGGGCACCAACGTCGGCGCGGCCTCGGTCACCGTGAACTACGACGGCGTCAACAAGCACCGCACGGTCATCGGCGCGCACTGCCGGACCGGTTCGGACAACATGTTCATCGCACCGGTCACCATCGGTGACGGCGCCTACACCGCGGCCGGCTCGGTCATCACCTCCGACGTCCCGCCGGGCGCGCTCGGCGTGAGCCGGGCGCAGCAGCGCAACATCGAGGGCTGGGTGGAGCGCAAGCGCCCCGGCACCGCATCGGCGCAGGCCGCGAAGGTTGCGACGGACGGGGCGGCGGAGGCCTGACGGGACGCGCGGGCGTCCGAGGGGCGGTCCCGGGGCGGACGGTTTCTGCGCGGGCGCGTAACCTTGGGGACATACGTGCGCCACTGGGCTTACCGCCCGTGTCCAGGCGTACCGACATTCCCCGACCCCATCTTGCGTGCGGGCCGCGCCTGCGCGCGTCGGATGGTCGGGGTTCAGCGTCCGCAACGCGAGGAGACGGTGCAGTGAGCGGGATCACGACGTCGGGTGAGAAGAAGCTGAAGCTCTTCTCCGGCCGTGCCCACCCGGAACTGGCGAAGGAGGTGGCCGCGGCGCTGGGGACCGAGCTGGTCCCGACCAAGGCCCTGGACTTCGCCAACGGCGAGATCTACGTCCGCTTCCTGGACTCCGCGCGTGGTGCGGACTGTTTCGTGATGCAGAGCCACACGGCTCCCATCAACCAGTGGATCATGGAGCAGCTGATCATGATCGACGCTCTGAAGCGGGCCTCCGCCAAGAGCATCACCGCGATCCTGCCCTTCTACGGCTACGCCCGCCAGGACAAGAAGCACCTCGGCCGCGAGCCCATCTCCGCCCGCCTGGTCGCCGACCTGCTGCGCCAGGCCGGCGCGGACCGCCTGATGGCCGTGGACCTGCACACCGCGCAGATCCAGGGCTTCTTCGACGGCCCGGTCGACCACCTGTTCGCGCTGCCGCTGCTGGCCGACTACGTCGGCGAGCGGGTCGACCGCTCCAAGCTGACGATCGTCTCGCCGGACGCCGGCCGGGTGAAGGTGGCCGACCAGTGGTGCGACCGCCTGGACGCGCCGCTGGCGATCATCCACAAGCGCCGCGACATGAGCCAGGCCAACACGATCCTGTCGGCCGAGGTCGTCGGTGACGTCAACGGCCGGGTCTGCGTCCTGGTCGACGACATGATCGACACCGCCGGCACGATCTGCGCCGCCGCCGACGCCCTGTTCGAGAACGGCGCCGCGGACGTCCTGGTCGCCGCCACCCACGGCGTGCTCTCGGGCCCGGCCGCGGACCGCCTGAAGAACTCCCGGGTCAGCGAGTTCGTGTTCACCAACACGCTGCCGACCCCGGCCCAGCTCCAGCTGGACAAGATCACCACGCTGTCCATCGCCCCGTCGATCGCCGCCGCGATCCGCGAGGTGTTCGAGGAGGGTTCGGTCACGAGCCTCTTCGAGGGCGTGCACTGACGAAGTCCCGCGCAGGCGGCCCCGGTCCGGAGAGGGCCGGGGCCGCCGCCGATTTCGCGGGAGGGCACCCGTGCGGTTAGACTCGTGAAACTGCTCGGCGAGGGACGCCGTGTGCCCGTTTCGCGGGTGCCCGCTCCGTGATCGACGCGCTGCCGGTGCCGGTTCTCCGGACCCTGGCAGAGGTCGTTGCCGCCGAGTGACCCCCAAGTACTGAGGGTGTGGTCCCGGCGGTTTTTCGCGTTGCCTGCACCCCCGCGCCAGTCTTCACGAGGAGTGCAGTCGTGTCCGAGATCCGCCTTGCCGCTGAGACCCGCACCGAGTTCGGCAAGGGCGCTGCCCGTCGCGCCCGCCGCGCCGGTTTCGTCCCCGGTGTCGTCTACGGCCACGGCCACGCCCCGGTTCACCTGAACCTGCCCGGCCACGACCTGATGATGGCCCTCAAGACCCCGAACGCCCTGCTGGTCGTCCCGATCGAGGGCAAGGACGAGTACGTCCTGCCGAAGGCCGTTCAGCGTGAGGCCATCAAGCGCACCATCGAGCACGTCGACCTGCTCCTCGTGAAGCGCGGCGAGAAGGTCACCGTCGAGATCCCGGTCCACACCGAGGGCGAGCTGGCCCCGGGCGGCAACCTGCTGGAGCACGTCCTGCAGGCCCTGCCGGTCGAGGCCGAGGCCACCCACCTGCCCGAGGCCGTCACCGTCTCGGTCGAGGGCCTGGAAGCCGGCGCCTCCGTCCACGCCAAGGACATCGTCCTGCCGGCCGGTACCACCCTGGCCGTCGACGCCGACGCCGTCGTGCTGCAGGTCATCGCCGCCCAGGCCGCCCCGGCCGAGGACGAGGCCGCCGAGGCCGAGGGCGCCGAGGCCTGAGCCTCGCGCTGACGACTGCTTGAGACCGCTGCCCCGGTCGCTCCCGTTGGAGCGGCCGGGGCAGCGGTGTGTCCGGGAAGATGGCGTGGAGCGCGAGGGCGAGGAGTAGGGACATGGCGGAAGAAGCGTACGAAGGGCCGTGGCTGGTCGTGGGGCTGGGGAACCCGGGCGAGCAGTACGCCCGGAACCGGCACAACATCGGCTTCATGGTGGTCGACCTGCTGGCGCAGCGGATGGGTGCCAAGTTCAAGGCGCACAAGAGCCGGGCGCAGGTCGCCGAGGGCCGGCTGGTCGGCAAGCGGGTCGTGCTGGCCAAGCCGATGTCGTTCATGAACCTGTCGGGCGGTCCGGTGACGGCACTGCGGGACTTCTACAAGGTCCCGGCGGCCGGGATCGTGGCGGTCCACGACGAGCTGGACATCGACTACGCGACGCTGCGGCTCAAGCTCGGCGGCGGCGACAACGGGCACAACGGCCTGAAGTCGATCACCAAGTCCCTGGGGCCGGACTACCACCGGATCCGGTGCGGCATCGGCCGCCCGCCGGGCCGGATGGAGGTCGCGGACTTCGTCCTCAAGGACTTCTCCAGCACCGAGCGCAAGGAGCTGGACTGGTTCGTCGACCGCTCGGCGGACGCGGTGGAGGCCCTGTTGACGGAAGGGCTGGAGCGGGCGCAGGGGACGTACAACTCCTGAGGATGTGACATCGGCCACAGCGGCGAATCCGGACTATTCCGGCTCCGGGCCGTTCAGGGGGCGGGGGTGACACGTGTTCCGCAAATGGAGGATGTGCATCCGATGTCCCGTCGGCGCACGGGCTGCTTCAATCGACGGTCGGGGCCGCACAGGGGGGTGCGGTTCCTCGCCCTGAGAGGAGAAGTCGTGCCCGAGGGTCACACCTGCGTCAGCGCCGCGTGCCCGTGCCGGGTCCCGCCGTTGACGGAGGGGGAATTGGACGCGCTGTCGGAGCGCGAGTACGAGGTTTTCGAGCATCTGGGGACGGGGGTCACCAATACCGAGATCGCCCATCTGCTGTACATCACCGAACGCACCGTCAAGGCCCATGTCGGCCGGGTGGTACGGAAGTTGAACGTGGACACGCGAACCGCGGCGGCACTCGCCGCGCAACGGCACCTGCTCAGGAATGTCCGTTCGGACAATTGAGCGGCCGCCGTCGGATTGATGTGATGGGCAGCGGTCCGATCGGACCGAGAACCCTCAGGCTCATACCGAAAACTAGGGGGAACCATGTTCAACTCCCGTTCGCTGCGCGGGATCACCGTCGCCGTGGCCGCCGCTTCGGCGCTGGCGCTGGGCGCGGGCATCGCGAGCGCCGGCACGCTCGACGGCGACTACAACACCAGCGGTGTCCGGATCCGCTCCGCGGCCGACACCAACGCCAGCGTCTACGGCCTGGGTTACCCGGGCCAGGGCAACTGGGACTACTGCTACACCACGGGTACCAGCGTGAACGGCAACAGCTTCTGGGACAACAACAAGGACAAGGCCACCGGAGTCCAGGGCTACAGCTCCGAGGTCTACCTGACCCAGGGCGTGAACCAGTACACCCACTGCTGACCGGTGATCGGTAGCACCCGGTAGTACGGCGGTGCCGTTCGCCCTCGGAGAAGGAGGGCGAACGGCACCGCTCCGCAGCCTACTCACAACCTCAGCCGAAGGGCACACCGGTCGATGTCGAGGCGCACCATTCCCGTCGCAGCCGCGCTCGCGCTGACGTCCGCCCTGCTCGTGGGCTGCACGTCGGGCTCGGGCGGCCAGTCCACGTCCGGTGGGGGATCGCCGGGCGGCCAGGCGGCCGGCACCGGCGCCGCGGGTGCGCCCGCCGTCACCGCGACGCCGACGCCGACCGCCGCCTCGGACCTGACGGCGCTTCCGCTGCGGGCCTTCGTCCCCAGCGACGACGAGGCGAAGACGCTCGACAAGGCCGAGGGACTGCTGGCCCAGGACTGCATGCACCGGCTCGGGTTCGGCGGCTGGCAGCCGCCGTCGACCGGGCCGACCGCCAAGCCGGCGGACGTCGCCAACCAGTACGGCTACCTGGACGAGGCGCAGGCCGCCCAGTACGGCTTCCGCAGCGCGGCCGGCGTCAAGGGCAAGCCCGCCGACGGGCCCAAGCTGGACCCGGCCCAGTTCACCGCGGAGACCGGCGCCACCTCCGTCACCGACTCCAAGCAGGTCGGCGGGAACGTCCCGGACGGCGGCTGCTTCGGGGAGGCCGGGCGCAAGATCGACGAGGGCCTGACCAAGCCCACCGGCTCGGTGTACGAGGACCTGATGAGCGAGTCCTACCAGCGCACCGACGTGGACCCCCGGGTGGTCGCCGGGACCAAGGCCTGGGCCGACTGCATGAAGCAGAAGGGCTACTCGTACAGCAGCCCGCAGGCGCTCTCCACCGAGTCCTGGGGCGCGACCGTCACCCAGCGCGAGATCGACACCGCCAAGGCCGACGTCGCGTGCACCAAGCAGACCAACCTGCCCGGGATCGCCTTCGGGGTGCAGAGCGCGATCCAGCAGCAGCAGATCGCCCAGCACCAGCAACAGCTGAAGGCCCAGCGGGACTTCGTCGACGCCCGGCTGCGCAAGGCGGCCGACGTGCTGAAGAGCCGGGGCCAGTGAGGCCGCGCGGGGCGGGTGCCGTGCTGGCGCTGCTGGCCGCGCTCGCGACGGCCTGCACGGGAGCGTCCGGCGCGGAGCGGCCGTACGGGACCGGACCGGACGGCGAGCACCTGGACAAGCCGGACCCGGCCGTCGAGCAGGCCTACCTCGGCTACTGGGACGCCTGGCTGAAGGCCTACCGGACGCCGGGCGCGCCGGAGGACGGGCTGGCCCGCTACAGCGACGAGCCCAACCTCAGCTCGATCCGGGCGACGCTGGCGGACTCGTACCGGAAGAAGCAGTACAACGAGGGCACCGTCGACCACCGGCTGGCCGGCATGCGCACCGAGGGGGACAGCCGGATCGTCTACGACTGCGCGGACCTGAGCGGCTGGCTGATCCACGACGCGGCCACCGGGGCGGAGATCGAGCAGGTGAGGCACACGTCGCGCCAGATGGCCGTCATGACGCTCCGCCGGATCGACGGCTCGTGGAAGGTCACCAACAGCCGCAAGCCCCTCGAATGCACAGTGCAGGACCGAGCGAAGTAAGGCGGACGCGGGCATGCTGCGCAATCTGCGGCGGACGGCCGGGAGCGGCGACGACGGAGCGGACCGGGTGGACGGGTCGGACGGAGCGGACGGGTCGGACGGAGCGGACAGCGGGGACGACCGGTCGGCCCGGGGCGGCGCGGCCCGGCGGCGGCGCCGGATGGTGGTCGTGATCGCGGTGGGGGCGGCGGTCGTGTCCGCGGCCGGGCTGGCCGCCGCCACGCTGGTGAGGTCGCCGGAGCAGGTGGCCGCGGACACCAAGCCGCCGGCCGCCTCGCCGCTCACCGCGCCGGTGGTGCAGCGGGTGCTGGCCAACACGACCGTGCTGCGCGGGGTCTTCTCGGCCGGGCAGACCTACGCGGTGCAGCCGGCCACGGTCGCCGCCTCGACCGGCGGGCCCGGCGGCGGCACGCCGATCGTCAGCGCGCTGAAGGTCGCCGCCGGGGACAAGGTGGACAGCAGGACGGTGCTGGCCGAGGTGTCCGGCCGGCCGGTGTTCGTGCTTCCCGGGCCCATCCCGGCCTACCGCGACATGCAGCCGGGGGAGTCCGGGGACGACATCGCCCAGCTCCAGTCCGTGCTCAGGGACCTCGGCCTGCCCGTCGGCGGTGACGCCAAGGGCACGTTCGGGGCCGGGACCAAGGCCGCGGTGACGAAGCTCTACCAGCAGCTCGGCTACGGCGTGCCGGTGACCGGGGAGACCACGGCCGCCGCCGTCCGGAGCGCCCAGCAGGCCGTTCAGCAACAGGAACAGGTGGTGCAGGACCTCCAGAGCCGCCGGGCGGCGCCCGAGCCGGGCGGCGACGCCGGCGGCACCCCGAAGACGGACGGCGGTGCGGCGGGCGGTGGCGCGGCGGGCGGCGGTGCGGCGGCGGGGGGAGGCGGCGACAGCGCCACCCAGCTGGCGCGGGCGAAGACCCTGCTGGACCAGAAGCGCCAGGAGCTCGCCCAGGCCCAGGCCAAGGACGGTCCCCAGGTGCCCCTGTCCGAAGTGCTCTTCCTCCCGTCGCTGCCCGCCCGCGTGCACGCCGTCTCCGCCAAGGTCGGCGACAAGGTCACCGCGCCGATCCTGAGCCTCACCGCCGGCGGCCTCGGCCTCACCGGCCACCTGCTGCCGAGCGACGCGCCGCTGGTCAAGCAGGGCATGAAGGTCACCGTGCTGTCCGAGTCGAGCGGCGTCCAGCTCTCCGCCACGGTGGGCGGGGTGGGTGCCCTCGTCACCCCCGGCGGCAACGCCGCGCCCGGCGCGGGGACGGCCGGTCAGGCGGGCCAGGGCGCGGACGCGGCCGGCGGGGCCCGGCAGGATCCCTACGTGCCGGTGTCGATCACCCCGGACGAGCCGTGGAACCCGGCGCTGGAGGGCCAGGACGTGCGGATCACCATCGTCGAGGCCGCCACCTCCGGGGAGGTGCTGGCGGTGCCGGCGTCGGCGATCAGCTCCAGCGTGGACGGCCGCACCACCGTGACGGTGGTCACCGCCGACGGCAGCCGTCGCTCGGTCGAGGTCACCGCGGGCGTGGTGGCCGACAACCACGTGCAGGTCACCGCCAAGAACGGGGACCTGAAAGCCGGCGACGCGGTCCTGGTCGGGATCGGCCAGGCGGGCGCGGGGACCGGCGCCGGCGGCGCCGGCGGCGCCGCCGGCGGCGCGGCCCAGGGCGGGGCCGGCTGATGGCGGGGCCCGACGACCCGCCGGTGATCCGCTTGCGCGGGGTCTCCCGGACCTTCCCGGGGCCGCCGGCCGTCACCGCGCTGCACCCCACCGACCTGGAGATCGCCCGCGGCGAGTACGCGGCGGTGGTCGGTCCGTCCGGCTCCGGGAAGTCCACCTTCCTCAACCTCCTGGGCCTGCTCGACCGGCCCAGTGGCGGCAGCTACGAGCTCGACGGCATCGACACCGGCGCGCTCTCCGAGGCCCGCCGCACCTCGCTGCGCGGCAACCGGATCGGCTTCGTGTTCCAGTCCTTCCACCTGCTGCCGTACCGCACCGCCGAGGAGAACGTGATGCTCGGCCAGGTCTACAACCGCACCCCGCGGGCCGGCCGGCGCGGCGCCGCACGGGACGTCCTGGCGCGGGTCGGGCTCGGCCACCGCATGGACGCGCTGCCCTCCAGGATGTCCGGGGGCGAACGGCAGCGCGTGGCGATCGCGCGCGCCCTGGTCAACGCGCCCTCCCTGCTGCTGTGCGACGAGCCGACCGGCAACCTGGACTCGGTGACGGCCGTGCGCGTCATGGAGCTCTTCGAGGAACTGCACGCGGGCGGGCTCACCCTGCTCGTCATCACGCACGACCGCGAGGTCGCCGCCCGGGCCCGGCGCACCGTCACCATCCGCGACGGGCGCCTGGACGGCGAGGAGGTGGCCGCCCGATGAGGCCGCCCAGGCCGGGCCGCAGGCGCCCGGGCGGGGACATCCCGCTCTCCCGGCTGAGCCTCGCCGACCTGTTCGCCGAGGCGCTGTCCGGGATGATCCAGCGGCCCGGCCGCTCGGTGCTCACCCTGCTGGGCACCGTCCTCGGGGTCGGCGCCTTCGTGGCCGTCCTCGGGCTGACCTCCTCGGCGGCCGGGCAGATCGGCAAGCGGTTCTCGATGCTGGAGAACACGACCGTCACGGTGGTCGACGTCGGCAAGCCGCCGCCGGCCCAGCAGGGCGAGCCGAGGGCCGCGCTGGACTTCCCGGACGACTCGGACGCCAGGGTCGGGCGGCTCAACGGCGTGCTGGCGGCCGGCGTCTACTGGCCGGCCCCGCTCACCGACCCCCGGATCTCCAACTCGCCCGTGGCCGGCACCGATCCGGGCGGCGGCCTGAACCTCTACGCCGCGTCCCCCGGACTGTTCGACGCGATGCAGCCCACCCTCCGGAGCGGCACGCTCTTCAACGCCTTCCACGCCTCCCGCAACCTGCGGGTGGCCGTGCTCGGCTCCACCGCCGCCGACCGGCTGGGGATCAACCGGCTGGACGCCGCGCCCGCGGTGTTCGTCAACGGGGTCGGCTTCACCGTCATCGGGATCGTTGCGGACACCCAGCGGCTGCCCGAGACCCTGCTCGGTGTCATGGTGCCGTCCACCACCGCGCACGCGCTCTGGGGCAATCCGCTGACCGGCGACAAGGGGCAGGCCCGGATGCTGGTCCGCACCCGGACCGGCGCCGCGCCGCTGATCGCGGGCCAGGCGCCCACCGCCCTGCGGCCCGAGGACCCGGCCGCGTTCACCGTGATCGCCCCGCCGGACCCGCACGGGTTGCGCGACGGCGTCTCCGGCGACCTCACCGGGCTGTTCCTGCTGCTCGCCGCGATCTGCCTGGTGATCGGGGCGGTCGGGATCGCCAACACGACGCTGGTCGCCGTCCTGGAGCGCACCGGTGAGATCGGGCTGCGCCGCTCGCTCGGGGCTCGGCCGCGGCACATCGCGGCCCAGTTCCTGACCGAGTCCACGGTGCTCGGGACGCTCGGCGGGCTGATCGGCACGGCGATCGGGGTGGGCGTGGTGGTGGGGGTCGCGATGGTCCGCGACTGGTCGGCCGTCCTCCAGCCGTGGGCGGTGCTGCCCGCGCCGCTGCTGGGCAGCCTGGTCGGCCTGCTGGCGGGGCTCTACCCGTCGCTGCGGGCCGCCTGGGTGGAGCCGGCCGAGGCGCTGCGGCGCTGAGCGGGCGTGGTCGGCAACAGTCGTACAACGCTTGACGGTCCAAACCTGAATAGGTGTGAGAACCGTGTGCGGGATCGGATAGCGTCGCTCCCGTACGCGAACGGGTCCTGGGGAGTTGCTCGATGCGGAGATTGCGTCCGGTCCGCCGACTGCGGCGGATCCGGGTGAGGCGGTTGGGGCAGTTCGGCCGGCGGGTGGGCACGGCCGGTGCGCTGGGGGCGGCGGGGATGCTGCTGTCCAGCGGCGTGGCACACGCCGATCCGGTGGCGGAGCCCGACCAGGCGGCGTCGCCCGAGCCCGCGGCGGCCCAGTTCGCGCCGGTGCTCGGCGACTCGGTCGGGCCGGACGCCGGGCTGCTGGCGGTCGGCGGCGGCCTGGTGGTCGTGGCCGGCGGCGCCGCGCTGTGGCTCAAGCGCCACCGGGCCGGCGGATCGCCCGAGTAAGAGGAAGAGCGGCTGACGGGCCGGGGTCCACGCACGTGGGCGCCGGCCCTTTCGCGTGCCCGGAATCCGGGCGCCGGCGTGTCATCCGTTTCCGGCCGGCCGTGCGTCCTGTGGGTATGAAGCGCGAATCGATGGGCCCGGGGGGCGTCGACGGGGACCCGTTCGACGAGTTCGTCGCGGCGCGGTACCAGGCGTTGCTGCGTGGTGCCTTCCTGATCACCGGCGACGTCCACGACGCCCGGGACCTGCTGCACGACGCCCTGGCACGGGTGTACGCCAGGCGGTCGGCCATCCGGGAGCCGGCGGCGACGGAGGGGTACGTGCGCCGGACGATGGTCCGCACGCACGTCTCGCGGTGGCGCCGGACCAGGCGCGAGGTGCTGACCCCCGCGCTGCCGGACGGGCCGGCGGTCCAGGAGGCCGAGCGGGACGAGGAGTTGGCGGCGGCCCTCGGCGCGCTGCCGCGGCGCCAGCGCGCGGCCGTGGTGCTGCGGTACTACCTCGACCTGCCGGTCGCCCAGGTGGCGGAGGAACTGGGCTGCACGGTGGCGACGGCCAAGACCCACCTGGCGCGGGCGGTCAGGACGCTTCGGCAGGAACTGGAACCGGCGAAGGAGTTGGTGGGACGTGAGCGCTGAGGACGGGTTCGAGGAGGAACTGGTCCGCCGGCTCGGACTGCGGGCGGCGGCGGTCGGCGGCAGCCCGCCGCTGGCCGCGCTCAAGGCGGCCGGGCGGCGGCGGGCCAGGCAGCAGGGCGCCGTGCGGGGCGTGACGGCGGTCGCGGTGCTGGCCGTCGGCGCGGGGGCGCTGACGCAGCTGGGCGGCGGGGGGACGCCCTCCGGCGGAGGCCTGGGCGTGGGCGGAGGACCCGCCGGGGCGCCGTCAGCGTCGGCCGGGCGGGACTCCGGGACGGTGCGGCCGTTGTACGCGTGCAACGCGGGGCCGTCCTCGCTGCGGACGCCGGGGATGCACTTCCACCCGACCGACCTGCCGACGGGCCCGCCGAGGATCACACCGTCGTTCACGCCGTCGTCCACACCGTGGTCGGGCTCGCCGTCGTTCACGCCGCCGTCACCCCCGCCCACGCCGTCGTTCCCGCCGTCGTCCGGCTCGCCGTCGACGCTGACGTCGGCCCAGGTGTCACAGGCCGAGCTGGCGCGCGCGGGCGAGGCCGTCGACAGGATGGCGACGGCGGGCTACCCGGACCGCTACTTCGGGATCTGCCGGGACGCCGGTCTGAACACCGTCTACGTGATGCGCGTCCCGGGTGACGGCGCCCTGGACGAGGCGGTGACCCGGGTGCTGGCCGGCTGGCCCGCGGTCAGGCTGCAGTTCACCGACGCGGTCGGCTCGTACGGCGAGCTGACGGAGCTCCGGGACCGGATCGACGGGGACCGCGCCTACTGGCAGGACAAGGGCGTGAAGCTGGAGTTCGTGCAGGTCGCCCACGACGGCTCAGGAGTGGTGGTCGACACCCCGCAGTGGGAGTCCGCCGGCGCACAGATCAAGGCCAGGTACGGCCCGAAGGTGGTCGAGGTCCGCTAGGGGCCGGGCAGAGCCGGGGGCTGGGCGGACCGAGGGGCCGGTGTCCGACGGGGGTGGACACCGGCCCCTTGAACGCGCCTGCCGTCAGCCGGTGTTGCGCAGGCCGGCGGCGATGCCGTTGACGGTCAGCAGGAGCGCGCGGGCGCGCAGCGGGTCCTCCTGGCGCCCGGCCGCGACCTCCTCGCGCTGGCGGCGCAGCAGCGCGACCTGGAGGTAGGAGATCGGGTCGAGGTAGGCGTCGCGGACGGTGAAGGTCTGCTTCAGTACCGGGTTGTGCTCCAGCAGTTCGCTCTCGCCGGTGAGGCGCAGCACCTCGCGCAGGGTGAGCTCGTGCTCGGCCACGATCTGGTCGAAGACGTGCCGCAGGTCGGCCGGCACCAGCTGCTCGACGTAGTGGCGGGCGATCCGCAGGTCGGTCTTGGCCAGCGTCATGGCGACGTTGGACAGGAAGTTGCGGAAGAAGTGCCACTGCCCGTGCATCTCGTCCAGCACGTGGCCGAGGCCGGCCGCGCGGGCGGCGGCGAGGCCGGAGCCGACGCCGTACCAGCCGGGGACGATCTGGCGGGACTGGGTCCAGCCGAACACCCACGGGATGGCGCGCAGTCCGTCCAGGCCGGCGCCGGAGTCGGGGCGGCGGGACGGGCGGGAGCCCAGGTGCAGCGAGGCGAGCTGGTCGACCGGGGTCGAGGCGAAGAAGTACTTCGGCAGGTCCTCCTGCTCGACCAGGGCGCGGTAGGCGGTGTGGGCGGCCTCCGAGACGCGGTCCATCGCGGCGTCCCAGCGGGCCAGTTCCTCGGGGGCCTGGCGCGGGGCGGTGTGCAGCGCGGAGGCGGAGAGCGTCGCGGAGATGGTCAGTTCGAGGTTCTCCCGGGCGAGGGAGGGCAGCAGGTACTTGTCGGAGATGACCTCGCCCTGCTCGGTGACCTTGATCTCGCCCTCCAGGGTGCCCCACGGCTGGGCCAGGATGGCCTCGTGCGAGGGGCCGCCGCCGCGGCCGACGGTGCCGCCGCGGCCGTGGAACAGGCGCAGCCGGATGCCGTAGCGGTGGGCGACGTCGCGCAGCCGGCGCTGGGCGCGGTGGATCTCCCACTGGGAGGTGGTGATGCCGCCGAACTTGGAGGAGTCGGAGTAGCCGAGCATGACCTCCTGGACGTCGCCGCGCAGCGAGACGAGCAGCCGGTAGGAGGGGTCGGAGAGCATCTCGTCGAGGATGCGGTCGGCCTGCTGGAGCTCGTCGGTGGTCTCCAGGAGCGGCACGATGCCGATCTTGGCGATGCCGGCGTGCAGGTCGATCAGGCCGGCCTCGCGGGCCAGGACGGTGGCGGCGAAGACGTCGTCGGCGCCCTGGCACATCGAGATGATGTAGCTCTCGACGATCTCGTCGCCGAAGCGCTCGAAGCCCTGGCGGATGGTGTTGAAGACGCCGAGGGTCTTGGTGCCGGCCTCGTCCAGCGGGGCCGGGGTGGGGGCGAGCGGGCGGCGCGAGCGGAGCTCCTTGGCGAGCAGCCGCTGGCGGTACTCGCGGGGCATGTCGGCGTAGCGCCAGGCCTCCTCGCCGAGGCGGTCGAAGAGCTGGCCGAGCGCGTGGTGGTGGGCCTCGGCGTGCTCGCGGACGTCCATGGTGGCGAGCTGGAGGCCGAACGCCTCGATGGTGCGGATCGCGCGGGCGAGGCGGCCGTCGGCGATCAGCTCGCCGCGGTGGGTGCGCAGCGACTCCTGGATCAGGCGCAGGTCGGCGATGAGCTCGCGGGTGCCCAGGTAGTCGCGGCCCTCGACGTGCGGGGTGCCGCCGGCCAGGCGCTCGCGGGTGTTCTCCAGCTTGAGCCGGATGCAGGTGGCCTTGAGGCGGTAGGGCTCCTCGGCGTTCATCCGCTTGTAGCGCGGGCTGAGTTCGGGGAGCAGGTGCAGGTCGGTGTTGAGCGAGGCGAGCAGCTCGGCCGAGGCGCCGGCCAGGCGCTCGGAGGTGGAGAGCGTGTTGCGCAGGTCGTCGATCGCGGCGAGCGCGTCCTTGATGCCGTACTCGTGCTGGAGGTTGAGGACGTCCCAGGTGACCTGCGGGGTGACGTTGGGGTTGCCGTCGCGGTCGCCGCCGATCCAGGTGCCGAAGGTGAGCGGGCGGACGCCGTCGGGCAGGCTCAGGCCGACCCGGGCGAGTTCCTCCTGCAGCTCCTCCAGGACCTCGGGGACGGCCTCGCGGTAGAGCTCGTCCAGGTAGTAGACGGCGTTGCGGGCCTCGTCGGTGGGCTCCGGGCGGGCGATGCGCAGCTCGTCGGTCTGCCAGAGCAGGTCGATGACCTCGGCCAGGCGGCGGTCGGCGGAGCGCTTGGCGCTGCTGGTGCGGGCCGGGCCGGCGGCGGCGAGGCCGGAGCTGAGCTGTTCGCGGTGGATGCGGTCGAGGAGTTCGCCGATCCGGCGGAGCTTGTTGAGGACGCTGCGGCGGGCGGCCTCGGTGGGGTGGGCGGTGAAGACCGGGCGGACCGCGAGGTGGGCCAGGGTGTCCTGGAGGTGCTTGGGGTCGGCCTCGGCGAGCTGGTCGGCGGTCTGCGCGAGCAGCGAGCCCTCGCGGGCGCGGCGGGTGGCGAACTCCCGGCCGCGGTGCACCTGTTCGGTGACGTTGGCGAGGTGGAAGTAGGTGGAGAAGGCGCGGACGAGCTTCGCCGCGGTCTCCAGGTCGATGTCGGAGAGGAGTTCGGCGGTGGCCTCGCCGTCGGTGCGGCTGAGCAGGCGGACCTGTTCGACCAGGCCGAGCAGCTGGGGGCCCTCCTGACGGACCAGCGTCTCGCCGAGCAGATCGCCGAGGCGGCGGATGTCCGCGCGCAGCGCCGCGTTGTCGGCGTCTGGGCCGGCGGAGGCGACGGAGGCGGGGCTGTCCGCCGGGTTGGGGACCGGAGCGGTCACGGCTGGCTCCCTGAGGTGGTGGGGTTCGGCAACGGCTCATCGTCACAGGTCCGCCCGCGTGTGGCGGGTGTGACGCGTGCGGACCGCGCTGTCCGACGCGACCAGCATAGGTGTCGGGGAGGTCGGTGTCCGCGAGGTGGCCGGATGGCGGACAGGATCACCGCGACCGCCATGTGGTCTGGACCACTGGAAGGCCCGGGGAAGTCGGCGGGGCCATCCCGGTGGGGAGGCAACGGGGCTGCGCCTTAGGCTGTCAGGCATGAGCAAGTCGCCTGGGGAGCGCGCGCCGGTCCGGTCGTTCTGGTGGTGGGAACGGCCGCGCAGCGCATTCCTCGACATCGGGCTGGCGCTGCTGGCCGCGGTGGAGTGCTCGCTCAGCACCATCGCCTTCCTCTCCGCCCGCGCCCACCTGAGCGCCGCCGGCGCGGCCGGCATCGCGGTGCTCGGCGCGCTGGCCGGCGGCTCGCTGGTGCTGCGGCGGCGCTGGCCGGCCGTGCCGGTGCTGGTCACGCTGGCGGCGATGCCCGGGATGCTGGGCGTCGTGCTGCTGGTGGTGGCCCTGTACACGCTGGCCGAGACCTGGGAGTGGCCCTCGCGCCGCCGCCGGGTGGTCGCGCTGTCGGCGCTGGCCTTCGCCGAGGCCGTCACCGTGATGCTGGTGTCGATGCTGCTGCCCGGCGGCGACGGCCCCCCGGACCCGACGCCGCTCTGGGTCCAGGTGCTGATATCCGTCCTGGTGGCGGTCGGCCTGACCGTCCCGCCGGTGGTGACCGGTCTCTACGTGGGCGCGCGGCGGCGGCTCATCGAGTCGCTCAAGGACCGCGCGCACGGCCTGGAGACCGAGCTGGACCTGCTGGCCGAGCAGGCCCAGGAGCGCGCCCGCCGGGCCCGGCTCGAGGAGCGCACGCGGATCGCCCGCGAGATGCACGACGTGGTCGCGCACCGGGTGTCGCTGATGGTGGTCCACGCGGGGGCGCTGGAGCGGGTCGTCGCCAAGGACCCGCAGAAGGCCGCGCAGAGCGCCAAGCTGATGGGCGAGGTCGGCCGGCAGGCGCTCAACGAGCTGCGCGAGATCCTCGGCGTGCTGCGGATGGACGACGAGCGCCCGGCCGAACCGGACTCGCTGGCCGGGCTGCCGCGGCTGGTCGACCAGTCCCGGGCGGCCGGGATGGCGGTCACCCTGACGGTCAGCGGCAGCCGGCAGCAGTTCACCGGCGAGGCCGAGCAGACCGCGTACCGGGTGGTCCAGGAGGGCCTGACCAACGCGCACAAGCACGCCGGCGGCGCGGAGGTGTCCGTCCTGCTCGCGTACGCGCCGAACGGGGTGCGGGTCAGCGTCGTCAACGCCTGCCCGGGCGGCGAGCACGGCTCGGCGGCGCTGCCGAGCGGGGGCAACGGGCTGGTCGGGATGCGCGAGCGGGTGATCGCGCTCGGCGGCACCTTCTCGGCCGGGCCGGAGGCGGACGGCGGGTTCCGGGTGGAGGCGGTGCTGCCCTCCCGGCTGGCCGTCCGCGCCGAACCGCTGCGGTAGCCTCCCGTCCTCGCGCCGGCCTCAGTACTCGTCCGCGGTGCGCAGCCGCTCGGGGGCGGTGCCGAGGACCAGGGTCGTGATCGCCTGGTCGATCCCGTGGCCGAGAAACCACTCTCCCGTGTGATCCAGGCTGTAGACGCGGCCCTCCTCGTCGACGGCCAACAGCGCCTGCCCGTACGCCTCCTCGCCGAGCGGCGCGACCTTGCTGCCCAGCGCGCGGCCGAGGTCGGCCAGGGTGCGCGGCAGGTGAAGCCCGCACATCGGATCGATCAGGAACGGCGTGCGGGCCAGCTGGCGGCCCGCGCCGGACAGGTCGAAGGCGAGGCCGCCGAACTCGGCCCAGGCCTCCACCGCCGCAGGGAACACCGCGTGCGGCACACCGGCCGGATCGCCGTGTCCAGCCAGGGTGTCGGCCCACTCCTCGGCCCGCCGGATCTCCCAGCGGCCGGGGTGCCAGCCGGCCGCCTTGAGCTCGGCGGCGACGTCGGCGGGGAAGCGCGGGCGGGTCCGCCCGGGGGGACCCGCGACCAGGGTGGCCGGCGGGGGCGGTGGCGGGCTGGGCGGGTTCAGGACGGGCTCCGGTGGTTCGGGGGCAGGGCGGCGGCAGGACGTCGGCCGGGACGCGGCACCGCGCCGACGGCGGGCGCCGGTGCGGGTGGCGGTCAGCGGGCGGGCGGCCCGACCGCGACGCTCTGCACGGTGAAGTGCTCCAGCAGCGGGACGCACGAGCGGCACGGCGGCGCGTGGGTGCCGTGCGCCGGGTCGTCCTCCTCGCGGATCCGGACGGTGGTCATCCGGGAGCCCTTGAGCGCCTTGCGGGCCTCGTGCAGGCTCATCGGCTTGCGGGCGGCGCGCTTGGAGCGCTTGCCGTCCACCGCGGTCAGGTACTGCGACAGCAGCACCGCCTCCGGGCAGCGGCCGGTGAAGCGCTCGCGCAGCTCGACCGGCAGGCCGTCCAGGAACCCGCCGACCAGCGGATGCAGGACCGGGCGCCGGGCGGACTTGTCCCCGGCCAGGGTGTGCACCTCGCCGCCCTTGAGCGACAGCGCGGCGGCGACGGCGGGCAGCAGGCTGTCGCGCAGGTGGCGCAGCACGGGCGGGCCCGCCGGCTCACCGGTGGTCATGCGTCTGCCTCCTCGTCCGCGCCGACGGCCGGACTGGTCCGTCCAGTCCGGGGGCAAGCCTGTCAAACGACACCGACATCTGCACAACCGGGGTGCGGGGGTGGGCGAACGGACTCCGGGACCCGACGGGTTCAGGACGCGGTCCCGACGGAACACTGGCTCAATCTGCACGCCGCCGTCATGACTTGTCCGCCGATTCACCGAAACCGTCCCCCGTCCCCGGCGGTGGCCGGTACCGTTCCGGCAGCGAGCCGAGGGGACGCGGCCGCCCGTCCGGGACGCCGGGCGGCGGGCCCGGATCCGGTGCCCGCGCCGACCGTTGGGGCCGCCGGGGCGCGCCTGCCCGGTGCCGGAGCGAGGGGGCTCGTGCGATGACTTCTCCGACGTCGGGACGGGACGCGGGGCGTGGCGGCGGACCGGGCGCGGCCGAGGACGCCAACGAGGCGCCCGGCGGACACGTGCCCACCCCGGGCGAACCGCCCCGGCCCGTCCCCGCCCGGCCGGTCGGCGTCGCCGTGGTCGGCGCCGGCTACTGGGGCCCCAAGCTGGTCCGCAACGCCCAGCACACCCCGGCGCTGCGGCTGCACTGGCTGTGCGACCTCGACGAGGCCAAGGCCCGTGCGGTGCTGGGGGAGTACAGCACCGTCGGCGCGACCTCCTCGTACCGGCGGGTGCTGGACGACGAGCGGGTCGGGGCCGTCGCGGTGGCCGCGCCCGCCGCCGCGCACTACGGGCTCGTCCGGGCCGCGCTGGAGGCCGGCAAGCACGTCCTGGTCGAGAAGCCGATCACCACCTCCGCCGCCGAGGCCGCCGAGCTCGTCGAACTCGCCGGGCGGCGCGGGCTCGTGCTGATGTGCGACCACACCTTCTGCTACACCCCGGCGGTGCGCCGGATCCGCGAGCTCGTGCACGGCGGCGAGATCGGCGACGTCCAGTTCTTCGACTCGGTGCGGATCAACCTCGGCCTGGTGCAGCCGGACGTGGACGTGCTGTGGGACCTCGCCCCGCACGACCTCTCCGTCCTCGACTTCGTCCTGCCGCCCGGTGTCGAGCCGGTCGGGGTGTCCGCCCAGGGCGCCGACCCGATCGGCGCCGGGCGTGCCTGCGTCGCCTACCTGACGGTCCGGCTGAGCAACGGCGCCCTCGCCCACTGCCACGTCAACTGGCTCTCCCCGACGAAGGTCCGCACCACGCTGATCGGCGGCTCCCGGCGCACCCTCGTCTGGGACGACCTCAACCCGCAGGCCCGCCTGGCCGTGCACGACCGGGGCGTCGACCTCACCCCGCCGGAACAGGTCACCGACGCGATCCGGCACCGGGCGCTGATCTCCTACCGCGTCGGCGAGATGGTCGCGCCCGCGCTGGTCGAACAGGAGGCGCTGCGCAACGTGATGGCCGAGTTCGCCGCCGCGATCGTCGAGGGCCGCGCGCCGCTCACCGACGGGCACGCCGGGGTGCGGGTGCTGCGGCTGCTGGAGGCGGCCTCGCTGAGCCTGCGCCTCGGCGGGGCGACCATCCCGGTGGGGGCGGCCGACCGGGCCGAGGAGGCCGCGGGGGTGGTGGTCCTGTGACCGGCGGCACCGGCGCCGTCCCGCTGGTGGACCTGGCCGCCGCCCACACCGAGGTCGCGGCCGAGGTCCGGGCCGGCTTCGAGCGCGTCCTCGCCCGCGGTGGCTTCGTCAAGGGCCCCGAAGTGGCCGCGTTCGAGCGGGAGTACGCCGACTTCACCGGCACCCGGCACTGCGTCGGCGCCGCCAACGGCACCGACGCCCTCGAACTCGCCCTGCGCGCCCTCGACCTGCCGCCGGGCGGCGGCGTCGTGCTGCCCGCCAACACCTTCGTCGCCACCGCCGAGGCCGTGCTGCGGGCCGGACTGCACCCGGTGCTCGTCGACGCCGACCCGGCGCACCTGCTGATCGACCCGGCGCGCGCCGCCGACGCGCTCCCCGGGGCCGTCGCGCTGCTGCCCGTCCACCTCAACGGCCAGCTCGCCCCCATGGGCCCGCTGCTCGAACTGGCCGACGGGCGGCCGGTGGTGGAGGACGCCGCGCAGTCCCAGGGCGCCCGGCAGCACGGGCGCGGCGCGTACGGGCGGATCGCGGCCACCAGCTTCTACCCCGGCAAGAACCTCGGCGCCTACGGCGACGCCGGCGCGGTGCTCACCGACGACCCCGGACTCGCCGACGCCGTCCGGCTCATCGGCGACCACGGCGCCCGCGAGAAGTACACCCACGAACGCGTCGGCCTCAACTCCCGGATGGACGCCCTCCAGGCCGTCGTCCTGCGCGCCAAACTCCGCCGCCTGCCCGCCTGGAACGCCGCCCGCCGTGCCGCCGCCGCCTGCTACGACGCGCTGCTCGGCGACGTCGACGGCCTCACGCTGCCCCGCACCGCCCCCGGCAACGAGCACGTCTGGCACCTGTACGCGGTGCGGATCGACCCCGGCCGGGACCGCGACGCGGTGCTCGCCGCCCTGCACGCCGCCGGGATCGGCGCCGGCGTCCACTACCCCGTCCCGGTGCACCTCCAGCCCGCGTTCCGCTTCCTCGGCCACCGCGAGGGCGCCTTCCCGACCGCCGAACGGGCCGCACGCGAACTGCTCACCCTCCCGCTCTACCCGCAGATGACCGTCGCGCAGCAGGAACGGGTGGCCGAGGTCCTGATGAAGGCGCTGCGCGGCGCTCACGGCTAGTAGGGCTTGGTCAGGTCTGTTTTCGTGTGGGTATGTCGCGGTGGCAGGTGGGGCAGGCGCCGGCCCAGGTCGCCAGAAGGATCTGGAGCTCGCGGACGACTTGGTAGAGGCTCAGGCCGGCCCCGCGTCTTTTGGGG